>CAUVOF010000016.1:0-26435 GCA_963553325.1 uncultured Cardiobacterium sp.
GTTAGGGTGGGGGCAGCAAACGTGAAAAATCGAAATCTTATCTCGCAAGCAATATCGCCCACCCCCACCCCAGCCCTCCCCCGCTGCGGGCGCTAGTGCGCCCTGCAGGGGAGGGGGATTGTCCAATTGTAAACACGCCCTAGCCGTGCTTGCCCCTGCCCGCTACGTCAGGGCATCACCCGCAAAAAGCCGCCAGCAGGCGGCTTTTTTGTGTGGCGCAAGCTGGGCAAAGCCCGAACGGTGTTGCGGGGCATTGGGTGCGAGCGGTTTTAGCCCCACGGGGGAAGGGATTTCAGCAGTAGGTCGGGCATTTATGCCCGACAAATCCCATTCGCAAAAGTCGGGCATAAATGCCCGACCTACGGATTCCATATCCGTCTTCGGCAACGCGCTACGCTTCAAGCGGGCAAAGATTGAATAACACCCGCGTTTTAATGACTGCGCTGGCTAATGCGGGCGAGCAGCGCTTGCAGTTGTGGTGCGCCGTGCGGTAGGCGCGCGGCGGCGGCTTGCGCGCGGGCGCTGTGTTCGGCAAGCGCAGCGCGGCTTGCGTCCAGGCCAAGCAGTGCCGGGTAGGTGTTTTTGCCCTGCACCGCGTCTTTGCCCGCGGTTTTGCCGAGGGTGGCGCTGTCGGCGGTGGCGTCCAAGATGTCGTCGGCGATTTGGTAGGCGATGCCCAGCGCTTCGCCGAGTTCATTTAATGTTGCCGCGTGCGCGCCGTAGTTAGCGGCGGGCAGCGCGCCGAGGTGCAGCGCGGCGCGGATGAGCGCGCCGGTTTTGCCGCGGTGGATGGTTTGTAGTTGTGGCAGGGTGAGGGTCTGCCCGGTCGCCGCCATGTCGCGCATTTGCCCGCCTATCATCCCTGCCCAACCGGCAGCGCTGGCGAGGGTCTGGATTTGCGCCAGTTTGACCGCAGGCGCGAGCGGGCTGTCCGCCAGCAAGGCAAAGGCGAGGGTATTGAGTGCGTCGCCGGCGAGGATGGCGGTCGCTTCGTCATAGGCACGGTGCGTGCTGGGACGGCCGCGGCGCAGGTCGTCGTCGTCCATCGCCGGCAGGTCGTCGTGAATGAGCGAGTAGGCGTGGATGGCTTCTACCGCGCAGGCAGCGGCATCAACGGCGTGCAGCGGCACGGCGAAGGCATCGGCGCTGGCGTAGGTGAGGGCGGCGCGCAGGCGTTTGCCGCCACCGAGGGTGGCGTAGCGCATCGCATCGGCCAGGCGTTCGCCCGCCGCTGGCAGGGCTTGGGCGAGGGCGGCTTCGATGCGGTTTTGGTAGGTGGTGAGTAATTCGGGCATGGTTTTTGGGGGGTTGGGTGTTTAGAACCAGCCAAACAGCAGCGCGGCGAGCGGGATGGCGGTAATCAGGCAGCCGTAGTAAAGGCCGTACATCAGGCTGCGCAGGTGGCTGGGTTCGCGCCGGGTGGGTATCAGCCCGCCGCTTATTAAGACCAGGGACAGAAAGATTAGGTGAAAGAGCGGTGAGTAAAGAAGCAGCGCTGCCAGCAAGGCGGTAAAGAGCGCGCTGTAGCGGAGGAACAGCGCTTTGTCGATGTGGTTGCGGGCGTAGAAGCCGGGTTTTGCGCGCATCAGGGGTTCGCCAGCAGTTGTAACAGGTTGTGGTAGCGGGCGGGGGCGATGTCGCCACGCTCCAGCGCGGCAAGGACGGCGCAGTCGGGCGCGGTCTGGTGGTCGCAGTCATGGAAGCGGCAGCGGCTGGCGTGTTCGCGGATGTCCGGGCAGGCGGCGAGTATTTGCGCACGGTCGAGGTGTTCGAGGGCAAATCCGCGCACGCCGGGGGTGTCGATGAGGGCGGTCGCGTCGTCAAGCGGGTAACGGCGCAGGTTGGTGGTGGTGTGGCGGCCGTGGCCGGTCGCCTCTGATATGGCTTGTATCCAGATGTCGGCGTCGGGTTTGAGGCTGCGGATGAGGCTGGATTTGCCGACGCCGGATTGGCCGCAGAGGATGGTTTGTTTGTCCTGCAACCAGGCGGCGAGGTCAGCGGGGACGCCGTTTTCTTGCAGGCTGGCGCGGTACACGGGGATGTCGAGCGCCTGGTAGGGGGCAAGGCGCGCTTCCAGGGCGGCGGTAGCGGCATCGTCCAGCAGGTCGGTTTTGTTGAGCAGGATGGCGGCGGGGATGCCTGCGTAGTGGGCGGCGATGAGGTGGCGGTCGATGAGGTTTTCTTGCCAGAGGGGTTCTGCGGCGATGGTGATGAGCAGTTGGTCAAGGTTGGCGGCGATGGTTTTGGCCTTGCGTCCCTGCCATTTGGCGAGCGCGTTGTGGCGCGGCAGGATGGCTTCAACCACGGCGTGGCTGTCGTCGCTGCGGTGGATGAGGACGCGGTCGTTGCAGGCGATGTCGCCGCTGTGTTTGCGCCAGTCGGCGGTGAGGAGTGCGCCGTATTGTTCGAGGATGAGTTGGTAGCCGAGGTGGCAGACGACGGTGGCGCTTTGGCTCGCGTCGCCTTCTGCCAGTTTGTCGGCTTGTTGTGCGGCGATGCGTCGCCGCTGTTGTTTATTGAGTTTCAACGTGTTGTTCTTGTTCGAAGATGTCATCCAGTGCTTTTTGTTCGCCCGCGCTGCGCTGTTCGCCGGTAACTTGGCCGAAGCGGTATTGCAGCCAGGTGTCACGCACCAGGGTGTATTTGTCAGTCGGCTGGTCGGTGGCGACTTTTTCCAGCGGCAGCAGTTGGGCGCGCGTCTGGATGCCGTTGACGGCAGTGAGCGTCCAATAGGCGGTTTTGTCGCCGATGGCGAGGCGCGGCGGCGCGATCGCGGGATCAACGACGCGGCCGAAACCGTCGCGCACGGTGGAGGGGCCAAAGAGCGGCAGCATGAGGAAGGGGCCGCTGTTGACGCCGTAGTGGGCAAGGGTCGTGCCGAAGTCTTCGTGGATTTTCGGGTTGCCCATCGGCGTGGCGACGTCGATGAGGCCGCCGAGGCCATAGACGGTGTTGTCGATAACGCGCGCCAGTATTTGCAGCGACTGGCGGAATTTGAGCTGGAGCAGGCTGTTGGCAAATGAGCCGACGTCGCCGAGGTTGCCGAAGAAGTTGCTGATGCCTTTTTTCACCGGCGCGGGGGTGATGGTGTCGTAGCCAGTGGCGAGGGGTTTGAGCAGGTAGGTGTCAAGAGTGTCGTTAAAGACGAAGACTTTGCGGTTGAACGGCTCCCACGGGTCGTAGGTGTAGCCGTTGGCGTCGATGGCGCTGCTGCACGCGGTCAGCAATCCGGCAGCGGCGATGAGGGCGAGGAGGTGTTTTTTCATGGTCCGGGGTTTTCCGGGGGTGGGAGTTCGGGGGCGGCTTCGTTTTCAGGGTCTTCCGGCGGGGCGGGGTCGTCGTCGGCATAGACGTCGCTTTGCAGGTAGTGCTGTTTGCAGTAGCCGAGGAAGACGTTAATCACGGCGGCGGCGGGCAGGGCGAGCAGCACGCCCATGAAGCCAAAGAGCTGGCCGCCGGCGAGCACGGCAAAGAGAACGGCGACCGGATGCAGGCCGATGCGGTCGCCGACGAATTTCGGCGTCAGCACCATGCCTTCGATGGCCTGCGCGATGCCGAAGACGGCGACGACGCCGACGAGGTGCGACACGTCCTGAAACTGCAACAGCGCCATGCCGCCCGCAAGCGCCATGCCGACGATGAGGCCGAGATACGGCACGAAGCTCACCAGGCCGGCGAAGATGCCGATGGCAATCGCCATGTCGAGGCCGAGTGCGGTCAGGCCGACGGCGTAGATGAGGCCGAGGCCGCTCATCACCAGCAGTTGCCCGCGCAAAAAGCCGCCGAGGACTTCATCGGAGCGGCGCACCAGGAGCGTTACCGTGCCAATCGCCTTGCGCGGCACCAGTTCGGCGGTCTTTGCCACCATCGCGTCCCAGTCGCGCAGCATATAAAAGGTAATCACCGGCACCAGCACCAGATAGCTGACGAAGCTGATAATCCAGTTCGCAGACCCCGTCACCTTCGCCAGCACATTCTTCAAAAGCGTCGCCGACGAGCCGAGATTGTCCTTGATGGCGGCAATGATGTCGTCAATCCGGAACTCGCCGGGGGTGATGTCAAACAGCGCGGCAAGCCGCGGCAGCGCGCTTTGCTGCAACCATTGGCCATAGTTGGGCAACTTGCCGACGACGCGGTCAATCTGCCCACCAATCGCCGGAATCACCACCAGCACAATCAGCGCGAAAAACAGAAAAATGCCGCAGAACACCGTGACCACCGCCGTCGTGCGCGACAGGCGCCAGCGTTGCAGGCGATCAACCAGCGGATCGCCCAAATAAGCGAGCAGCGTCGCCAAGAAAAAAGGTGTGAGGACAGGAGCTAGCAAGTAAAATAAAAAACCGGCAAACAGCAGAAGCGCCAGCCCAAATAACGCGTTGGAATTTCTCATTAAAAAAGCCGAAAAGCCGTGAAAACGGCGCTCATTCTAACAGCCCCGGAAAACCCATGCACGCACTCGCCACCCTGCTCGACTGGATACGCTACAGCGCGAGCCGCCTCGCCGCCGCCGACGTCTATTACGGCCACGGCACCGACAACGCCCTCGACGAAGCCGCAGCCCTCGTCCTCGGTCTGCTCAAACTGCCCTACGACCTGAGCCCCGCCTACTTCGCCGCCCGCCTCACCGACGCCGAAATCACCACCCTCCGCGACACGCTGGAGCGGCGTATCCGCGAGCGCATCCCGGTGCCTTACCTCACCCGCCGCACCCTCTACGGCGGCTACGAATTCTACATTGACGAACGCGCCCTCATCCCGCGCTCGCCCATCGCCGAACTCATCGCGCGCGACCTCGCGCCGTGGTGGCCGCAAGGCGAAGCGCCGGAGCGCATCCTTGACCTCTGCTGCGGCAGCGGCTGCCTCGGCATCCTCGCCCAACTGCAACAGCCGCAGGCGGAAGTTGTCCTCGCCGACCTTGATGCGGATGCGCTAGAAGTCGCCCGCCTCAACTGCGAACGCTTCCGCATGGCGGATAGCGTGGAAATCTGCCAAGGCGACGGCCTCGCCGCCGTGCACGGCCAGTTCGACTGGATCATCTGCAACCCGCCCTACGTGGAAGCGGCAGAAATGGACGACATCGCCGCCGAATACCGCCACGAACCGCGGCAGGCGCTGGTCTCCGGCGAAGACGGCCTCGACTTCACCCGCCGCCTGCTGCACGAGGCGCCGGACTACCTGACCGAACGCGGCCTGCTGGTGCTGGAAGTCGGCATGACCTGGCCGCTCTTGGAAGAAGCCTACCCGGAAGCGGGCTTTGACTGGGTCGAATTCGAACGCGGCGGCGAAGGCGTCTGCGTCATCACTGCCGACGAACTGCTTGCCTGGCGCGAGGTAGGAGTTGTATAGCAATCCACTTTGGGCATCCACAACACCCCCAAGCTGCTGGACGGGATATTTGCCGACTTAAAGCGCAAATAGGAAATGAAAAATAAGGCGAGCTTGAGCAAGGATTATTTCTCTATTTAATAAGGACTGACAGCCATCATTTTGTCCAATACGCGCCAAAATATTATCCGGCAATCATTCGCGCGAATAATTTGGGCATTCACGCACAAAAAAAGCGAGATGGTGTTTCTAGCCAATCCGTAAATATAGCGATACACCGAAAGTTTCAGACAAGGCGCACTGCCGAAGACAGTACGCATTTGTACGGCGCGGGTTTCCCTAGAAAATAGCTGCGCTATTTTCTAGGGTGCCCGGTTAGGCAGCGCAACACCGTATGAGGCTTTCGGTGGATTGCTATAAATAGCATCAGAAATCATCGTCCATAATGATGAATAGCCCGGTTTCTCTGTGGTTTTCCGTGAAAGCAGACGCTACAATGCGGGCGTTAAGACTTTTTCATCTGCAAATGCCATTTGGAGGCTTTATGAAGAACTACACCTGCCGCGACATCATGATTGAACACCCGCGCACGCTGCACCCGGCGATGACGATTGCTGAGGCGCTGGCAGCGACGCACCACAGTGGTGTGCGTTATTTTCCCGTGGTTGATGATGCGGGAGACTTTATTGGCATTTTTAGCAGTATGACGGTTATTGAATTGCTTCTGCCGCGTGGTATTACCGCCAATCCGGCGTATGGCAAAAAACTGCCCGAACTGGATTTCATGAAAACCACGGTTAGCGAATTGCGCGAGCGCTTGAGCCAATACGACGACGAGCCCATTACCGATTATCTGATTACCAAAAATATCCCCCTGCTCAACCCGGAAACCAGCCTGATGGAAGCGCTTTATCTCATTTATCAACACCATAGCCATGCAATCATTATTGAGAAAGGCAGCCGCCGTTTCCTCGGCGTGGTCAGTATCAACGGCGTTCTCGATCATATTCAGGGTGTTAAAGGATAAGTTATGCAAACACACGCAATTTTTGGCATGAACCCAATGTGGCTCTCCGGCATCATCCTTATTGTCGTCTATATCTTCCTGATTACCGAGAAACTAAACCGCGCCGTCATTGCCCTTTTTGGCGCGATGCTGATGATTTATTGCGGCTTGCTCAATCAGGAACAGGCGCTGCACAAGGTCGATTTCAACACCCTTTGGCTGCTTATCGGCATGATGATGCTGGTCAGCATCACCGCGAAAACCGGGATATTTCAATACGTTGCCATTCGCTCGGCGAAATGGGTGCGCGCCAACCCCATCGGCATTTTGCTGATGCTCACCGGTATCACCGCGCTTTTCTCCGCGCTCTTGGATAACGTTACCACGGTGCTGCTCATCACCCCCATCACCCTGCTGATTACCGAACAGCTCAACGTGCGTGCCTTCCCCTATCTGTTCGCCACCATCGTCGCTTCCAATATCGGCGGTACCGCGACGCTGATTGGTGACCCGCCGAACATCATCATCGGCTCAAAAAACGGGCTAAGTTTTGAGGCATTTATCTATCACCTGACGCCGATTGCCATCATCATCCTCTTTGCCGTTGGTCTCATGCTGTGGCTGACGCAGCGGCGCCAGCTGAAAACCACCCTGCGCGCCCGCGCCCGCATCATGCGTTTCGATGAAAAAGAGGCGATTACCGACGTCCGCCTGCTGAAGAAAAGCGCCTGCGTTTTCGCCCTCGTCCTTTTGGGCTTTTTCCTCGGCCACCCGCTGCACATTGAACCCGGCACGGTGGCGCTTTCCGGTGCGGCGCTGTTGATGTTGCTCGCCTACGGTCGGCAACCGGCGGAAAAACAAAGCGAAAATGTGCATCACGCCTTCGCCGAAGTTGAGTGGATTACCATCTTCTTCTTCATGGGGCTGTTCATTATCGTCGGCGCGGTCGAGCAAAGCGGCCTGTTGGAAATCCTCGGCGAGAAACTCATCGCCGCCACCGATGGCAATGTGCCGAAAATGGCGTTTGCCGTGTTGTGGGTCTCTGCCCTGCTTTCCTCGGTGCTGGACAACATCCCCTTCGTCGCCACCATGATTCCGCTCTTGCAGGCGGCAGGCAACGGCATCCCGCCCGAATCTTTTGAACCGGTATGGTGGGCGCTGGCGCTCGGCGCTTGCTTGGGCGGTAACGGCACGCTGATTGGCGCCAGTGCCAACCTCACCGTCGCCGCGTTCGCCGAGAAGGCGAAGCAACCCATCGGCATGGTGCAGTTCGCCAAATACGCCTTCCCGCTGATGCTGCTGACTATCCTGATTTCGCACGTCTATTTATGGCTGCGCTACTTCTGACCCCCCCCCCCCCCACAAACGCCGGTTTCGTACCGGCGTTTTTCATCTTCCCCATAACCTCTCTTGCCCATGCCAACAACTCGAACTTGGTACACCCAGCCACACTACATCCGCCACAGCAACTTCCTGATTTACTGCACGCTCGCCATCGCTGCCGTCCTTGCCGTGCGCCTCGCACATGGCACCGTGTACCCGTGGTGGCACGCCGCCGGTTTGCTGCTCTGCCTCACCCTTGCCACCGCCAGCATACTGACCGCATTTCTTCTGCCCGGCGAACCGCTGCTCCGCCTCGACGGCAACGGCATTCACTTCCGCAGCAGTACCATAGCGTGGCGCGATTACCGCTATGCGACGATTGATGAGCGCCCCGCTGTCATAACGCACGCGCCCCGCCCCTGGCTGCTTACCATCCGCAGCGATTACGGGCAAAAAAGCATCCCCATCGCCCGCATCGGCTACCGTAGCGCGCAGGACATCGTCGCCGCCTGCCAGCAGGGCAAAGCACAATACAACGCACAAGCGATGGATGACACCATTACGCGCGTTTACCGTGACACGCTTGCCAACAGCGACTTCGACCCGACAGAACAGGCAGAACTGGCGCAAGTCATCGCTGAACTGAAAAACGACCTTCTGCCGTCCACGACCGACAGCACCGCCGCGCTGCGTGCCGAAATCCAGCAAGAAACCCGCTCCCCGGCCGCCCGCGAAGCGCTGCTGCGGCTGACCCGCCACTTCGGCGGCAAAGCGGACACGCGCCCCAGTTACCCGCTGCGCATCCGTCCGTTTGCCTGGTTGCTGCTTGCCGCCAATGGCTGCACCGCTTTGGCCATCTTCGCCCTCGCCAGCGGCAGCATCCGCTTAGCGGACAGCGTTGCCGAAGCATTGCCGGCCTATCTCGTCGCTATCAGCCTTGCCAACCTTATCGCCTGGCGCGCGCCGTGGCGCTGGCAGGCGGTCAGCGACGCTCCGCCGGACAGCACCGCACCCCGGCGGACAGCAGCGCCGCCGCATAACGTCGCGCCGCATCAATGGTACAAACACCCGCGCGCCGTCGCGCGTGGCAACTGGCACACCTTCGCCTGGTTGCTACTGACCGCGCTACTCGCCATGCTAACCAGTCGCGGCGTTGCCAACGGCCACCCCATCGCCCTTGCCCTGCTGCTGCCCATCCTCTTCAGCGCCCGTGCCGCTTGGCAAGCGGCGCGCCATGCCTTGAGCCAGCACGCCGCACCGCTCGTCCGCCTGGATGGTAGCGGCGTCCACTTGGCACTAAAAAACCGCCGCAAGCGCCGCCTTGGGCAAATCCCGGCGCGTGGCACTGCGCTCCAGGTGGGCGCGCTTACCTGCCACATCGCTTGGGAAGAAATCGCCTACATCGGTGCGGAAGAAGCGAGCCGCTACCACGCGCAGCGCCTGCTCATTGAAGACCAGGCCGGCGATAACCACGGCATACTCACCGCTCCGCTTGGCGATTATGACCACGTCTGCGCCATCGCTGCCACCGCCCGCACCTGCCTGGATACAAACTGGCCAGCGCCGGATGACGAAGACCATGCGCCGCCGCATCCCCTGCCGCTTGCCTACGGGCTGTTTGCCGCCAACAGCGTCCTTATTGCCGCCTGGCTGACGCTGAACCTCCTTGTCCAGCAGGGTGCGCTTGTCCTGCCGTTCGCCGACCCTCCGCTGCCGTGGCTGGACTGGCTGCCGCCGCTGCATCTGCACACCATCCTGCCGTTTGGCGACTATCCGCACACCAACACCTGCGTGTTGCTCGCTTTGCTTGCGCTGAACCTCGCCGCCCGCTTCGCGCCGTGGCAGTGGCAGGCGGCAGTTTAGATTGCCCTTCGCTCGGCGGGACGAGCGACGATTTTGCAGGGCGCACCGTGACAAAACATCGGGCAAAAAAATGGTGCGCCGAAGCGCACCTTATGGCGGTTTTAAGCGCTCAATGCCCGCCGCAGCAGCTTTTTTCCCAGTTTTTCTTTTTCGTGGTTTTGCCGATGCCGGGGTTTAAGCTGTTGGTCGGGTCTTGCGCGCGGTAGAAGTCGGCAAGCGCTTCTTTCGCCGGGTAGAGGTGGCCGACGTTGTGCTCTGCCGGGTATTCCGCGCCTTTGCCGTCAAGGTAGGCGAGCAGTGCGTGTTTGACCGCCGCCGCGTCGCTGCCGGGTTTCAGGACGTAGTCTTGGTGCATGACGTGGCAGAAGTAGTGGCCGTAGTAGAGTTTGAGCGCGATGTGCTGGTCGATTTCGACGGGCAGGCGCTCGAACCAGTCGTGTTCGTTGCGGCGCAGCGCGATGTCCAGCGCCAAGAGGTCGCCAACTGCGTCGCCTTTGACCGCATGGTAGCGGTTGGCAGCACCAGCGGCGGCGAAGCGGTGCAGCGTCGCCTGCGCCCCTTCTTTGCCGGTGCAGACGTGGTAGGCGCCATCATGCGGGTGCGCGCTGAAGTATTGTTTAAGGTAGGCGTCGGCTTCGTCCACGCCGCCGTCTGCCATTTTCAGGATGAGGTGGTGTTCGTATTTTTCCCGCATTTGTTGCATGAAGGGCGGCAGGTGCGAGGGCAGCATGTCGGTAGCGCATTGGCTCAAGCGGTCGGCGAGGTTTTTCAGGCGCAGTTTTTCGCCGAGGCGGTCGATGCGGTTTTTCCAGCGGAAGAAGGCGGGGATGTGTTTGCTGCCGAGGCGGTCGATGACGAGGTAGGTGTCGCGGCCGTAGCGCTCGGCGATGTCGTAGCAGTCGCGGTGCATGTATTCGCCGGAGACGGGCAGGTTTTTGAAGTTTTTCAGGATGTGGCGGCGCAGTTCGGTCAGGGTGTCGGGGTCGTGCGCGCCGATGTAATAGACTTGCTGGCGTTCGGGTTTGGCGAAGGTGTCGATGCGTACCGCGAAGACGATGAGGCGGCCTGCCGAGCCGGAGGCTTCATAGAGGCGGCGCGCGTCGTTGTTGTAACGCGAGGGGGTGTCGGCGTCGATGTCGCGCACCCGTGTTTGGTATTCGTGGTCGGAGGTTTGTCCGCTGGCGGGGGCGATGTCGGCGTCGCTGTAGTCGCCGTTTTCCAGGCGCTTCAGCAGGCTTTCCGGGTGCTGGCCGAGGTTGATGCCGAGGTGGTTGATGAGTTCGAGTTCGCCGTGTTCGTTCACCCGCGCGTAAAGCGCCATTTCGGTGTAGGCGGGGCCACGGTGGACGAGCGCGCCGCCGGAGTTGTTGCAGATGCCGCCGATGATGGAAGCGCCGATGCAGCTAGAGCCGATGACGCTGTGCGGTTCGCGGCCGATGGCAGCGAGTTCGTCTTCGAGTTCGTACAGGGTCGCGCCGGGCAGGGCGATGGCTTGTGCGCCGTCTTCGATGAGGCGGATGCCTTTCAGGCGACGGGCGCTGATGAGGACGACCGGGCGGTCGTAGTCGCCGTAGGGGACGGAGCCGCCGGTGAGGCCGGTGTTGCTCGCCTGCATGATGATAATGAGGTCGTGCGCGACGCAGGTTTGTGCCGCTTGCCACAGTTCGTAGAGGCTGCCGGGCTGGACGACGGCGAGGACGTCGCCTTCGCCGTAGCGGAAGCCTTTGCGGTAGGGCGCAGTTTTTGCCGGGTCGGTGAGCAGGTGGCGACGGCCGACGATGTTGGCAAGTTTGGCAATAGCGGGGTGGTTTTGGCTCATGGGGGTTTCCTCGGTGATTTTGTTGGTTGGGCGGTGATGGGGTTATTCGCCTGTGCTTTCTTCCATTGGCGTTTTACGCGAGGCTTTGTCGTCACGGTGCTGGCGTTTGATGCACGCGAGGTAGGCGTCGTCGATATCGCCGGTGATGTAGCAGCCGTCGAAGACGGAGCAGTCGAAGGCTTCCGGCAGGCTGTGTTTGCTGCTGCCGCAGGCATCAATCAGATCGGGCAGGGTTTGGTAGATGACGCGGTCGGCGCCAATGGCGGCGGCGACGTCCGCTTCTTCGCGGCGGTAGGCGATGAGTTCTTCGTGCGTCGGCATATCAATGCCATAGACGTTCGGGAAGCGCACCGGCGGCGCGGCGCTGGCGAAATAGACGTTTTTCGCGCCCGCGTCGCGCGCCATTTGGATGATTTGTTCGCTGGTCGTGCCGCGCACGATGGAATCATCGACCAGCAGCACGTTTTTGCCGCGAAATTCGAGGGTCATCGCGTTCAGTTTTTGTCGCACCGATTTTTTCCGCTGTTTTTGTCCGGGCATGATGAAGGTGCGACCGATGTAGCGGTTTTTGACGAAGCCTTCGCGGTATTTGACGCCGAGGCGCGCCGCGAGTTCGATGGCTGAGCTGCGGCTGGTGTCGGGAATAGGGATGACGACGTCGATGTCGTGTTCCGGCCAGGTGGCGAGGATGCGCTCTGCCAGTTTTTCGCCCATGCGCAGGCGGGCTTTGTAAACGTTGATGCCGTCAATGGTGGAATCGGGGCGGGCGAAGTAAACGTATTCGAAGATGCACGGCACGCGGCGCGGGTTTTCGGCGCATTGTTGGTGATGTACTTCGCCGTCTTTGGTGATGATGAGTGCCTCGCCGGGCTCTAAATCGCGCACGAGGTCAAAGCCTTGTGCTTCGAGGGCGACCGATTCGCTGGCAATCATGTATTCGCTGCTGCCATCTTCGGCAGTGCGCGCGCCGTAAACGATGGGGCGGATGGCGAACGGATCGCGGAAGGCGACGAGGCCGTAACCGCTAATCATCGCGACAACGGCATAAGCGCCACGCACGCGGCGGTGGGTGGCGGCGACGGCGTTGAAGATGACTTCCGGCGTCGGCCGCAGTTGTTGCTGGCGCTGGATTTCGTGGGCGAAGACGTTGAGCAGCGCCTCGGAATCGGAATGGGTGTTGATGTGGCGCAGGTCGCTGGCGTAGATGGCGCGGATGAGTTCGTCGGTGTTGGTGAGATTGCCGTTGTGGGCGAGCGCAATGCCGTAGGGCGAATTGACGTAGAGCGGCTGCGCTTCGGCGGCGCTGGACGTCCCCGCCGTCGGGTAGCGCACATGACCAATGCCGTAATCGCCAACGAGGCGCTGCATTTCGCGCTCGTTGAAGACGTCGCGCACCAGGCCGTTGTCTTTGTGCAGGAAGAAGCGACCGTCCGCGTTGCAGGTTGCAATGCCGGCGGCGTCCTGTCCGCGGTGTTGTAGTACGGTGAGCGCGTCGTAAAGCGCTTGATTTACATAGGATTTGCCTACGATGCCAACAATGCCACACATGTGTTTGTCCCCAATGAAAATAAGGCGCGGATTATACGCTTGCGCCTGTTTTTTAGCGCGGGAAGTCGCGCAAGAAAAAACGCCGGCTAAGCGGCGTTTTTCGTGGTGCAAATGGCGGTTTATTGGCTGATGTCGCCGCGTTCGCCGAGGAAGCCGGCCAAGGGTTCGTCGCCTGGTGCAACCAAGAAACCGACCACTTCTTCCGTGCCGTGTCCGGCTAGCCAAATTCTATAGCTCATCGATTGCCCCTTGGCAGCGCTGGCGGTGCCGTCAATGAGCGAGCCTTCGTTGTTGCTACCCGTAAAACCGCTTTGCTGCAGGTGGATAGTGCCGTAAACAGAGCCGAGGCCTTCGATTTTGCCTTCGCCGGTTTTCGCGTTGTAATCGACGTCATAGGTGAAAGTGCCGCGATTGATGCTGTCAAAGATGGTGCCGCTGTAGCGCACTTTGCCGCTGCTGGGCAGTTCGGCAGCCGGCAAGCGCACGCCATACATATCGTAGGTTTGCATTCTGTGGTTGGCGGCTGCGTAGTTGATGGCGACACCGCTGCGGAAGCCTTGCAGGCTGCGCAGATACCCCGGGATTTTTTGACCGGCGTCAATGTATTCGCTCGTCAAGGTAGCCAAACCGGCAGGCAGGCTGCGGAAATCGCGTTCGTCGGTTTTGCCGTCGGATTTGATGATTTCTTTGCCCGCGACGACCAGGCGGTTTACGCCGTAATCGCCTTCGATGGTCTTGGTTTTAGCGGCGGCGAACTCGGCTTGTTCTGCCGCTGTGAGCGCGGTTTTCGGCGCGGCTGTCGCCGGCTGGTCTTGTGCGGTCAAATCTGCGGCCGTGATGTCGGCTCCGCCGCAGGCGGTCAGGGTAGCGAGCAGGGCGGTGGCAAGCAGGATGTTTGTGGTTTGCATAGGTGTCTCCGGTTCAGATGAAAAGCAGTTGCGCGTTTCCTGAAGCAGAATTTATGCCGCTACTGGCGCCGCGTTACGTCAAAGAGGCGGCGCAGCGGTTCGAGCAGGCCGTATTCGATGCCCATGATGATGGCGACGATGAGGACGACATAGGCCATCACATCGACAGTATCAAGCATGGCGCGCGCGCTGGCGATTGCGCTGCCGATGCCGTTGTCGCTGCCGAGCAGCTCCGCCATGACGGTGATTTTCAGCCCCGTGCCGACGGCGACAATCAGCGCCGGCAGCAGTTGGCGCAGGATATGCGGCAGGTAAAACGCCTTGAGGCGGCGCAGCAGCGGCACGCGGTAGCTACGCAGCATTTCGGAAAGCGGCGTCGGGATGGTGGCGACGCTCATTTGCGCGGCGGCGAAAATCAGCGGCAGGGTGGTAATAATGACGGTGAAAACAACGCTGGTGCTGCCCATGCCAAACCAAAAAATGGCAAGCACAATCCAGATAATCGGCGGCGTGCCGAGCAGGGTGGTGTTTATCGGGCGAAAAAGCAGGACAAGGGTGCGGCTGTTACCGGCAACCAGTCCGGCGCTGATGCCGAGAGCGAGGGCGAAGCCAATGCCGAGGGCGGCACGCTTAAGGGTGAGCAGGACGTGAAAGCGTTCGCTGCCCTCTAGCAAAATGGCGCAAACACGGACGAAAACGACATCGGGCGCGGGAATGAGCATCGCGCCGAGGCGGTTATGCCCGAATTGCCACAGCGCGACCACCGCAAAAAGCGAGGTCAGCGCGGGAAAGATGCCCCAAAGGTAATCGGTAATGCGCCACGGCAGCGGGCGGCGCAGCGGTTTGCCGTCTTCGAGAATCATGGCTGACTGTCGCCTGGGGCGGCAAAGGGCACGAGGGTTTCCTCGCCGTTGGCATCGCGGGCGAGGCGCTGGATGCGTTGCTCGGCCTGCTCTAGCTGCTGCTGGCAGGCGCGGATGAGGGCGACGCCCTGTTCGTAGGCGGCAAGCGCTTGGTCGAGGCTGAGTTCGCCGTTTTCCAGTTGCTTGATGAGGGCTTCGAGTTGTTGCAGTTGCTGTTCGTAGGTCATGGGAATATGCGGGAAATGGCTGATGCCCGCCACGTTAGCACCGCCGCAACGCTTTGGGAATGACGTCCGTCATCATCGTCGGCGGGCGCAACACCGTATGAGGCTTGCGGGGAATGGCTATAATGTCGCCTCCCTACCACCGGAGACCCTCACATGCTTGACCTTTCCGTCGTCCTCCTCACCTTCGGCCTTGCCGCTGCCATCGTCAATCCCGCCCCGCCCGCCGCACCACAAGCAACCCCGCCGGTCGCGCAGACAGAAGTCCGCATCAACCAGGTCATTGCCCCGAAACCCCTCAAAGCTACCCAGCCGGCAGCCCTGCTTGACGGCGAACAGGCGTCGAAAACCGACATCAACTACACCCCTCATAGCGACGAACAAACCTGGCACTTCGACGCGCAGGGCAACCCCGCCGACCAAGCCAGTGCCGGCGGCTACTACCGTAAAAGCCTCGGCAAAACCGCAGACGGCCGCCTGGTCGTGCAGGACTACTACCAAGACAGCGGCAAACCACAAACCGCGCCCTTCATCCTGAAAGAAAACGCCAACCCGCACGACTTCAGCGGCGACAACAGCGACAGCAAAACCGTCTGGTACCGCAGAGACGGCAGCCTCGATGCCATCCAAGACTACCGCGATGGCAAGCCCTTCGGCCGCCTCAACATCTACGACGACGGCCGCCTCGTCGCCCAATTCGCACGCGACGACGAACAGACAGAAGACCCGGCCGACCCTTACAACCAGCTCGACATCGCCAAAGGCATCCGTCTCTACTACCCAAGCGGCAACATCATGGCGTTTATCGACTACGAAGACGACGAACGCGCCGAACTCTACTACCGCGAGGACGGCAGCCCGTTCCTCGCAACCCTGCTGGGCAGCGACGGCAAAATCAAAGAAATCACCAGTTGGGACAAAAATGGCGGCTACCTCGCCGATGGCCCTGATGACAGCGAACTCGACGCCATAGACGGTCGCCGCAAAGCGCTGCTTAACCGCATTGCCAACCTCGAATTCATGGAAGGCGCTTCGGCAGAAAGCGCGCTGCCCAAACCCGCCGCCCAGCCCGCCCTGCTTCCCGAAAGCGTCTTGGACGCCAAGCAGGCAAGCAAAATCAGCATCGACTACACCGCAGAAAGCGACGGCAAAACCTGGTATTTCGACCGCGACAGCAAGCCTACCGATAAAGCGAGCGCGGGCGGTTACTACCGCAAAAGCCTCGGTCATACCGCAGACGGCCGCTTGGTCGCGCAGGACTACTACCAAGACAGCAACACCCCGCAAACCGCGCCCTTCATCCTGATGAAAGACGCCGACCCGCACAACTTCAGTAACGACACCGTGGACAGCAAAATCGTCTGGTACAAAGAAGACGGCAGCGTTTCCAGCGTTGTGCCCATGCGCGGCGGCAAACCGCAAGGCAGGCAGAATTATTACCAAAACGGCCGCCTCATCGCCCAAAGCGCCCTGCCGGATGGCGTAGAAGAAGACAAAGACGACCCCTACGGCAAACTCGCCAACGACGTCCGCTACTACCACGAAAACGGCCACATCCTCTACCTCCAGGGCGAAAGCGCCATCGAGCCGCCCTATCACACCATCATCTACGACCCGGCAGGCACGCCGCTTGCCGGCCTCTACCTCGGCAAAAACCCTGACGACGTCGAAGTAGAGCACTTCAGCGACACAAAAGAAGCGCAAGACGCCCTGCATGCTGCCCTGGAACGGCGCAAAGCCATCCGCGAAAAAATATTCGAAGAGGATGGGGACAGCGCGAAAAAAACAGAAACCATCGCCCTTCCTGCCCCTGCCGCCCAGCCCGGCCTGCACCCCGAGAGCCTGCTTGACGCCAAACAAGCCACCGCGCACGCCATCGACTACCAAGCGGACAGCGAAAACCAAATCTGGTACTTCGACGTGCACGGCAACCCTACCGACAAAGCGAGCGCGGGCGGCTACTACCGCAAAAGCCTCGGCAAAACCGCCGATGGTCGCCTCGTCGCGCAGGACTACTACCAAGACAGCGACGCCCCGCAAACCGCGCCCTTCGCCCTGGTCAAAGACGCCAACCCGCACAACTTCGACAACGACATCGCCGACGGCAAAATCATCTGGTACCGCAAAGACGGCAGCACCTACGCCGTGCAAACCTTCAAAGACGGCAAACCCACCAGCCGGATGAACATCTACGAAAACGGCCGCCTCGTCGCACAAAGCGCGCTACCTGCCGGCGTTAGCGAAGCCGACGACCCCTACAGCAGCGCCGGCGACATCAACAACGGCATGCGCTACTACTACCCCAGCGGCCACCTGCTCGCCCTTGAACACTACTACACCAACTACCGCGAAGAAATCCTCTACGACCCCGAAGGCAAGCCACTCGCCACCTACCAAGACAGCCGAGACAGACTGGCACGCTGGAGCGTACTGGACGAACACCCCGAGCAGAGCCAGGCACTGGAAAACGCCCTGACACGACGCGAACAAATCCAGCAAATGATAGAAGCCACCGCGGTGGACAGCGCGAACGAAAAAGCGGCGAGCGACGCGGACGCCGAAAAAGCCGCCGCCACCGCAACCAACCCCCTCCCCTGCGAAGCGGGGGAGGGCGGGGGTGGGGGTGTGAAAACCCGCGCAGCGACCGCAACAGACTGCTCGCAACCCACCGAACTGCCCCTTCCCCCTGCGGGGGAAGGCGGGGATGGGGTTAGCCCGCAAGCCGCCGATGCCAAAACCGACAACGCAACTAACCCCCTCCCCTGCGAAGCGGGGGAGGGCGGGGGTGGGGGTGTGAAAACCCGCGCAGCGACCGCAACAGACTGCTCGCAACCCACCGAACAGCCCCTTCCCCCCGTGGGGGAAGGCGGGGATGGGGTTAGCCCACAAGCCGCCGATGCCAAGGCCGACAACGTCGCCGCCCCTGCCGCAGCAGAAGGCAAAGCGGACGCCGCAAAAGCTGCTACCACCGAACCGCCTGTGGGTGAAGGCGGGGATGGGGTTAGCGCGCAAGCCGCCGATGCCAAAGCCGACAGCGCCACCGCCCCTGCCGCAGCAGAAGGCAAAGCGGATACAGAAAAAACTGCCACCACCGAACTACCCCTTCCCCCTGTGGGGGAAGGCGGGGATGGGGTTAGCGCGCAAGCCTCCGATGCCAAAACAGAAACCAACAGCGATCGCAAATACAACCTCGGCCTATCCCTGCCACTAGACAGCATCCAGCCAGACAGCCTGCAAGCGCCCGCCGCACAAACCGCACGCCTGCCGGAAAACCTGCTCGACGCCAAACAAGCGGCAGAAAACCCCATCGACTACACCCCAGCAACCGCGCCTGACCTCTACGCCGACCGCGACGGCAAACCGAGCGAGCAGCCCACCCCTGGCGGCTTTATCCGCAAAACCCTGGGCAAAACCGCCGACGGTCGCTTAGTCGTGCAAGACTACTACCAGGACAGCGGCACACCGCAAACCGCGCCGCTCACCCTGAAAAAAGACGCCGACCCGCGCGACTTCACCACCGCTGCGGTGGACGGCAAAGCCGTCTGGTACAGCACAGCAGGCGACATCCTCGCCATCCAGCAATACCAAAACGGCGCGCCCGTCAGCCGCCTCAACTACTACCACGCAGGCCGCCTCGCTATCCAAAGCAGACTGCCGCAAGGCGTAAGCGAGGCGGATGACCCCTACAGCAGCGCGGGCGATGCCAGCAAAGGCGAGCGTTACTACTACCAAAACGGCCAACTGCTTGCGCTTGACTACGATTCGCGGCTTGACCCAAACATCAGGAAAATCCTCTACGACGAAAACGGCCAGCCACTTGCCGCCTGGCGCGGTGAGCGCACCAACGACATCGTAACCACGTCTAGCTGGAACACCCTCAACAACACCCCCGCAGCCGAACAGACCGCGCGCCGCCAAACCTTTGACGCCGCCCTTGCCCGCAAGGCAGAACTGCAAAAACTGCTACACGCAGAAAGCGAGCTCAATGCCCCCGCCGACGGCGACAAAGCACCCAGCGCCACGCCTGACAGCCAACCAGCACCGAGCGCAGCAACCCCCACCAGCCACAACCACACGGGCGACGGCAACGTCGCCCCGCTTTTATAGCAATCCACCGAAAGCTTCATACGGTGTTGCGTCGCCTCGCCGGGCACCCTAAAAAATGGCACAGCCATTTTTTAGGGAAACCCGCGCCGTACAAATGCGTACTGTCTTCGGCGACGCGCCTTGCCGGGCCCCCCAGAAAAAACCCAAGCGGTTTTGATTGGTGGCCGCCAGGAAAATTAGGGGGTTAGCGAAAATTAAAGGCAACAACAAAACCCCACACCCCCCCCCACTCCGGCAGGAAGCCCAGACAAATCTGTTACAATCCACGCCTTTAACCACTACCCCGCATCCATGAAACGCCTCCTCCTGCTCACCGCCCTGCCCTTCGCCCTTGCCGCCTGTGGCTTCCACCTCAAAGGCATGGCAAGCGGCGACAACCGCCTGCGCGCAGTGCAGCTAAGCTGGACGGACAGCGGGGACAGCGACTTTGCGCAAGCGCTGCAAGACGCGCTGCGCCAGCAAGACATCGCAGTTGAGGACGGCGCCAGCGTGCGCGTTGCCATTGCCCCTACCGAGCAGCAGCGCATCCGCACCGCCATCGGCGGCAGTGGCAATACCGAAGAAATCGAGCTGATTGACAGCGTCCGCATCCGCGCCGAAAAAGACGGCGCCGCGCTGGGCGAACAAACCTTCAGCAGCCGCGGCAACGTGCGCTACCGCAGCAACACCTACCTCGGCAGCCAGCAGGAAGAAACCGAGATGCACCAACAACTGGCGCGCGACAACGCCGACAAACTCATCCGCTACTTGAACGCCCGCATCCGATGAACCTCGCCGCGCCAGACGCCCCCTTCCACTTCAAGCAGCACCCGCTGCCCGCCGTAACCCTCATTTACGGCAGCGAAGCGCTGCTTAACGTGGAAGCGCTGGACGCCGCGCGCGCCCGCGCCCTGGCCGACGGCTACAACGAACGGCAGCGCCTCTACGGCGACAACCGCATCGACAGCCTCATCCAGGAACTGGAAACGCCGTCGCTCTTTGCGCCCAAGCGCCTGCTGGAATTACATTTGGACGCGAAAAAGCCGGACAAGGCGACCAGCGACACCCTGCGCCGCCTTGCCGAGCTGCATCTGGAAAACAGCCGCCTCATCATCAACGCGCCCAACCTCGACAAACCGCACAGCACCGCCTGGTTCAAGGCGCTTTTCAGCCAGGGCAACCTGGTCATCGCCAGCCAGACGCTCTACCCGCCGCAGTTCGCCAAACAAATCGCCCAACGCCTGCAAGCGGCGAAACTGCGCCTCACCGAGGCCGCCAGCGAGCGCCTCATCGCCAACTGCCAGGGCAACCTCTTTGCCGCCAAACAGGCGATTGCGCGCCTTGCCATCCATCCGCAGGCGCAAAACATCATCGACGACACCCTGCTTGCCGAGCTGCTGGACGACTTCTCGCAGTTCAACACCTTCGCCCTAAGCGATGCCATCCTCGTCGCCGACTGGCCGAAAGCCTGGCACATCGCCGCCCGCCTGCAAGCGGAAAACCCGCGCGACACCACCCTCATCACCTGGCTGTTGCAGCGCGATGCCACCCTGCTCATCGGCCTGCACAACAGCGAGCGGGCGGCACAGGGCGCGCTCTACAAACAGTACAACATCTACGACAGCCAACAACGCCGCTACCAGGCGGCACTGGCAAAACACCCGCCCGCCGCATTGCGCCGCCAGTTGCGCCTTGCCGCCAAACTCGACCGCATCACCAAAGGCGCCGAAGGCGGCGATTACTGGCAAACCCTGAAACAATATCTGTTAAACAACCAACAGCGACAACCCGCATGAGCAGCTACGTTCCCCTCCGCAAAAAGCGCCGCATCCCCCTCAACCTCGCAGAAAACACGCCCTACCAGGGGCGTATCATCAACTGGAACGACGAAAAAGGCTACGGCTTCATCCAGCTCATGCCCGGTCATGAAAACCTCTTCTTCCACATCAGCAGCTTCGCCTACCACCACCGCCGCCCGGCGGCGGACGTTGCCGTTACCGTCCTTGCCATTCCCGGACAAAAAGGCGGCTGGCAGGCAAGCCGCGTCCTTTTGCGCGAACACGAACACGCCATCCTGAGCGATGGCATCTACGACATCGCCGAACACAGCCAGCCGAAAAAACTCGAAGGCTACACCTACGCCTTCCTGGACATCCTCTACTTCCTCAGCCTCACCCTCATCTCCGCCCCGCTCGGCATCACCAGCGCCATCTTGAGCGTGCTCACCGTCGTCCTCTACCGCCACGACAAGCACGCCGCCGAACGCGGCGGGCAGCGCGTCCCCGATACCGCGCTGCATCTCGCCAGCCTCTTGGGCGGCTGGCCGGGCGCGCTCATTGCCCGCCCGCTCCTGCGCCACAAACTCAACCAAAAACGTTTCCGCGGCTTCTTTTGGGCGAGCATCGTCGCCAACTTCGGCATCCTCTACCTGCTGATTGCCTACCTGCCGCCCTCCAGCCCGATTTTCAACTCCTACCTCTAAAACACATCCATGAACACAAACGAACTGAAAGACCTCGTCATCAACAGCCTCGAAGACCTCAAGGCGGTAAACATCCAAAGCATCGACCTCGCCGGCAAAACCGACATCGCCGACTACATGATCGTCGCCAGCGGCACCTCCGACCGCCACCTGCACGCGCTGGCCGACAAAATCCACGACGACAGCAAAGCCGCCGGCCACCCGCCGCTTGGCATCGAAGGCGAAGACAGCCGCGACTGGGTGCTGGTGGACCTTGGCGACATCATCGTCCACCTGATGCGCCCGGAAACGCGCGAGCTCTACGCGCTGGAAAAACTGTGGTCGCTGCCGCCAACGCGCGGCTAAGAAACAAAATACTCCCTCCCCCGCAGGGCAAAGCCCGCAGCGGGGGAGGGTGGGGGTGGGGGCAGCAAACGCGAGAATCCCGAATTTCGATTCATCAACAACCGCCACCCCCTCTCCGCCATTCTCGTCCCACGGACGAGCTATTCCCCGCCCATCAAGCGGAACAAGCGATGATTCCGACACATCACACCATCCCATAAACACAGGAGGCAAAATGCACCGTCGCCAATTCATCACCACCAGCGCCCTCGGCCTTGCCGCGCTGCGCCTTAGCCAATTCGCCTACGCCGGCGATGCCGTGAGCAGCCCGCTCACCCTGCCGGAGGCGCTCAAGGACAACCCGCTGCTCGACTTCAGCGGCCTGCCCAAATTCAGCGCCTTCCGCCCGGCGCACGTCGCTCCCGCCATCGACTTCCTCATCGCCTACAACCGCGAGCAAGTCGAAAAAACCGCCGCCGTCGCCACGCCGGACTGGGACAACTTCTTCGTGCCGCTGTCAGATGCCGCCGACAAACTCTCCCGCGCCTGGAGCATCGTCGTCCACCTCAATAGCGTCAAAAGCAGCGACGAACTGCGCGAAGCGCACGACGCCGCCCTGGCGAAAATCACCGATTACAGCAGCTGGCTCGGCCAGCACGAAGCGCTCTATCAGGGCTTTACCAAACTCAAAGACGCCGCCGCCTTTGCCAGCTACACCCCGGCACAACAAAAATCCATCACCGACGCCCTGCGCGACTTCCGCCTCTCCGGCATCGGTCTTTCCGCCGACAAACAGCAAACCTACCGCGAAGTCAGCAAGCGCCTCGCCGAGCTGTCGTCGCAGTTTGAAAAAAACGTGCTGGACGCCAACATGGGCTGGAGCAAAACCTTTGCCAGCGCCGACGCGCTGAAAGGCTTGACCGAACACGACCTCGCCGCCGCCAAGGACGCCGCCGAAAGCAAAGGCGAACAGGGCTACCGCATCACCCTCGATTACCCCAGCTACAACGCCATCATCACCCGCTGCGACGACCGCGCCCTGCGCGAAGAACTCTACCGCGCCTATGCCACCCGCGCCTCCGACCAGGGGCCAAACGCTGGCAAATGGGACAACAGCGCGGTTATCGACGAAATCCTCGAACTGCGCCACCAACTCGCGCAAACCCTCGGCTTTGCCACATACGCCGATTACTCGCTCGCCACCAAAATGGCGGACAAACCCGAAGAAGTGATGCAATTCCTCACCGGCCTGGTGCAGCGTAGCCGCGCGCAAGCCCGCGAAGAAACCGAAGAACTGCGCCGCTGGGTGAAGGAAAAGTACGGCGTGGACGACCTGCAACCATGGGACATCGCCTACTACAGCGAAAAACAAAAAAACGAGCGCTACGCCGTCGATGACGACACCCTGCGCCCCTACTTCCCGGAACACAAAGTGCAGGAAGGCCTGTTCGCCGTTGCCAAAAAACTGTTCAACATCGACATCCGCGCAAAAAGCGGCGTCGATGTCTGGGACGACAGCGTGCGTTTCTACGAAATCTACGAAAACGACGAACACATCGCTTCCTTCTACCTCGACCCCTACGCGCGCGAACACAAAAACGGCGGCGCCTGGATGGACAATGCCATCACCCGCCGCCGCCTGCCCGATGGCAGCCTGCAAAAACCGGTCGCCTACCTCGTCTGCAACTACGGTAAACCCGTTGGCGACAAACCCGCACTCTTGCGCCACGACGACGCCATCACCCTCTTTCACGAATTTGGCCACGGCCTGCACCACATGCTTACACGGGTAGAAATCGGCGAAGTCTCCGGCATCAACGGCGTTGCCTGGGACGCGGTCGAATTCCCCAGCCAAATGCTGGAAAACTGGTGCTGGCAAAAAGAAAGCCTGCCGCTCATCTCCGCCCACTACGAAACCGGCGCGCCGCTGCCGGACGAACTGCTGACCAAAATGCTGGAAGCGAAAAACTACCTCGCCGCGCGCGCCCTCATCCGCCAGCTCGAATTCGGCCTGCTCGATTTCCGCTTGAACTACGAAGAAGCGGGCGAGCGCAAAACCTTCGTCGAGCGCGTCATGCAGGGCATCCGCGCCGACGTCTCCGTTACCCCCGACCCGGAATGGGCACGGCGCGCACACTCTTTCACCCACATCTTCTCCGGTGGCTACGCCGCGGGCTACTACAGCTACCTCTGGGCAGAAGTGCTGGCGGCGGACGCCTTCTCGCGCTTTGCCGCCGATGGCATCCTGAACGAAGCGACCGGCAAAGCCTACCGCGACACCGTCTTCGCCGACGGCGGCTCGCGCCCACCGATGGAAGTCTTCACCGCCTTCATGGGGCGCAAACCGGAACTCGATGCGTTGTTGAAACAGCGCGGCATCAAGGGCTAGAAGCCGTTTCCTCGCCCCCGTTTACATACACGATCCCCGCTACCGTGTATGTAAACGAGAAAAACCCGCCATCCGGCGGGTTTTCTTATCCCAAGGCAACGTCGTATTGCCCGTGGCGGTAGGCGGAATCGACCTGCAAGCGGATGGGAATTTTCAACAGCGCCTGCAAATCGGAAAAGGTCAGCGACTCTTCCTCGCGGATGAAATCTATCAGCTTAAGCCCGGCGACGACGGTCATCGTCTTCGGCGAAAAATCGCGTGCCTCGCGCATCAGGTCGCGGAACAGCTCATAAGTGATGGTTTCCACCGTTTTGACGTAGCCGCGTCCCTGGCAGCAGGGGCAGGGCTCGCACATCTGCTGGCGCAGGCTTTCGCGCGTGCGTTTGCGCGTCATCTCAATAATGCCAAGCGGTGAAATCGGGCTGATGGTGTATTTGCTGCGGTCGCTGGCAAGCGCCACATTGAGCGCGTCCATCACTCCCTGCTGGTGTTCGACGCTGCTCATGTCGATGAAATCAATCATGATGATGCCGCCTAAGTTGCGCAGGCGCAGTTGGCGGGCGATGGCGCGCGCCGCTTCGAGGTTGGTTTTGTAGATGGTGTCGTCCTGCGAGAGTTTGCCGACGAACGCGCCGGTATTGACGTCTATCGTCGTCATCGCCTCGGTCTGGTCGATGATGAGGTAGCCGCCGGATTTGAGGGCGACGTGCCGCTTTAGCGCCAGGCCGATTTCCTCTTCGATGCCGTAGCGCTCAAAAAGGCTGCGGTCGCCGCTGTAGAGTTCGAGCCGCGCCGCTTCCATGTCGAGAAGGAAATTGCCAGCGAACGCCTGCATCTCGCGGTAGGCGTTGGGGTGGTCAACGACCACGCGCCGCACCCCAGGGGTAACAAAATCACGCAACACCTTCTGATACAGCGGCAACTCGCCGTAGATGAGCGCCCCCGGCCGCGCGCCGCGCTGCTGCTGCACGATAGATTCCCACACGCGCTGCAAATATTGCATGTCGGCGCGCATCGCCCAAACGTCCGCTGACTCAATCGCGGTGCGGACGATAAAGCCGCCCTGCCGCCCCTGATGGAAACCGGCGATGGTTTCGCGCAGCACTTGCCGCTGCTCCTCCGAGGCGATTTTGATGGAAACGCCGATTTCGTCGGTCGTCGGCAAAAAGACAAGAAAACGCGAGGGAATGGAAATCTCCATCGTCAGCCGCGCCCCCTTGCTGCCAATCGGGTCTTTCAGCACCTGCACCAGCACCGTCTGCCCTTCGCGCAGCACCTCGCCGATGCGCTCCGGCGGCTTGTCGCCACGGCTGACCACGTTTTTCACGTGCAAAAACCCGGCGCGCTCCAAACCAATATCAATAAAGGCGGCGTCCATGCCGGGCAGAACGCGCTGCACTTTGCCCTTATAAATATTGCCGACGATGCCGCGCTTGCGCTCGCGCTCAACGAAAATGTCCTGCAAGACGCCGTCTTCGAGCAGCGCGACCCGCGTCTCATACGGCGTGTGATTGACGAGAATTTCGGTAATCAGGCCAGACCCTTCCATGCTCAACTCCCCAAGGCACGCAAAAATTCGCCGCTACATCCCAACGCACAAAAACCCTGCCACAGCGCCTGCAATGGCAGCCCCATCACGTTATAAAAATCTCCCGTAAGCGAAGAAACCAGCACGCCGCCGCGCCCCTGAATGCCGTAAGCGCCCGCCTTGCCCATCGCTTCGCCGCTCGCCAAATAGGCACGCAACAGCGCATCCGGATGCTC
Organism: uncultured Cardiobacterium sp.; assembly: GCA_963553325.1. GTDB lineage: Bacteria > Pseudomonadota > Gammaproteobacteria > Cardiobacteriales > Cardiobacteriaceae > Cardiobacterium. The sequence continues at coordinate 25,925 of CAUVOF010000016.1, forward strand.
CGGCATGGTAACGCTGCTGCTTTCCACATGGTTGAACTGCTCCTGCCGCCAGCGCAGCGCCAGCCCGGTGAAGACCTGATGCTGTCGCCCGGAAAGCGCGCGCAGCATGGCGAGCGCCGCGGCACCGTCCTGCGGTTTGCCGAGAATGGCGCCGTCGCAGACGACGGTGGTATCGGCGGCAATCAGCAGCGCTTCCGGGAATTCCGGCTGCACCGCTTCCGCCTTGGCTTGCGCCAGACGCCGCACCAAATCGGCCGCGCCTTCACCCGCCAGCGGCGATTCATCGACATCCGGCTCGGCGGTGGTGAAATCAAAGCCGAGCATCTGCAAGAGCAGCGCCCGGCGGGGGGAAGCGGAGGCAAGGACGATTTGCATGAGGTATTCCAGAAAAAAGAGGCGGGCATTATAAACCGCACGCTGGCGCGGGCGGTTTGGGGGCAGTTCGGTGCTAGGGGCTGTTTACAATTGGACAACCCCCTCCCCCGCAGGGCGAAGCCCGCAGCGGGGGAGG
>CAUVOF010000017.1:0-26383 GCA_963553325.1 uncultured Cardiobacterium sp.
TGATTATCTACATATGTTGGGTAAGTTATACCAGTGGTATAGGTTGCTACCGCATAATGATTATCTATGTATGTTGGGTAAGTTGCACCAGTGGTGCAGGTTATTACCGAATATAGATAATCATCATGTGTTGGGTAAGTTATACCTGGGGTATAACTTGTTATCATACTGATACTATTTGCAGCACAAGAGGTCATGCCTGTTCCTCCAGCTTGCCTGTAATCACCAGATGCCCGGTAAGCAGCAGAGGTTTGATATCTTCCGTGGTTTGCGCTCGGTATGCGTGCAGCCCGTCTTCGGTATTGCCGCCAGGCTGTCCATCGCAACGGCGGATAAGATGACCGTCAATGCAATATGCCGTGCCGCTTTTGCCGAGGAGCAGGGTGCCGTCCGACAAATGGATTTCGTCCAATACTGCCTGTTGCGCTTTGGCTTCTTGTCGCCGTTGTTCCTGCGGGTCAGGTTCTGCTTGTCCGGTCAGCTGCAAAAATTGCTGATATTGCCCCTTGCGGTAGGCAAGGTCGTTTTGTGAAGCGCGGTAAATCAGTGCATCCACGTACTTCAGCGGCATCGCTATTTCGTCTTCCAACAGCAGCGAGGTCAGGATGATTGCCGCATCTTCGGCGTCCACCTGGTAATCAAACTTCGTTTCGCGGTGGCTGTAGTGCAGCGCTTTCAGGCGGGTGATGATGCTGTGTGCGGGCTTTTTGCCGTACTTGCTTTCAAGCAGCGGGATGAGCTTTGACAGTGGCGGTTCGCTGAGGAAGGCAAAGCGTGGCGAGGGATTTTCATCATCCCTCCCCCCACACCCCCCTCCCTGGATGGAAGGATGATTATTAAAACCGTAGGTTTTAATTCTACTTTGCGCGGGTGTGCGCGCACGCGCATGTGCACGCGGGTGTACACGCGCGCGGTTATATATATCCCCCGTCTTGGACTCCGTTTTTCGGGGCATGTCAGCATTTTTGACATCGGTGTTTTCACCGTTGTTAAGATTTCTGGACAACGGTTTTTTGTCACTGTCAGAATCTTTAACAACGGGGGATTCGTCGTTGTTAAGATTTTTAGACAACGGACCCCGTGCTTTGTCAGAATTCTTAACAGCGGGAGTTCTTCCGTTGTTAAGAATTCTTGACAACGGAGCGTCGCTATCATCAGGATTTTTAACAGCAGAGGGGGAGTCTCCGTTGTTAAGATTTCTTGACAACGGAGAGGTGGCTTTCTCCGTTTCATCTCCTGTTTCAGCCGGGAGCGATATCAGAGTTCCTGTTCCAGCTATTTGCATGCCCAGGTCTTTTTGCTGGTCATTCATTTGCTCGTTGAGCAAACGGTAGTGTCGAAGCAAGACCAGTTTGCAACACTGCGCCAGACGTTCAACAACACCTTTGGTGCGTGTGGCTTCCGTCAGGATAAAATCAATGTAGTTTTCGTCGATGCGGATGACTTCTTCCACCGGCATCGGTTCGTCGTGAATGGAATAACTGTAGCGGGTAGGCAGATTGTTCTGACGCACCGTGTGAATGACGGTTAGCCAGCGGGTAGCGCGCAACATCTTTTGGTAGGTCATGATGGTTTGTCGCGACTTGTTGAGCCGCCCGGCCATTTCTTCCTGATCCGGCAGACGCTTTAACCGTTCGTCGGAAAGCAGGCGCAATGCACACCAGTACATCTTGTCATCCCCGTTCAGATACGGATCAAAGATCAGTTGCCCAGGGGTGACGACCATCGGCCTGCCGACAAAAATAACGTGCTCGCCGTCATCACCGCTTTGCTGGAGTTCCTGTTTCAGTTCGAAGGTACGTTTACCTGCGTCGGTCTGTGGCAGTCTTTTGATCCTCATGGGACAGTATCTCCATCAGATTTTGTGGTTTTGACCAAAAGCTCGCGGTTATCGTCGTAGTAATAGAAATAGATTCTGTTGATGTCGATGTTGGATTTTTCCGCGAGGTAGACCAAACAATTCAGGTGTTCCATCCGGTCGCTGACCTTATGGTCGCGACCGTATTTGTGATGCAACTGCGCCAGAAACTTGTACTCGTCATCCTCAATTTGGCTGGGACGCCGCCGGATTGCTTCCAAGCCCAGCTCGCTGCGCAGCCGGTTGAAATCATTGTGTGAGAGCAGGGCATAGTCCTTCATGATTTCACGCGAGGCACCAGCACGGAGGGCACGCTTGATCAGGTCATCACGATTGCGTGACTGCACGATTTTCTGAATGCAGAGGTTCAGCGTGCGGTCGCTGAGGTCGAGCTTAAAAAATGGTTGTGACGCCAGGGTGAGCAACTCCCCTGTATTAAGGCGGGATATTTGGTCAATAGTCTCGGCACTGATTCCCATCTGCTGGAAGATCGGGTTTCCGGCACGCACGCTTTTGACGAGTTCTTGCAGCAGCGTCAGCCCCAGGTTGGCAAGGATGTCTTTGTCCTGGACATTCATGCTCCCTCCGTCTGCGTATCGGTTCCCTGGCGGTGTTCAATGCTGTAGATCAGCGCCAGATGGTTATGAATCAACTGATCGACCAGGCTCATTGCCATAGGTTCTTTGCTGATGTACCAAAAGGTATCTGTCTGGCACATCAGGCGGTAATCCGCATAGTGCACGGCATATTCGCTACAAAGGCGTTCCAGGTTGGCCTGATTGGTACGCTCGGAATCGGTAAATTCGTCCTGGTCGTCCTCGGAGGTCAGGCGGCGCAAATAGAAGCCGTAGAGCATGATGAAATGCAATGCGGCATAACGTTCCATATGTGATGCCGACTCCAGCCAGAGCTTCAAATACTCGTATTTTTCTTCGTTATTGACCGAGAGATAGGCATAAGGCGGGCTGTCCATCATGTCCGGGTCATCCGTGATTAGCAGGTCACGGATGACGCCCTGGTTGTCGTATTGGTCAAGCAACTGGTTGACAATCTTGTTGCAGCGTTCCCGAATCGCCAGGTTATATTCGGCAAGTGGCAACTTGCGGTCTGGCAATTGCAACGGTGGAAAACGTTGATAAATATTTGCCTCTTGGCGCTTTTGCTCCAGGATTTTTTCCAGCTGCTCGCCTGTGATCAGCGTTGGCGCATCTTGGCTATCGTCAGTTTCCGGAGTGTCATGCGTTACGCTGCGCGCTACAGCGGGAAATGGCTGCGGTTCCCCAGCGGTTTCTCCGTCAGAATCTATGGCGTCAGAGGGATAATCATCCTGTTTGACATTGCCTTCCGCCGACGGTGCTTTAGGCGTGCGTGGCTTGCGCGGTGGCGGGAAACGTGCCGGTGGCATACCGTCAGAGGTTTCATCAAGCTGTTTGATCAAGTCCTGAACCGGGACCTCTTCACGAACCCGTTTGACCCCATTGACGATCTCCAGGCTGTCCAGTTCAAAGCGGATGGTGTTGGCATTCCACTGACGGTCGAAAACCATCAACTCATCGCCGAGCCGCATGCGGAAATCCTGAAAGAAATCGCTTAGGCTTAACGGTTCAAAATCACTGTCATGCTTGGCGAGAACATCGAAATACAGTTTCCGTCCTTGTTCTGCGCTGTATTCGTAACCATATTTGTTGACCAGCCAATCTAGCCAAACTTCAACGTCATCGAGCCATAGGCGTAATTGTTGGATTTTAGGTCTACCCAAACCTGCACTAAGAGCCAATGGCAGAATATTTTCGAGGTGTTCGAAGGCAAAAGACAGTTCTGTCATTGATGGCTGGTTAACACTGGTCCAGCCTAACCCATGAATATATTTGACTAACTTGCTGTTTGATACAGTTTCAACTTTATTCTCTGCAAGATATAGTTCCTTGATGCGAAATACTGCTCTAGCCTTGTCAATAAAGACCATTGGCGAACGTTCTTCGTTCTCCGCGATTTGCTTTATCAGTGAATCAATATCGTTGGTATAGGGAACGAAACGCACCTGTATTTGCCGGAAACGGTTTGCCTGCTCCGTGTCGCCCGCTGTGAGGTATTCCTCATAAAGCTCTTTTACTGCACGCAGACGGCTGTTTCCTCCGTTAAAAAGTGAATAACGTTCTTTGTCGGATACCTTGGTAATGGTCAGGATCGTTTGTAGGCCGATTTGGCGAATGGACTCCTTGAGATGCTCGTAGTTTTCCCCTTCCGCCTGACGCGGGTTAACGTGGGAAAAATCGATATCGGTAACAGGCACCCACATAATTTGGGAGACCGAAGCTTGCTCTACCGGCTCGTCACCCGAGTCATTCTTTCTAAAGTTCAGGTACGTCGTCGTCATTTACGCCTCCTGAGCCATGACCGGGGCGGTAGGTGAAGTGGCTTCAGTTAGTTCGGGAAAGATTTCTTCGCAAAGCCGCTCAATGACGACGTTCAGGGGCTCGGTATTACGGTCCTTCAGCTCATGCATGAAAGCCTTGTCGCTGTAGTAGTGTTCAAAGAAAGCCCGGCGCAACGGCACGACTGTTTCCAGCAAGGTCGCAACCTTGAAATCGTCGAGTTCAAAAGCCTCGCGTAGTTCCCGCAGCAGGTCTTCGGAACGGGATATCGTCCGGTCATAAGCGTTGATAATGAACTTGAGCGGGGGGACGTGTTCCTTGCCGATGTAGGTGTAGGTTTTAACCGCGCTTTTGTAAACATCAACAACCCGTAACGCTTCCATGGCAAACATTAACCCTGTTCGGGTAACCGTCAGTACCAAATCCGGCTCAGCCAGGAGAACGGCGTTCTGCACTGAGTTGCCATCGTGGTCGCGACCATCGGCACCCTCAGTATCGAGAAAAATGTAGTCGTATTGCTCGCGCAGTGGTTTTACCAGGGATGCGAGTTTGTAAATGGCACCACTGTTATCGCGCAGGAATCGGGAAACCCGGAGCTTGTTGGGATCGTCATTGACGATAACGTCTATGTTCAGATCCGAACCGGCATGGGAAGTTTTGCGAATGACACTCCCGGTGTTGACGTCGTTGACCAGCCATTTGCCAAAGCCGTCATAAGGGATATTCAGGTCAATGCCCTGATAGTTGAAGAATCTGCTCAGCGATTGCTGGCTATCGGCATCGATCAGCAAAACACGCTTGCCGCGAGACGCCAAATAGCCAGCGATGTGAATGATGAGCGTCGTTTTGCCGACGCTGCCTTTGGTTGAGATAACCGAGATGACTTTTCCGCTCATAAGTGCTCCTAAAACTTGTAAAAACAGTTTGTTGGACACTTGAGGGATGTCTGGAGACTAGTGTGCGATGATGCTCTTGGGCGCTGAACCGAACACTATGTATGTAAATCAGGAAAAGGAAAACCGCCCCGAAGGGCGGTTTTTTCGTGGGCGGGGTTTACCAGCCTTTGACGGCGGCGCCTTTGAAGGATTTTTCGGCGGCCTCTTCGACTTCTTTGCTTTGGTAGGATTCGACGAATTTTTTGACTTCGTCTTTGTCCTTATCAGCGGTGCGCACAACGATGATGTTGACGTAGGGTGAATTGGCGTCTTCCATGAAGAGGGAATCGCGTTTCGGGATGAGTCCCGCGTTCACACCATAGTTGGAGTTGATGATGGCGAGGTCAACGTCGGGCAGCACGCTCGGCACTTGTGAGGCTTCGATTTCGCTGATTTTGTAGTTGTGCGGGTTTTCAGCGATGTCCATCACGCTTGCTTCGAGGTTGGTGTTGTCTTTGAGTTTGAGCAGGCCCTGTTTGTCGAGCAGGATGAGGGCGCGTGCGCCGTTGGTGGGGTCGCCCGGGATGGCGATTTTGGCACCGTCTTTGAGTTCTTTGATGTCTTTGATTTTTTTGCTGTAAGCGCCGACGGGATAGACGAAAGTATTGCCGACGGCGACGAGGTCAAGGCCGCGCTCTTTGGTGATGACGTCGAGGTAGGGTTTGTGCTGGATAGCGTTGGCGTCAATGGAGCCGTCAGAGAGGGCGACGTTCGGCATGACGTAGTCTTCAAATTCGATGACTTCTACGTCCATGCCGTGTTTTTCTTTGGCGATTTTGGCGGCGATGTGCACGAGTTCGCCTTCGGGGCCGGTCATCGCGCCGACTTTGAAGGGGGCAGCCTGGGAGACGGCGGCAAGGCCGGCGATGAGGGCGGCAAGGGTCAGTTTTTTCATGGGTTTTCTCCGGTTAGGTTGGGATTAGCGGTGATCGAAGCGGCGGGCGAGGGCGTCCCCCAGCCACTGGATGTTCTGCACCAGCACGACGATGATGCAGACGGTGTAGAGCATGATGTCCGGGCGGTAGCGCTGGTAGCCGTAGGCGTAGGCGACTTTACCGAGTCCGCCCGCGCCGAGGGCGCCGGCGATGGCGGAATAGCCGATGAGGGCGATGAGGGTGATGGTGAGGGCGTTGATGATGCCGGGCAGGGCTTCGGGCAGCAGCACTTTGCGCATGATTTGCGTAGGGCTCGCCCCCATGGCCTGCGCTGCTTCGATGAGGCCGCCGGGGACTTCGTTCAGCATGTTTTCCACCATGCGGGCGATGAAGGGGACGGCGGAGAGGGTGAGCGGGACGATGGCGGCGGTGTTGCCAATGGACACGCCGACGATGAAGCGGGTGAAGGGCACGATCCACAGGGCGAGGATGATGTAGGGGATGGAGCGGCCAATGTTGACGATGATGCCAAGCGGGTAATAGACGTAGGGGTTTGCCAGGAAGCGGCCACGTCGTGTTGCATAGAGGATGAGGCCGAGCAGGGTGCCGAAGATGGCAGCGATGAGGGTTGCGCTCAGTGTCATGTAGAGGGTTTCGCAGGCGCTGACGAGCATGAGCCAGGCAGTATCGCCGATGAGGGCGTGCAACCAGGTGGTGAAGGTGTCCCACCATCCGCTGATGGCATGCCAGAGTTTGAGGAGGTTATTCAACATAGCCGAGGATTTCCGTGCTGACGGGTTGGGTTTGCAGCCAGGCGACGGCGTCGGCGGTGCGTGTGGCATCGCCGAGGATTTCGGCAACGATGAGGCCGATGGCGGTCTGGCCGATGTGTTCGATTTTCGCCTGGATGATGCTGACATTGACGTCAAAACGGCGGGCGATGCTGGAAAGCAGCGGTTCATCGACTTTGTTGCCGAGGAAGCGGATTTTGACGACGGGATGGATGCCGCCGGCGGTCAAGCGGCGCTGGTAACTTTCCGGCAGGTCAAAGCGCTGCGTCTGCGCGACGAAGCGCTGGCCGAGTTCGGACTGCGGCGCGGTGAAGAAGGTATCAACGTCGGCAGTCTCGACCAGTTGCCCGCCTTCGATGAGCGCGACTTTGTGGCAAATCTGTTTTACCACTTCCATTTCGTGGGTAATCATCAGGATGGTGAGGCCGAGTTTCGCGTTGATGTCTTTCAGCAGGTTCAAGATATCTTCAGTGGTTTTTGGGTCAAGCGCCGAGGTGGCTTCGTCCGAGAGCAGCACTTGCGGCTCGGCGGCAAGGGCGCGGGCGATGGCGACGCGCTGTTTTTGCCCGCCAGAGAGTTGCGCCGGGTAATGGCTCGCTTTGTCTTCAAGGCCGGTCAGCGTGAGTAGCGGCAGTACTTTGCTGGCAATGGTTTTTTTGCTGGCGCCGACCAGTTCTAGCGGCAGGGCGATGTTGTCGTAAACGGTGCGGCTTGAGAGCAGGTTGAAGTGCTGGAATATCATACCGATTTTGTGCCGTGCCTGCAGCAGGGCGGCGGGTGGCAGCGCGGTGAGCTCGCGCCCGGCGACGATGACGCGGCCGCTGTCCGGGCGTTCCAAGAGGTTGACGCAGCGGATGAGGGTGGATTTGCCCGCACCGCTTTGGCCGACGACGCCGTAGATTTCGCCGGGGGCGACGTGCAGCGAGACGCCGCGCAGGGCGTGGATGTCGCGGCCTTTGTGATGATAGGTTTTTCGTAGGTTTTCGAGGGTAATCATGGGGAATTCCGTGTGGACGGGCGATTATAGTCGCGCGTTTGCGCAGGCGGTATGAAAGGTTTTCATGGCGGGCTGAAGATTTGTCATGAATGAGACAATATCTTGCCCAAATTTGTGAGGATTTTTAATGAACGATGAACTCTGTGTGGTGCTTTGCACCGCACCCGACCACGCCAGCGCCACGCGCATCGGCGAGACGCTATTGCAGGAACGCCTTGCCGCCTGCGTCCAGTACGAGGCGATTCGCAGCCAATACTGGTGGCAGGGCGAACTTTGCACAGACGACGAAGTGCGCCTGACCATCAAAACGCAGCGCGCGCTGTACGATGCGGTCGAAGCGGCAATTCACCGCCTGCATCCGTATGACTGCCCGCAAGTGCTGTGTCTTGCGGTAGCGGCGGCGAGCGCGGCGTATCAGGCGTGGGCGCTGGCGGCATTGACGGCGCAAGACAAATCTCAATGAATGCAGATTTTGTGCCGCCTATACTGCCTGCTCTTTTAACCACCGGAGCCAACCATGCAAGAAACCTTCCCCGATTTTTTCGCCCAAGCCCCCGTACTGCGCCTGCGCGACCCGCTCGCGCAATTCCTCGGCGCCGCTGCCGACGGCTATCTCGAATACCACTATGTCGATGCGGTGCGCCTCGCTGGCCATTCCTGCCCGACCGTCGCCGGCGCCTATCTCTTGACGCTGCGCGGTCTGCGCGCCCTCTACGGCGACGAGCTGCCCGAACGCGGCGGCGTTGAAGTACAAATGCGCGATGCGCGCGACAGCGGCACCACCGGCGTTATCGCTGCCGTTGCTACCCTGCTCACCGGCGCGGCAGCGGAAACCGGTTTTGGCGGCATCGGCGCAATGGGGCGTTTCCGCCGCCGTGGTCTGCTTTCTTTTGATGCGCCCATTCGCGGCCTGATGGCGCTGGCTCGCGTTGATAACGGTGCGCGGGTTGAGCTCGAACTCAACGCCGGCATCGTTCCCTTCCCGACAGAAATGCAGGCGCTGATGCCGTTGGCGGTGAGCGGCCGCGCGGATGCGGCAGAACTCGCCCGCTTCGGCGAGCTGTGGCAAAGCCGCGTGCGCGTGATGCTGCTTGAGCATGCCGATGACGCGGAGATGTTGCAGATTCTTTGAGGAAATGACGCACCCGCTACGGCGGGTGCGCATATGAGGAAAGGAACGTGCCAGTTAGCGGAAAAGAAATGTTAAAACGCGCGCTTGCCAAGGGCTGGATATTGCTGCGCGTCAATGGTAGCCACCACATCCTGCAAAAGGATGGAGAACAAATTATTATTCCTGTGCATGGCAATAAGGACCTCAAAAAAGGATTGGAATCCAGCCTGCGTAAACAAATTGGAGACTGAAATGTATTATCCGGTTGTATTTTCATGGGATGGCGAGGGCTATCAAATCTATGCGCCCGATGTTAAAGGGGCAAATGCCTATAGCGAGGGCAATAATCTGGAAGCTGCCATGCACACCGCACAATGGGCGTTGTCTGCGATGCTTACCGCCAATTATCAGGATTACCCGCCCGCAAGCCGCCAAGAGGATATTGATCTGCATGAATCCGATGATTTTATTGTGATGGTGCAGGGAATACGCACCGTTGGCGAAGACGTGTAGATTACCCTTTCCATGCCCGATTACGTTCTCTCTGCCATTGATGAAGCCGCCAGCCGCCAAGGCATTAGCCGCGCGGCTTATATTGCCAATCTGGCGCTTAGGCATTGATATAGCGTTAGCGAAATTACGTTTATAACGCATGAACAAATATATCTCTGCTTTTGATGCTATCTGCGATAGCCCACAACAAGCTGCCAATCTTCGTTTGCGCGCTGAATTGATGCGCCACATTAGTGAGACAGTAAGCAAAAGAAACTGGACAGAAAAACAAGCCGCAGAATATTGCGGTATCACGCAAACAGATATGGCAGATTTGCTCAATGGCAAAATTGATGCCTTTCCTTTAGATATTTTGGTTGATATTCACACCCAATTGGGTGAAGAAATTACCCTACAATTTCAGCCTGCTTGAATGATAAAACCGCAAAAACAATTCCACCGCTTGGCTACTGGCGCACCCTACCAATCGCCGATATAATCCGCGTTGCAGTATTCCTGCAAAATTCTTTTCTTTTCAAAACACAGGAGAATTTCTATGGCCATCAGTCTGCAAAAAGGCGGCAACGTCAGCCTGAGCAAAGAAGCCCCCAGCATGCAAAAAATGATTATTGGCCTTGGTTGGGACGTACGCGCCACCGACGGTGCCGATTTTGACCTGGACGGCAGCGCCTTCCTGCTTGGTGCCAATGGCAAAGTGCGTTCCGACGCCGATTTCATTTTCTACAACCAGACGACATCCGCAGACGGCAGCATCACCCACACCGGCGACAACCGCACCGGTGAAGGTGAAGGCGACGACGAAGCCATCGTCGTTGAGCTGGGCAAGGTGCCGGCAGACATCGAAAAAATCGCAGTCGCCGTTACCATCCACGATGCCGAGGCGCGTGGGCAGAATTTTGGCCAGGTTTCCAGCGCTTATATCCGCTGCGTTAATCAAGACAACAACACCGAAATTGCCCGCTTTGACCTCTCTGAAGACGCTTCCGTCGAAACCGCGATGATTTTCGGCGAAATCTACCGTCATAACGGCGAGTGGAAATTCAAGGCAATCGGCCAAGGTTTCAAAGGCGGCCTCGGCCCGCTTGCGCAAAACTACGGCGTCAATATCTAAACGTCGCCACCGACAAGGCTGCCCCCAGTGGGCAGCTTTTTTGCATCTTTAACCAGGAATAACCATGCCAATTTTTTCCGTAACCGGTGAACACGACCCCTTCCTTCACGTCAGCCTGAGCCAGGGCGAAACCATTCATTGTGAAAGCGATGCGATGGTGATGATGGAAGCCAACCTCGAGCTGCGCGGCCGCATGCAGGGCGGATTTTTAAGCGCGCTCACCCGCCGCCTTGCCAACGGCGAGAGTTTTTTCCAGCAGCAAATCAGCGCAGTGCGCGGCGGCGGCGATTGTCTGCTCGCGCCGATGATGCCGGGCGGCATTGAGGTGCTGGATGTCGGTAGAACGCAGTACAAATTGAACGACGGCGCCTATCTCGCCGCCAGCGAGGGCGTGCAGCTCACCGCCAAGATGCAAAGCATCGGCAACGCGCTCTTTGCCGGCACCGGTGGCTTTTTTATCGGCCAGACCGCCGGCGAGGGGCAGTTGGTGATTAACGGCTTTGGCTCGCTCTTTACTTTGGATGTAACCGATGCCAGCCCGGTTACGATTGACAACGGCCACGTTATCGCCTGGGACAGCACGCTGCGCTATGAGATTTCGGTGACGACCGGCGAGAGTCGCGGCATGCTCGGCAATCTGGTCAATAGCGTTACCAGCGGCGAGGCGGTGGTGTTGAAATTCAGCGGCAACGGCAAGGTGGTTCTCTGTTCGCGCAACGCGGGCAGCTTCCGCGCATGGGCGAAGCAGTGAAGGACACGCGGATAAAAAAATCGGGCAAGCGCCCGATTTTTTTATCCGCGCGCTCGGCGCTTATTCGATGTTCTCGACGCGGATGCGTTTGACCGCGCCAGAGACGGCGGGTAGAGCGGCAAGTTGTTCGCAGGCGAGGTTCATCTGCGCTTCGTCAACCACTTCGGTGAGCAGCACCAGCGGGATGTGGCCGTTGTGTTTGCGGTGGTTTTTCTGGCTGACGGAGTTGATGGAGATGTGGTTGTCGGCAAGGATGCGGGTGATGTCGGCCAGCACGCCGGCGCGGTCGGCGACGGTCAGGCGCAGGTAGTAGGCGCTGCGATAGGCCTGTGGCGGCAGTACCGGCAGGCTGTTGCGGTCGTGGATTTGGCTGTAGCCGAATTCGGCGAGGCGGTCTTCGCCTTTGAGGTTGAGTTCGCGCACGACGTCGATGAGGTCGGCAACGACTGCCGAGGCGGTCGGCAGTTTGCCTGCGCCGGGACCGTAGTAGAGGCTGTTGCCGACGGCGTTGCCTTGTACTTGCACCGCGTTCATCACGCCATTGACGCTGGCAATCAGCGCGTTTTGTGGGACGAGCGTCGGGTGGACGCGGATTTCCACGCCGTTATCGCGGCGCACGGCGAGGCCTAAGTGCTTGATGCTGTAGCCGAGTTCGGCGGCGTCCTGGATGTCTTCCGGGGTGAGGGCGTTGATGCCTTCGATGTGGACGCTGTCGAATTGCAGCGGGATGCCAAAGGCGATAGAGGCGAGGATGGTGATTTTGTGCGCGGCGTCGGTGCCGTTGATGTCAAAGGACGGGTCGGCTTCGGCGTAACCCAACGCCTGCGCTTCTTTGAGGACGTCAGCGAAGTCGCGCCCTTTTTGCGCCATTTCGCTGAGGATGTAGTTGCTGGTGCCGTTGATGATGCCGGCAACGCGCTTGACTTCGTTGCCGCTCATCCCTTCGCGCAGCACTTTGATGACCGGGATGCCGCCAGCGACCGCCGCCTCGAAGGTGAGTTCCAGGCCTTTTTCGCGCGCCAAGGCAAAGAGGGCTTCGCCGTGTTTGGCAATCAGCGCTTTGTTGGCGGTGATGACGTGTTTGCCGTTTTTCAGCGCGGTTTCTATCAGTTCGCGTGCCGGGTGCTCACCGCCTGCCAGCTCGATGATGATGTGGATTTCCGGGTCTTGCGCGAGCGCCATCGCGTCGGTAGTGCAGCTGAAGGGCAGGGCGCTGGTGTCGCTGTCGCGCCAGTCGCGGCGGGCGACGCTTTTTACTTGCAGGTGGTAGCCGCAGCGGCGTTCGATTTCCCGCGCGTTTTTTTGCAGAACTTCGACGACTCCCTGGCCGACGGTGCCGTATCCGATGATGCCGATGGCGACGCTTTTCACTTTGTTTCCTGTAGGTTGGTTGAAAGAAGCGGCAAGTATAGTGGCGCTTTAAGGCGTGTCAATCGGCGAAGCAGTCAGCCGTTTTCTGCCTGTATTCGCTGGCGAAAACGCGCGGCGGCCGCGTGGTAAAACGGCTTGGGCTGGATTTGCCGCGAGACGGGCGTGGCGATGAGGCAGGCGGTCATCAGCCAAATCAGCAGCGGTTGGCTGCCGGTCATTTCCATGACGACCACGGCGGCGGTTACCGGCGACTGCGTTGCGCCCGCGAGAAAGGCAGCGGTGCAGAGCAGCACCAGCAGGTTGTGGTCGGCCGCGCCGCCGGTCAGCACCCACAGCCCGCTGCCGATGCCCGCGCCGGTGGTCAGCGACGGGGTAAAAATGCCGCCAGCGATACCGCTCCAGTAGGTCGCCACCGTCGCCAGCAGTTTGGCGATGCCGAAATGGTGCGGTTGCAGCACTTCGCCATCGAGCGCTTGCGCCACCGCGTGATAACCCGTGCCGTAGGTTTGCCCCTGCGTGTGCTGGCCAATGGCGGCGAGGACGATGCCAAGCAGCGCGGCAAACAGCAGCGGATGGCGCAGCAGCCAGCCGCGCAGGCAAGCGGGTGCGTAGCCAAGCGCGCCTTTGGCGAGCAGGCGGGCGAAAATACCACCAGCGATGCCGCAGACCACGCCGCACATCGCCACCCAAAACAGCATATGCGGCAGGGTGGTCGCGCCGACGTATTGCGGGAAATAGGGGTTGTTGCCCTTGATGGCGACAAGGATGAAGCCCGCCGCCAGCACGCCGAGCAGCAGGCGGCGTTCCCAGCGCAGGTGCAGGCCGCGCCCCAGTTCCTCAATGGCGAAAATAATTCCGGCAAGCGGTGCGTTGAACGCCGCTGCCAGCCCGCCTGCCGCGCCGGTGGCAATCAGTTCGTTGGCACTCAAACCGCTGAAGGCGAGACGGTGGCGGCGGCAGTACGCGCCCCAGGCGAGCATCACCGCCGCGCCAACCTGCACCGACGGGCCTTCGCGCCCGACCGAAGCGCCAATCAGCATGGCGAGGAAGGTCAGCGGGATTTTCCACAGCGTCTGCGGCCAGGCGATGAGGCGGTCTTTATTGGCGCTATAGGGCAGGCTGAGCGCAGCGATGACTTGCGGAATGCCGCTGCCGGCGACAAACGGCGCGTGTTTTTGCGTGAACCAAGCGAGCAGCATCATGCCAGGCGGCAGAATGAACCACGCCGCATACGGCCAGGCGGTCGTCCAAAGCTGGTTTTTGTCGAGCGCATAATCGGCAAGCGCGGCGAAGGTGAGCGAGGCAAGCGCCACCAGCGTTGCGCCGATGAGCAGGCAGGAAAGCTCCAGCGTTTTGCGCGAAATGCGTGAAGACTGGCGCAGTTTTTTGTGGATGAAGGCGCGTAGGCGGGCGCTGCGCGCGGCGAGGGCGGGCAACATGGCGGGTTACAGCCGGACTTTCCAGCCGTCGCCGTCGCGTTGCAGGGTAACGCTTTGCGGGAAAGTGCTGCCGTCCTTGGCGGTGATGACGAGAGTAAGGCGGGCGTTGTCGTCGTTAATCGTCGGCGAAGCATTGCTGGTCATCTGCGCGACGCCCTGGTGCGCGCGGATATCTTTCGGCAGACGACCGAAGACGGTTTGCGCCAGCGTCAGCTTGTCATCCGCTGAAAGACAAACCGGCGCTTGCGGCGGGAAATAGAGCAGGGCGGCGGCACGTTCGCTGTCGCCCTCCAGCCAGGCGGTGAAAAAGGCGGTGGTAGCGGCAAGCGGGTCATCTGTTTGCGCGAAGGCAGGGGCGGTGAAGGCGGCGACAAGGGCGAAAATGAGGCGGGTTTTCATGGTGGCTCCGTTGGTGTGCAATAGGCGCTACTGTGTGTGTATAAGGGATTATACATACACGAACCCCGCTACCCTGTATGTAAACAAGAAAAAACCGCCTTGCGGCGGTTTTTTATTTATTGCGCGGCGGGCGCGGCTTCTTTTTCTTTGGCAACAAAGGCTTGCGCGTCGGCGAGCGTGCCGAGATTGGTTACTTTGCGATAGCCCATGCCGTTCAGCACTTGCTGCGCAACGCCAGCACGGCGGCCGCTACGGCAATAGACATAAATATCGGCATCGTGGTCTTTGGTGATTTCGCTGATTTTCTGTGAGACTTCATCCACCGGAATGTTCACTGCGCCGTCGGCGTGTGCTTCGGCGTATTCTTCCGGGGTGCGCACGTCGATGAGGTAGCGTTCGGCGTGGGCGGCGAGGGCAGCAGCGGCGAAGAGGCCGCCAAGCAGGATTTTTTTGAACATCGGGATTCTCCGTTGGTTTGCTGAAAAGCGGCAATCTTACGGGCGGGGCGCGAGGCGGACAACGGCGGGGCGTCGCAGGATTTTGCGCGTCCGTCTCGCAGTTGCCCCGTTATGCGGAAATCGCTACCATAGCCCGCCTCAATCCATACCTTAAAATCTCCCCATGTTTAATAAAGAAATGACCATCGCGGGCTTTGATGACGAACTGGCCGCCGCCATCCGTGGCGAGGCGCAACGCCAGGAAACGCACATCGAACTGATTGCTTCCGAAAACTACGCCAGTCCGCGCGTAATGGAAGCGCAGGGCAGCTGCCTGACCAACAAGTACGCCGAAGGTTATCCGGGCAAGCGCTACTACGGCGGCTGCGAACACGTTGATGTCGTGGAAACGCTCGCCATTGAGCGCGCCAAGACGCTGTTCGGCGCCGATTACGCCAACGTGCAGCCGCATTCCGGCTCGCAGGCGAACGCCGCTGTTTTTCTCGCCCTGCTGGAAGCGGGCGACACCATTCTCGGTATGGACCTCGGCCACGGTGGCCACCTCACGCACGGCTCGCCGGTCAGCTCCTCCGGCATCCTCTACAACGCCGTGCATTACGGCATTGACACAAAAACCGGCCTCATCGACTACGACGCCATGCAGCGCATCGCCAACGAACACAAGCCGAAGATGATTATTGCCGGCTTCTCCGCCTACTCGCAGGTGCTGGATTTGCAACGCTTCCGCGAAATCGCCGACAGCGTTGGCGCTTACCTGATGGTCGATATGGCGCACATCGCCGGCCTGGTCGCGACTGGTCTTGCGCCGAACCCGGTGCCGATTGCCGATGTCGTTACCTCCACCACCCACAAAACCCTGCGCGGGCCGCGCGGCGGCTTGATTTTGGCGCGCGCCAACGAAGCGATTGCGAAGAAACTCAACTCCGCCATCTTCCCCGGCATTCAGGGCGGGCCGCTGATGCAGGTGATTGCCGCGAAAGCGGTCGCCTTCCTCGAAGCGCTTGACCCGGCCTTCACCAAATATCAGGAACAAGTGCTGGACAACGCCAAGGCAATGGCAAAAGTCTTCCTCGCGCGCGGTTACGAACTGGTTTCCGGCGGCACCAAAAACCACCTGATGCTGCTCAACCTCGTCAATAAAAACCTCACCGGCCGCGCCGCCGACGCCGCACTCAGCCGCGCCTACATCACCGTCAACAAAAACGCGGTACCGGACGACCCGCAACCGGCATCTGTGGCCAGCGGCATCCGCATCGGCACGCCCGCCATCACCACGCGCGGTTTCAAACAGGCGGAAGCAAAACAAGTTGCCACCTGGATTTGCGACATCTTGGACGACATCGACAACGAAGAAACCATCCTTGCCGTGCGCGAAAAAGTGAGCAAACTCTGCGCCGAATTTCCGGTGTACGGCTAAAGCCCGCGGAGCGCACCCT
The DNA here is from genome assembly GCA_963553325.1 of uncultured Cardiobacterium sp. Taxonomy (GTDB): domain Bacteria; phylum Pseudomonadota; class Gammaproteobacteria; order Cardiobacteriales; family Cardiobacteriaceae; genus Cardiobacterium. The sequence goes on from CAUVOF010000017.1 coordinate 16,421, forward strand.
TGCATTGCCCCATCTGCCACCGCCCGGATACCCGCGTCATTGACTCGCGCCTCTTGAGCGATGGCAGCAAAATCCGCCGCCGGCGCGAATGCACCAATCCGCAATGCGCCACCCGCTTCACCACCTACGAAACGGCAGAAATCTCGCTGCCGATGGTGGTCAAGCAAAACGGCGAACGGCAGGCGTTCTCGGCAGATAAACTGCGCAACGGCCTGCTGCGCGCCATCGAAAAACGCCCGGTCAGCGTCAATAAAATCAACCAACTGATTGACGACATCGAAAACCGCCTGCGCATCAGCGGCGACCGCGAAATCGCCTCGCGCAAAATCGGCGACTGGGTGATGGCGGGGCTGAAAGACATCGACCACGTCGCCTACATCCGCTTCGCCTCGGTCTATTTGAGCTTTCAGGACGTGGAAGCCTTCATCAACACCATCGCCGAATTGCGGCGCAATTAAATACGCAACCGACTCTCTCACTGGTTGGGTTATGGCTTTGCCTGACCCAACCTTTTTTGTTTGCTAAAACAGAAAAGGTATTAGACTTTCTTCCAAATGATTTAAGAATAGAGGAATAAATCATGACTATACGAAACATCATCCCAGTGCTTTTCGCCATAATGCTTAGCGCCTGTACGCCCATCCTTGATTACTATTCTTTATCCAATCACAAGCAAGATATAAAGAATGCGCAAAACATGGAAGAAGTTATGAAAACCCTGCACAGCGGCGATAAAGAAACCGCATTCCGGCAAATGCAGACGCTGGCAGAAAATGGCAATGCGGAAGCGCAATTTGAATACAGTCATTTTTTCCTTAATGGCAGCGACCGCATACCACAGGATTATGGCAAGGCGATTGAGTGGTTAGAAAAATCAGCGGCGCAGGGTAATGTCAATGCCCAATTTAATTTGGGTGTGATGTATGAAAAGGGTAATGGCGTTGCGCAAGATGGCGCCAAAGCGGTGGAATGGTATGAAAAGGCGGCAGCACTCGATTTTTCCAAGGCAAAACACAATTTGGGCGTGCTATATATGGACGGAAAAATTGTGCCGCAAGATTATGCCAAGGCAAGAAAATGGTTTGCGCAGGCAGCGGCACAAGGTGCGCCCGAATCCGAACACAATTTGGGCATGATGTATTATCAGGGCATGGGTTCAAAAACAGATTATGCCAAGGCAGCCGAATGGCTGGAAAAAGCAGCCGTGCAAGGTTATCTGCCTTCGCAAAATAATCTCGGCGTGATGTATCAGAAAGGGCGGGGTGTTAAAAAAGATAAGGATAAAGCGCGCTATTGGCTGGAAAGGGCAGCGGCGCAAGGTAGCGAGAAGGCGAAGGAATCTTTGCGGGAATTGTGATAGTGTTTTTGCGTAATGGTGGTTTGTCTCCATGCTGATTCTCTTTAACAAACCGTTTAACGTCCTCTGCCAGTTCACCGACAAATCTGGGCGGGCGACGCTTGCCGATTTTATTGACGTGCCGCGCGTCTATCCTGCCGGACTGTTGGATTACGACAGCGAAGGGCTGGTGCTGCTTACCGACGATGGCCGCCTGCAAGCGCGCATTGCCGACCCGCGTTTCAAGCTGGAAAAAACCTACTGGGTGCAGGTGGAAGGCGTGCCGGACGAGGCGGCGCTTGCGCAGTTGCGCGCTGGCGTCCTGCTCAAGGACAAGGGCAAACGCGAGGCGCGGCGGACGTTGCCCGCCAAGGTACGGCTGATTGCCGAACCGCCGCTGTGGCCGCGCGAGCCGCCAGTGCGTTTTCGCCTCTCGGTGCCGACCGCCTGGCTGGAACTTTCCATCTGCGAGGGACGCAACCGGCAGGTGCGGCGGATGACGGCGGCGGTTGGCTTGCCGACGTTGCGTTTGGTGCGGGTGCAGGTTGGTGATTGGTCGTTGCGCGGGTTACAATCCGGCGCCTGGAAAAAGGTTCACATTTAAGGAGTTTTTCATGAAGGCAGCGATTGATTTGCTGGTACGCGGGCAGGAGTTGCCCGCTTCTTTAATGCGCGAAGTGATGCTGTCGCTGATGCACGGCGAGGCAGACCCGGCAGCGGTCGGCGCGTTTTTGACGGCGCTTGCTATCAAGGGTGAAACGGTCGGCGAGGTAACGGCAGCGGCGCAAGTGATGCGCGAACTCGCCAAACCGGCAGATTTGGGCGGCGGTGTGCTGGTTGACCCGGTCGGCACCGGTGGCGACGGCGCGAGCCTTTTTAACGTTTCCACCGCCGCAGCCATCATCGCTTCCGCTGGCGGGGTGAAAATCGCCAAGCATGGCAACATTGCCGCCAGCAGCGCTTCCGGCAGCGCCGATGTGCTGCGTCAGGCGGGTATCGTCGTCGATTTGGAACCGGTGCAGGTCAAGGCATGTATCGCGGAAACCAATTTCGGCTTCATGTTTGCCCAGGCCTATCACCACGCGATGCGCCACGTTGTGCCAGTGCGGCGCGCGATTGGCATCCGCACGGTGTTTAACGTTTTGGGGCCGCTTTCCAACCCGGCAGGCGTCAAGCACCAAATGCTCGGCGTCTTCAGCAAAAACTGGCTGCGGCCGATGGTGGAAGTCGCCCGCGCCCTCGGCGGCGAGCGGGTGCTGGCGGTGCATTCGCACAACGGCCTGGATGAATTCAGCGTTACCCACCCCAGCGACGTCGCCGAACTGCGCGCTGACGGCGAAATCGTCGAATACACCATCAACCCGGCGGATTTCGGCATGGATTACCGCGACCACAGCGCCTTGCAGGTAAAAAGCGCCGCCGACAGCTTCGCGCTGATTAAAAAAGTCTTTGCCAGCGGCGAGCCGGAGATTGGCTTCGATATGCTGGCGCTCAATGCGGCGGCGATTTTCTACGTCGCCGGTGCGGTTAGCGACTTCGCCGAAGGGGTGCATGCAGCACGCGAGATTATGCTCAGCGGTCGCGCCAGCGCGCAGTTGCAGCGCATTGCCGCCTGCTCGCAACGTCTCAAGGAGAGCGCATAATGGCGACGATTCTCAACGACATCCTCGCGCACAAGCGGCAAGAAGTGGCGGCGCAAAAGCAGCGCGTCGATATGGATACGTTGGTCGCCAACATCAGCGCCAGCAAGGACGTGGTGCCGCGCGGCTTCATGAAGGCGTTGCAGGCGCGCGTCGCTAGCGGTGGCACGGCAGTGATTGCCGAGGTGAAAAAAGCCTCGCCGAGCATGGGCGTCATCCGCCCCAGCTTTGACCCGGTGGCGATTGCCGAACGTTACGCGGCATCCGGCGCAACCTGCCTCTCCGTCCTCACCGACGAAAAATACTTTCAGGGCAGCAGCCATTACCTGCGCCTGATTCGCGCCGCAGTCGGCCTGCCGCTGCTGCGCAAAGACTTCATCATTGACGAATACCAGATTGTCGAAGCGCGTGCGCTCGGCGCCGATGCCATTTTGCTGATTGTCGCCGCCTTGAGTGACGAAGAACTGGCGACCTTCACCCGTATCGCCCACGATTTGGCGCTGGACGTGCTGGTCGAAGTACATGATGAGGCCGAATGCGAGCGCGCGCTCAAACTGCCGCTGCGTGTGATTGGCGTCAATAACCGCAACCTGCACGATTTTTCCGTCTCGCTCGACACCTCGCGCCGCATCAAGGCGATGCTGCCGCCGGATTATTTGCTGGTCTGCGAAAGCGGCATTCACAGCCGCGCTGATGTCGAATCACTACAAGCAGACGGCATCAACGCCTTCCTCGTCGGCGGCGCACTGATGCAGGCAGAAGACCCCGGCGCGGCGCTGGCGGCATTGCTCGCCTGACAACAACGATTTCACAACCACCAGCGGAGAACCTCATGAACATTCGCCATTTCCTCGCCTTTCTTCTCGCCTTTGCCAGCTTGGGCGCGCAGGCGCTGCAAAGCTACGTCGCCGAATACGATTTGAGCGTGCGCGGCGTCGGCGCTGGACGGGTGCGCCACGAAGCCATTTTCACCGAGCGCGCCTACCGCTTTGAAACCACCGGCTCGCCCTCGCTTGCCGCAAGAATGCTTGGTTTTGGCGAAATCCGCGAAAAAGCCGAGGGCAAAATCGCCGGCGACCGCATCATTCCCACCTATTACCGCCGCGATATGCAGGGCAACGACAACCAGCACATTTCCTACGACTACGCCAACGCGGTCAATGGCGAAATCCAGGCAATCATCGGCGCACAAAACAAAACCCTGCGCTTTAACCCGAACGAGCCGGCGCTGGACATCCTCGCCCTGGTCGCACAAAGCCTGCTTGACGTTGAGCGCGGCCACGTCGGCGAACACAACTACACCCTGCTCAACGAAGACCGCGTGCGCAGTTACCAAATCAGCCAACTACCGGATGAAACCTGGCAAAACAACAAAAGCGGACAAATCCTCAAAATCAAAGTCTTCCTGCAAACCAGCGGCAACCGCCAAACGAAAATATACTTCGCCGAAAATCCGCTCCGTTTGGTAAAATTACAACAACTCAAGGATGGCGAATCCCGCTTCAGCCTGAAATTGTTAAATTACAAAACGCTATAAAATGAAAGTCCTGCTGATTGCCCCCAAAGACTCACCGACCTACCTCAACAGCCTCTATGCCGCGCTGCGCCTCCAAGTCGGCACCTGCGACCTCTACGAACTGGACGACAAACAAAGTGCCGACATCGGCGCTTTCTTTAACCATTTCATCAAGCTGCAACATTACGACCGCATCGTCATGATGTATGACGGCGACTACATCTACCAGCACGGCCGCTTCCTCCGCACCCTGCCATCGCTCGCCATGCTGCGCCTCGAATACGACCCGCCAGAGACGCGGCGCAGAATGAAATCCAACTTTCGCGCCATGCCGTGGATGCGCTGGATTGGCAGCGACCTCGCTGTCGCCCAAGAATACGGCGGGCAGGGGCATGACGTCTTTTGGGTCTCGCAAGTCTATGACCCCGAACACTTCTACGCCCGCCCCAAAGAAAGCGAAATCCCCACCTGCCACATCTACGACGGTTCGGGTAATGACTTCACCGCCCTGCGCCAGGCGCTTGCCGAGCAGCCGCTAAGCATCAACCCACTCAACAAAGAAACGCTGTGGCACGACATGAGCCGCGGTATGGTGAGCAGCGAAGATTTTTTTATCTTCATCCCTGAAAGCGACCACTACGACCCAACGCCAATGATTTGGGCAATGGCTTGCGGTGCGGTGGTTATCACCCCCGACCCAGGCAACGACATCCGCCTGCGTTACCGTTGGCGCGATATGCATGACGCCGCCTTTTTCAACGCGCCGGGCGAACTCGCTCCCACCGTCGCTAAAATTCTCGCCCACCCGCACCGCCATACCGCTATCGCCCAACACGCCATCTCGCGCGTCAAACAATACCAGCCGCAAGTGCTGGGCAAACGCATCGGCGAATACCTCGAAACGCAAGTGCGCGACCCGGCGAACTACCCGAAGCGTGAACGCATTTTTGGCATTGAGGTCTAACTCAAAACCATGCTGCGCCGCCTTCTCGCTACCTTCCCGCATAACTTTTGGCAGAACGACCGCCAACAAAGCCTGCTTATCGTCGCCCTTTCCCTCATCACCAGCCTGTGGCTGTGGCTGGAAGGCGGGCGCGTGCTGGACGTCGAATCGCTGCAAGCCATTTGGTACGCCAGCCATACCCCGCACAACCTGTTTGAGCGCTTGCTGGTGCCACTGGCGCGCAACCCCGACCTTGCCGTTGCAGTCATAGCCGTCTTTTCCACCTTCTCGCTGTGGCTGTTTTGCCGCCTCGCTCGCCTGACCGGCATCGGCGCGCAAACCACCTTTATCCTCTTCCTCCTCCTCAACTTCAACCCCGAATACAACGACGTCCGCCTACAAATTAGCCGCTTCCAACCGGTACTCATCCTCTGGCTCGGCGGCCTTTACCTCTTTCTCGCCCACTACAAAAACCACATTCACCTCGCCTTTGCCGCTTGGGCGGCGGCATCCTGGCTGGCGGCGCTGTTTGTCCCCGCTGCCGCCTTTTGGGCGGGCGGTTTCCCGCTACTCTTCATCCTTTGGCCGGGACGCGGCAACTGGCGGCAGCGCCTATGCGAACGTGGCCGTTTCCTCCTCGCCTACTACGCGCTCATCATCATTGCCATCGCTTGCGTGCCGCAGTGGCGACAAACTGTCAGCGACTGGCTGCCGAAAATGCTGCAGCAAATTGACATGACACGCAGCGAATTCTCCTTCCTCATTAACGCCGACAACCCGGTCGAACTCAGCATCTTTGAAGGCATCCTCGTCTCGCTCGTCCTCATCGCGCTGAATGCCGTCAAAATCATGGGGCCGCTCATCGCCGTTCTTGCCCTGCTCGCGCTAAGACCGCAGCACAGCCAACAAACCGTCCTCGAAAAACGGGTGCGCCTCCTGCACAGCTGCTCGCTCGTTTGGCTGGGCAGTATGGCGGCGCTCGCCTACCTCTACTACGGCTCACTCCCCAGCGACCTTTTCTACACCCCCTTCACCATGCTCACCCTGTGGCTCGCTTCCGGCGTCGTCTTCGATGCCTTGCAGCGCGTCAAAAGCGAACGCATCCCGCCCGAACGCCGCCTTATCCTCATCTGGCTGATGGTCGCCTACGCGCTCGCCAGCATCATCACCTTCGGCCCTAGAGCCACGTATCTGCGCCAGGCCGGCGAATGGGCGCAGGCACAAACGCCAGTTGGCGCCATCTACAGCAACAACCTCACCGCACTCGGCTACAGCGGCCGCCCGCCCTTCTTGGACGGCCAGGCGTATATCGACATGGAACACCCACGCCAGAAATACTTTGAGCTCACCCCGGATGACCTGCTCATTCACATCAAAAACCGCAAACAGCCCGAACCGCAAGACCTCGACTTCTTTGACATCCTCGCCGAATATCACAACGAACGCGGCGACAAGGCATACATCCTGCGCGTCAAGCCTTAAGCGGCAAGAATCCATTGAGCAGGCGCATTAAAGGTAGTTTAATAACCGACCCTTCATTAGCAACCGAGGAAAAAACATGAAAAAACTGGGCATCGTAGGCTGGCGTGGCATGGTCGGCTCCGTCCTCATCGGACGCATGCAAGAAGAACAAGACTTCGCCAACGTCGAAACCACCCTCTTTTCCACCTCGCAGGCCGGCGAAGCCGCTCCCGCCTTCGCTGGCAGCGGCAAAACCCTGCAAGACGCGCACAACCTCAACGCACTCGCGGCGATGGACATCATCATCACCTGCCAGGGTGGCGACTACAGCAAAGCCATCCACCCGCAACTACGCGCGCGCGGCTGGGATGGTTACTGGATTGACGCCGCCTCCGCCCTGCGCATGGACGAGCGTGCGGTCATCATCCTTGACCCGGTGAACCGTAGCGTCATCGACCAGGCCATCCGCGACGGCAAAAAAGACTTCATCGGCGGCAACTGCACCGTTTCCCTGATGCTGATGGCACTCGGCGGCCTCTTTGAAAACGACCTTGTCGAATGGCTGACCAGCATGACCTACCAGGCCGCCTCCGGCGCCGGCGCAAAAAACATGCGCGAACTGCTCGAAGGCATGGGCTACCTGCACGCACAAGTCGCGAGCGAACTCGCCGACCCGCGCAGCGCCATCCTCGACATCGACCGCAAAGTCAGCGCCGCGTTACGCAGTGACGACTACCCGACCGCCAACTTCGGCGTGCCGCTCGCTGGCAGCCTGATTCCGTGGATTGACGCCGACCTCGGCAATGGCCAGTCCAAAGAAGAATGGAAAGGCGGGGTCGAGACCAACAAAATCCTCGGCCGCAGCGCCAACCCGGTGCCGGTTGATGGCCTTTGCGTGCGTATCGGCTCCATGCGTTGCCACAGCCAGGCAATCACCATGAAACTGAAACAAGACCTGCCGCTGACCGAAATCGAAAAACTGCTGGCAACGCACAACGACTGGGTCAAAGTCATCCCGAACAACAAAGAAGCGAGCATCCACGAGCTGACCCCGGCAAAAGTGAGCGGCACCCTTGCCGTCCCCGTTGGCCGCATGCGCAAACTGGAAATGGGCGGCGAATACCTCTCCGCCTTCACCGTCGGCGACCAGCTTCTCTGGGGTGCGGCCGAACCGCTACGCCGCATGCTGCGCATCCTGATTGACTAAGCCTTTTGGGTAAAAGAAAAGCCTGCCATCACGGCAGGCTTTTTCATGCGCCGAACAAGCCGATTGCCGGCGAAAGATTGCCAAAAAATGACCATATCATGGCAGGAAAATTGCTAGTCTGAACGACAGAACAAAGAAACCCCAGGAAAACTCCCATGTCCCAACAAGTCATCCTCGAAATCCACAACGCCGCCGGCGAACGCATTGCCCAATACACACTTGACGGCAGCACGCAGCACATCAACGCCATTGACGGCGCGTACTACCAATTCAGCGACGCCAGCACCGGCCTCGCCCCGGCAAACCTCACCGCCAGCCGCGCAGGCGACAATCTGCTCATTTCCCTCGACGGCGACAACCGCCCCGAACTCATCATCGACCACTACTACAGCCAGGGACAAGGCGCGCTGGTTGGCGTTCAGCCCGATGGCACGCTGTACCAATACCCCGTTGTCGCCGCGCCTGAACACCTCCTCGCCGAAAGCGTCGCCAGCGACAGCAGCATCAGCCCGGCAACACTGGCAACCATCGGCGCGGTCGGTTTGGTCGCAGGTGGCATCGCCATCGCCGCGCACAACCACGACAAACACCACCACACACCGCAACCCAGCGACAACCCACAACCGCCGTCCCGCCCGGACAACAACACACCGCCCGCGCCACTGCCGAACGACAGCCGCAGCCCGCTGCCGCCTGACAACCAAACTCCGCCCAAACAAAGCAACCCGCTCTACCCGCCGCCGGTGGATACGCCAGATCCGCAGAACCCACAACCCAACCCGAATCCACAACCCAATCCGAACCCACAACCCAATCCGAACCCACAACCCAACCCGAATCCACAGCCCAACCCGAATCCGCAACCCAACCCACAACCCAACCCGAATCCGCAACCGAATCCAAATCCGCAACCGAATCCAAATCCGCAACCCAACCCACAACCCAACCCGAATCCGCAACCGAATCCACAACCCAATCCGAACCCCAACCCACAACCGGGCGGCAACCACGCGCCAACGGGCAGCGTCAAAATCGGCGGCGAAGCGAAAGTCGGCAAAACACTTACTGCCACGAATGACCTGAAAGACGAAGACGGACTTGGCAGCATCACTTACCGCTGGTTCGCGAACGGCGAAGAAATAGGGCAGGGCAGTCGCTACATCGTGAAAGCCGCCGACAAAGGGAAAACCATCACCGTCCGCGCCGAATACAGCGACGGCAAAGGCAACGCGGAAAGCGTCGAGAGCGCAAAAACCGCTGCGGTTACAGAAGACGTAACGCCACCGAACCCGCAGCCACCACAACCGACGCCAAACCAACCCGGCACGGTAGAAATCACGGGCGAGGCGAAAGTCGGGCAGACGCTCACCGCTACTGTCAAAGACGCAGATGACTTCGATGCGAGCAAAGTCGCTTACCAATGGTTCGCCGACGGCAAGGCGATTAGCGGTGCGACTGCGCAAACGCTGACGCTGACCACCGCGCACAAAGGCGCAAAAATCACCGTGCAGGCGACTTATGAAGACAACGCCAAGCACGCGGAAAATCCAAAGAGCGCGGAAACAGCAGCGGTTACAGAAGACGCAATCCCACCCAACCCGCAGCCGCCACAACCGACGCCGAACCAACCCGGCAGTGTAGAAATCAGCGGCGAGGCGAAAGTCGGTAACGAGCTGAAAGCGACCGTAACCGACGAAGATGGCGTGCCGACGACGGGCGTCAAATACCAATGGTTTGCCGACGGCAAGGCGATTGACGGCGCCACCAGTCAAACCTTCACCCTCACCGCCGCGCAGAAGGGCGCAAAAATCACGGTGCAGGCGACTTATGACGACAACGCCAAAAACCACGAAACGCCGA
>CAUVOF010000018.1:0-26113 GCA_963553325.1 uncultured Cardiobacterium sp.
AAATCGATGTGGTGAATAATTACCCGAATTTCCCGGTTTGGAAAGAAGTCTAATGTGTCGGGCGTGCAGACTTCGCCGCTTGATGCGTGAAATGGTCTTTGGTAGGAAAAGAAAGTTTTGTCTTTCAACTGCCCGTTCACCCGTATTTTTTTCACCCCGATGTTTCCGATAAAGAAGCGATGGATTAACCGCCTGACGATTTTTCCGGCGCTTTCGGGGTCGATAAGGTGCGGGTAGGCAAATTCTTGCATAGCGGTGGGTTGTGGTGTGTCGGTTCACGGTTCGTTTTGGCATACGCCAGCAACGTAGTGAAAATGCGGCAAATACGCGCTGGTGAAATTCTGGATAAACCGCGCTTGGGTTTGGTATGCACGCGCGGGCTGCCAGTAACCCCGCTCAATTGCCCAATCGTATATCGGGCAGTCCAGCGGATAGGCGGTTAGCACGCCGCTTAATTGCTTCTGTGCAATCCATGCCTCGGCAGTTTTTTGCGTGGCAAAGCAGCCTGAAACAGCGTTTTGTCCCTCGCCTTGGAAAATCCAAACCGTCGTTTGTGCGCGTATTTCTGTTTCAGTCATTTTCCGCCTGCTTCAAACCCACCGCCAAAGGCGCTGTTCAGCGTTAGCCAGGCGTTGTGCTGCTTGGCTTGTGCCTGTGAGAGCTGGCTTTCGTTTTGCAGGATTTCGTCTTGGGCGGCAAGCCATTCCAGTTTGTTGTCGAGACCGCTCTGGAAACGGCTTTGCGCGGCAGCGGCGTTTTTGCGGGCGATGGCAAGCATTTCCTGCTGGTCGCGCACCGTGGCGGCGGCGGTTTCGTATTGGCTGAGCGCGTCCGCCGCCTCGCGTAGCGCGCTATAGACGTTTTTGTTGTAGCGCGCCGCCTGTTCGTCAAATTCTGCTTCTGTTTTCGACAGGTTCGCCTGCAACGCGCCGGAAGTGAATATCGGCAGGCTGACGCTCGGCAGCAGTCCGGCGACAAACGACGAGGAATCCGGCAGGTTGCCGATTTCGAGGTGCGACAAGCCTGCCAGCGCCTTAATCGTGATGTTCGGGTAAAACGCGGTTTTCGCGCTTGCCACCAAATGGCGCCGCGCCGCGCAGCGCTGCCAGGTCGGGGCGTTTTCCGAGCAGGTCGGCGGTGAGCTGTGCCACCGGCGGCTGACTGCGGCTGCTGTCGAGGCCAAGACTGGCGGCGGTTTCGGTTTCTGCCAGCGGGCGCGTTTGCTGCGGCGCGCAGGCGACGAGCAGCAGGCTAAACGCGCCAAGCCATGCAAGGTTTTTCATGGGGTTGTAAAGCGTACCCGCCATGTGGGTTCCTGGTGTTGCCGTAAACGTTGGTAGAGGCCGTCGATGTACTCGCGCAGTTGTTCGACTTCTTCTGCCGCTTGGTGCCAGTCTGCGCTGTCTTCCGGGATGCGTTTGCCCGCACGATTCCACAGGCGGATGCTCATGCCGTTTGTGCCGTCGGATTGGGTCAGCAGCAGGCTGCCGTCTTTGCGGTAAAGCATGCTGATTGGTCTTACGCCGCCGCGCTTAAGCGGGATGAGCAGCAGCAGTTTGCCGTCCGGGTAGTAGAGGCGGCCGTGGCTGTAGGCGTAGTCGTGGAAGGCAGGGAAGCCGTCTTCTTCGAGGTCGGCTTCTTCTGGTAGCGGGCTTTCGATGACGAGCTGGCCGCGGTCGTAGTAGGCGGTGCGGCCGTCGATGCCGTCTGCGCTCTCGGTAATGCGGATGGCAGCGCCGTCGCGGGTGTAGTCGTAGCGGGCGAAAGGGCTGTCGATGGCATCTTCGCCGAAGTCGTCTTCGGCGGCGTCCGCGCGCAGGACGAGGGGCGAGGTTTGCGGCAGGTGGCTGTCTTGGTAGTAGTCCTGCACGACGCGCAGCCCGGCGGCGGTGGTGCCGAGGGTTTTGCGGTAGTAGCCGCCGCTGGCCGGACGCTCGCTGCGTTCGCTGTTGGCGTCGTAGTAGTAAATCCGCGTTTCGCCGGGGGTGTAGGCGACGGCGTAGGCGGCGAGGCGGCGGCTGAGGTCGCGCACGGCTTCTGGCGCGAGGTCTTGTGTCTGCTGTGGCACGACAAGTCCACGGATGGTGATGGTTTGTGCTGCGGCGGTGAGGCTGACAAATGCCAGGGCGATGAGGAAGTGGCGCATGGTTTATCACAGGGGCGGTTTGGGCGCGCAAGGATAGGGGAAAGCAGGGGCATCTGCATGGCGATTTATAGCAATCCACCGAAAGCTTCATACGGTGTTGCGCCGCTTCGCCGTACTAGTTGTACTGTCTTCAGCGGCGCGCCTTGTCTGAAACTTTCGGTGTATCGCTATACATACACGAAACCCGCTTTCGCGTATGTAAATGGCATGCAAGCGACGGTGGGCGCGGCGTTTGGCATTCGCGCGGGGGGCGTAATAGAATGCGCGCCTTTTCGTAATCCAATCAATGCAAGAGGAATCTATGGCCGGTCACAGTAAATGGGCAAATATCAAACACAAGAAAGCAAAGGAAGATGCCAAACGCGGCAAGGTTTTCACCCGTCTCATTCGCGAGCTGACGATTGCCGCGCGTCATGGCGGTTCGGATGCCAGCAGCAACCCGCGTTTACGTCTCGCCATTGCCAAGGCGCAGGCGGAAAACATGACCAAGGACACGATGGAGCGTGCCATCAAGCGCGGCGCCGGCGAGCTGGAAGGCGCGCAGATGGAGGAAATCCGCTACGAAGGCTACGGTCCGGGCGGGGTGGCGGTGATGGTCGATTGCCTGACCGACAACAAGAACCGCACCGTCGGCGAGGTGCGCCATGCCTTCACCAAGGCGGGCGGCAACCTCGGCACCTCTGGCTCGGTTGCCTTCCAGTTCACCGAGCGCGGCGTGTTGTTCTTTGAAAAAGTCGGCGATGAGGACGCGTTTATGGAAGTCGCGCTCGATGCCGGCGCCGCCGATTTGGAAATTGACGAAAACGGCGCCGAGGTACTGACCGCGCCGGAAGATTACGCTGCTGTTTATGAGGCGCTGGTCGCCGCCGGTTTTACCCCGGATGAGAGCGAGGTAACGATGCGCGCCGACAATCTCTCGCCCGTCTCTGCCGATGACGCTGACAAGGTGATGCGCCTGATTGAGCGGTTGGAGGAGCTGGACGACGTGCAGAGCGTCTATACCAACGCCGATTTCCCGGAAGATTTCGCGGGCTAAATCATGGCGCTTTCCCGCCGCGTACTTGCCATTGACCCCGGCTCGCGCGTTACCGGCTACGGCATTATTGATGTCGCCGGGCAAGATGTGCGCTACGTCGATAGCGGCTGCATCCGCTTGGCCGACGAGGCAATGCCGCTGCGCCTGATGATGATTCATCAGGGCATCAGCGAACTCATCCGCAGCTACCGCCCGCAGGAGTTCGCGATTGAGGCGATTTTCGTCCACAAAAACCCGGCGTCTGCGCTGAAACTGGGGCAGGCGCGCGGCGTTGCCATTTGCGCGGCGGTGCTGGCGCAGTTGCCGGTCGCCGAATACGCGGCAAAAAGCATCAAGCAGGCGGTGGTCGGCAAGGGCGGCGCGGAGAAAACGCAGGTGCAGCACATGGTGAAAATTCTCTTGAACCGCAGCGGCGTTATCCAAAGCGATGCCGCCGACGCGCTTGCCGTGGCGCTGACGCACGCGCACCACCTGCAAACGCAACGACGGCAACAACTGGCGGGGCTGACCACCGCCTGGGAGCAATAAATCGGTTGATGTTTTGTAAAAGGCAAGCAAAATAAAATTCCCTCTCTTTTTATGAGAGAGGGGGATAAGGAAAATGATTGAATATAAAATATTATTTTCTATAATGCCCAGCGACTTTTACCTAATTTAGGATGTGTCTCACCATATTTTTTATAGTGTATTTTGTTTACCCATTTTCTTAAAATAAAGAATAGCCATGCAAAAATACTGAAAATTATTGTTTGTAGAAAAATAGCAGCTGCTACAGCTCCTGGGTCTAAAAAATAACCTTTCCCAGCTAATACTGCAAGAGAGCTTGTTAAATTGGCTAATAATGGAATAAATATAAAAGCAGCAACAAGTCCACAAAAAAATCTAGCTAAGCGTAATAAAAAAATTAACATTCTCATCTCCTATCTTCAAATAAAGAAAGGAATAATGTTAAAATTAGTGATAGTAATGGTGCGATAACAGCTTGCGCAATCCCACCAACTATACCCCAAACGAAAAACCAGATTATACCTCTAGTGAAGCTATTTACATCCAACCATTGCCATAACAGCCAGCCTGATAGCCCCCATGTGGCAATAGTTGAAATCGTAGCGGCTACAACTAAAATTGCACCATATTTTTCTTCTTGATTTTCAAAGCTCATTTAATACTCCTTGTCTTAATAGCGTGATTTACTCATATTGTAACGTATTAGCTTATGTTTTCTACCAACTGTCAGTAGTAGTGTTGTGCCACTCGCAGTAAGTTTTAACCACAATTAGTAGGTTTTTTATGATTGCTTTTGATATTATCCGAGAATTACGAGAAGAACGGCGTTGGTCTCAAGAAGAAATGGCAGAGCGGTTAGGGATGTCAAAAAATGGTTATGCTAAAATTGAGCGTGGTGAAAGCAATCCAACCATAGAACGTTTGCATCAGATTGCACAAACACTTGGTGTTGACATGATAGAGCTTCTACGCACAAATGATAAGAATGTAGTTGTACAGACACAAAATCATAACGCCAACTATCATTACAACCATTATGCAAATAATGAATTGTTGCAAGCTGAAATGGAACGTATGAACTTAATTATTGCGCACCAAAAGGAAATCATTACGCAAAAAGACGAGCAAATTCATATGCTCAAAAGCATTATAAAAAAATATGATTCGTCTGTCTGGGAGCAATAAAGATGACAATGCACGGCGCATTTGTTGAGAAGGCGGACGCCTGCCTCGCCGCGATTACCGGCGACGCCCGCTGGGATGTTGAGGACGAGCTGCTGTTTCAGGTGGCCGCCTTTACTTGGTACGGCTACTGTTTCGGCATCGGGCGGACGCTTTATTTTCTCGATGCCGACGAGATTGACGCCCATGTGATTGCCCGCCTGACCGGGCTGGGTGCGGGCGATAAATATGTGCGCGGCTTGGTGGCGCGGGCGCGTGAGGATTTCTGCGATGAACCGCCGGATGCGAACGACGTTTACACGCAGCTCATCGGCATCGGCCATTCCCATTTCAGCGAGCGCAAGCATGACGGGCTAGTGGCGAGCATTTACGACAACCACGCGCTACTGAGCGAGGGCGCTTCATGATTGCCTACCTGCGCGGCACGGTGCTGCTCAAACAGGCCGGGCAAATCATCCTCGAAACGGGCGGCGTTGGTTACGAACTCGCCGTGCCGCTTTCCGTGCTGGAGCGCGTGCATGAGGGGCAGGAAGCGGCGCTGTTTGTCCATCACGCGGTGCGCGACGACGGCCATTTCCTCTACGGCTTTCACACGCTGGAGCAGCGCAGCTGGTTCCGCGAACTCATCCGCGTCAGCGGCATCGGCCCGAAAATCGCCCTGCTGATTCTTTCCGGTTTCGACGTGGAAGCGTTGGCGCAGACGGTGCGCGCGCAAGATAGTGCCGCACTGGTGAAACTACCCGGCGTCGGCAAAAAAACCGCCGAGCGCCTCTTGGTGGAATTAAACGACCGCGTCGGCAGACTGCCGGCAGCGGGTGGGGCAGGGCAGGGCAGCATCCTGCACCCGGCGTCGGCACGCATGGACGCGGAAGAAGCGCTCATTGCGCTTGGCTACAAACCGGCGGAAGCGGCGCAACTGATTGAGCGCGTCGGCGATGACGATGCCGATACCGACACCCTTATCCGTCGCGCCCTGCAACTCAAATTCAAAACATGATTGAATCCGACCGCCTCATTCACGGCAACAGTCTCGGCAACGACGAACAAGCCGTTGAGCGCGCCGTGCGCCCGAAACGGCTTGCCGACTACATCGGACAAAGCGCGCTAAAAGCGCAGATGGAAATCTTCATTCAGGCAGCATTGTCGCGCAAAGAAGCGCTTGACCACGTCTTGCTCTTTGGTCCACCGGGGCTGGGCAAGACGACGATGGCGAACATCATCGCCGCCGAACTGGGGGTGAATCTGCGCCAGACTTCCGGCCCCATCCTCGACAAGGGCGGCGATTTGGCGGCGATGCTGACCAATCTCGAAGCGCACGACGTCCTCTTTATAGATGAAATCCACCGCCTCTCGCCCGCCGTGGAAGAAGTGCTGTATTCGGCGATGGAAGACTACCGCATCGACATCATGATTGGCGAAGGGCCGGCGGCGCGTTCCATCATCCTGCCGATTAAGCCCTTTACCCTGGTCGGCGCGACCACGCGCAGCGGTCTGTTGAGCGCGCCACTGCGCGACCGCTTCGGCATCAGCCAGCATTTACAGTTTTATAGTGAAAGCGAGCTGACCGCCGTCGTCCTGCGTGCGGGCGAACTGCTCGGCGTAAAAATGGAACGCGACGGCGCGGTGGAAATCGGCAAACGCGCGCGCGGCACACCACGCATCGCCAACCGCCTCTTGCGCCGGGTGCGCGACTACGCCGACGTGCGCGGCGGTGGCATCATCACCCGCGCCATTGCCAATGAAGCACTGGAACTGCTCGCCATCGATCACTGTGGTTTTGACAACCTCGACCGCCGCCTGCTCACCATCATCATTGACCACTTCGGCGGCGGGCCGGTCGGCCTTGACACCCTTGCCGCCAGCATCGGCGAAGAGCGCGGCACCCTCGAAGACGTGGTCGAACCCTACCTCATCCAGCAGGGCTACCTGCAACGCACGCCGCGCGGCCGCGTCGCCAGTGCCCGTGCCTACGCGCATCTCGGCCTGGAAATGCCCAAACCGTAACCTTCGCCGGACGCGCCAACGTTACACTACCGCAATCCCGCAAACACGAAAGGAGACACCACCTTGCAACCGACAGCCGAAACCGGATTATCCGTATCGCGCCTCATCGGCGACGCCAGCCTCCCGGTCAAAGCCATCATGCTCATCCTTCTCATGATGTTACTTAGCACCCTGTTTATTACCGGCAAAAAATACGTCCAGTTCCTGCGCCTGCGGCAAAAAATCAAACAATTTGACCGCACCTTCTGGTCAGGCAATGACCTCGACATCCTCTATGCCGGCTACGAAAAAGGCAATCCAGAAAGCATCGAGCGCGTCTTCACCGACGGCTTCCGCGAATTCAAACAGTTCTACAGCGACAACAGCAACTCCGGCTATTTTGGCAGCCCCGATGCTGTCGTGCACAACTGCCGCCGCGCCATGACCGCCGCGCTTAACCGCGAAAGTTCACGGCAAGAACGCGGCTTGAACCTGCTCGCTACCTTTGGTTCATCCGCGCCCTACATTGGCCTGCTCGGTACCGTGTACGGCATCATGAATTCCTTTATTGCCATTGGCGGCTCACAAAACGCCAGCATTTCCAGCGTCGCCCCCGGTATCGCCGAAGCGCTGATTGCCACCGCCATCGGCCTGCTCGCCGCCATTCCCTCGGTACTCTCTTACAACTACTTCGTAACCCGCTCCGAAGCGCTCGTCGTCGAATACGACGCCTTCATCGAAGAATTTTCCAACCTCTTGCAGCGGCAAATGATTCGTGCCTTGCACGAAAGCCAGCGCCAACAGCAGCCGAGAAAACCCGCATGATTCGCCGCCGTCGCCACAAAGCCAAAGCCGAGATGAACGTCGTGCCTTACATCGACGTCATGCTCGTGCTGCTCGTCATCTTCATGATTGCCGCGCCGCTCATCCACCAACAATCCATCGAAATCGACCTGCCCGACAGCAACGCCGAAGTCATCGAAATGCCGGCCGATGCCAGCGACGACCTCATGCCGCTGGTGCTAAGCGTGGATGCCCAGGGCAACTACTACTTCAACCGCGGCGACAGCAGCCGCCCGCTGCAACCCGAAGAAATCGTCGATATCGTCAATCAAGAAATGACCGCGCACCCTGACCTGCCGGTACTCGTGCAGGGCGATGCCAGCGCCAACTACAACAAAGTCATCGACGGCATCGTCTTCCTGCAACAGGCAGGCGCGCAGAAAGTCGGGCTAGTTACCGAACAACCCCCGGAAGGCGGCGCGGCGGAGGCCACGCAGTGAACGAATACCAAGCGCCGCGCCACGAACGCATCCAGGACAACCTTGGCGGCGTAGCCGGCATCGGCATCGGCATCCTCGCGCTATCGCTCATCTTCCTTCTCGGCCGTAACCAGCCGCTGGACATCAGCAGCGAAAAACCGCCGGGCGAAAAAGCCGAGCGGATAAGCCCTGCCATCTCGACGCAAATCGTCGATGCCACCACCCTGCAAAACACCATCGCGCGTATCGAAAGCCGCCAACAGGCAGCGGAAGACGCGCGCCTCGAAGCCGAGCGCAAAGCGGCAGAAGCAGAGCGCCGCGCCGAAGAACGCAAACGCCGCCGTGCTGAAGAAGCCGCACGCCGTGCCGCTGCGGAAAAAGCGCGCGCCGAGGCGGCAGCAAAAGCCGCACAAGAAGCAGCGGAAAAAGCGAAAAACGAAGCAGCCGCCAAAGCGGCCGCCGAGAAAAAAGCGGCGGCAGAAAAAGCAGCACAAGCGGCAAAAGCAAAACAAGAAGCCGCGGAAAAAGCCAAAGCAGAAGCGGCAGCGAAAGCCAAACAGGACGCCGCCGTCAAAGAAAAAGTCGAAGCGGCGGCGAAAGCGAAAGCCGAAAAAGCCGCACAAGCCAAAGCCGAAGCAGCAGCAAAAGCCAAAGCCGAAGCAGCAGCAAAAGCCAAACAAGAAGCAGCGGCCAAGGCGAAAGCCGAAGCGGCGGCAAAAGCCAAACAAGAAGCAGCGGCCAAGGCAAAAGCCGAAGCGGCGGCGAAGGCCAAACAAGAAGCGGCCGCCAAGGCAAAAGCCGAAGCGGCGGCGAAGGCCAAAGCAGAAAAAGCCGCCGAGAAAAAAGCAGCAGACAAACGCGCCAAAGAACTCGCCGCACAACAAGAAGCCAAAGAAAAAGCCGCAGCGGAAAAAGCAGCCAAAGCAAAAGCGGAAAAAGCAGAAGCCGCCGCCAAAGCGAAAGCCGAAAAAGCCGCTGCTGCCAAAGCAGCAAAAGAAGCAGCAGCCAAAGAGGCCGCCGAAAAAGCCGCACAAGCAAAAGCAGAAGCTGCCGCCAAGGCCAAAGCAGAAAAAGCCGCTGCCGCCAAAGAAGCTGCAGCAGCGAAAGCAAAAGCGGACAAAGAAGCCAAGGCTGCCGCTGCCAAAGCAGCAAAAGAAGCCGCAGCGAGAGAGGCAGCCGAAGCGGCAGCAAAAGCCAAAGCAGAAGCCGCTGCCAAAGCAAAAGCCGAAAAAGCCGCTGCTGCCAAAGCAGCAAAAGAAGCGGCAGCGAAAGAAGCAGCAGAAAAAGCGGCTGCGGAAAAAGCGGCGAAAGAAGCCGCTGCCAAGGCCGCTTCCGAAAAAGCGCGTTCCGAGCGCGAAGCCGCTGCGGCCAAAGCCAAAGCGGACAAAGAAGCGGCAGAAAAAGCGGCAAAAGCCAAGGCAGAAGCAGAGAAAAAAGCGGCAATGGCGGCACTGCAAGCCGAGCTGGAAGCCGATGCCAAGGGCAAAGAAAGCGCCGAAGCGGTCGCTGCCCTCAAAGACTTCGGCGTCAATACCCTCGGCGCGCGGATGAAAAAATTCTGGCGTCTGCCGCCGAACATCCCCGGCGGGCTGTCAGCCAAAATATTCGTCAAGCTCGACCGCAACGGCAACGTCGTCAAGGCGAGCATCAAACAAAGCAGCGGTTACAAACTCTTTGATGACGCCGCCTTGCGTGCGGTGCATGACGCCGCGCCCTTGCCAATGCCGAAACACCCCGGCGCGGTCGAGGCACTGGTATCCGATGGCATCATCACCACCTTCCACCCATAAACAAACATGAAAATATTGCGTTGTCTTACGATGTTTTTACTGGGTAGCTTGAGCATTTCGCTATATGCGGAAGATTACGCTGCACAAAATGCCGCCTTGCAGCAAGAAGTTTTTGCGCTACAGGAAGAACTGGGCGCGGCAAAAGCGACTATCGCGGCGCAGAATGAAAAATTGCGGCGCATCAAAATGCTCGCAGATGACCAAGAGGTGGTGCAAAAGACAAAACAAACCGCCGCTGCGCAAGCCCTAGCGGAAAAAGCTGCCAAAGCCAAGGCAGAAGCAGAGAACAAAGCGGCAATGGCGGCACTGCAAGCCGAGCTGGAAGCCGATAACAAGGGCAAAGAAAGCACCGAAGCGGTCGCCGCTCTCAAAGACTTCGGCGTCAATACCCTCGGCGCGCGGATGAAAAAATTCTGGCGTCTGCCGCCAAACATCCCCGGTGGGCTATCAACCAAAATATTCGTCAAACTCGATCGCAACGGCAACGTCGTCAAGGCAAGCATCAAACAAAGCAGCGGCTACAAACGCTTTGACGATGCCGCCTTGCGTGCGGTGCATGACGCCGCACCCTTGCCGATGCCGAAACACCCCGGCGCGGTCGATGCACTGGTCTCTGATGGCATCATCACCACCTTCCACCCATGAGCTGCCGGAAAACCCCGTCCCCGTTTTGACGCAAGCCCCAATCACCGCGCGGCAAACTGCTAAAATGCCGCGCCCCTCGCACTCACAACCCAGAAAGGTAAAACACATGAAAACAAAGCAAACATGGAAACTGTTCGGCCTCTGCTTCCTGCTGCCGTGGACTGCCGCCCAGGCGCAAGTTGAAGTGAATGTCTCCGGCGCCCAAGTCGCGGCACGGCCGATTGCCATCCTGCCGGTACAGGGCGACCCCGGTGTGAAGATGGACTACATCATCGCCAGCGACCTGCACAAAACCGGCCTGTTCCAGCCGCTTTCGCCGCAGTCTTTCCCGGAAAACCCGTCTTCACCTGCCGCCATTCAATACCCCGCCTGGAAACAGGCAGGCGCGGATTACGTCGTCATGGGGATGATGCAGGGTGGCAACGCCGGGCAGTTCGTGCTGAATGACGTCAATAGTGCCGGCCAGCTTGCCAACGACAACCTGCGCGACGCCGACGCGCGCCAACTGGCGCACCAGGCCGCCGACTGGATTCTCTACCGACTCACCGGCAAACGTGGTGTCTTCGGCACCCAACTCGCCTACGTCCTGGAACAAGGCGGTGCTAAAGGCGCACGCCGCTACTCGCTGCTGGTTTCCGACGTCGATGGCGCCAACCGCCGCGAAATCTACAGCTCAAACGAACCCATCCTCTCGCCTTCCTGGGCGCCGAATGGCCGTGCCATCGCCTTTGTTACCTACGCCAAGCATTACGCGCAAATCGTCATCCAGGAAATCGGTGGCGGCAGCCGCGTCGTCGCCCAGGGTAACGGCATCAGCAGCGCCCCGGCTTTCTCGCCCGATGGCGGTTATCTCGCCTTCGTCCAATCGGAAAACAACAACCCGGATATTTATCTGCTCAACCTCGCCAGCGGCGCGAAAACCCGCCTCACCGACCACGCGGCGATTGACACCGAGCCCGCTTTCTCACCGGATGGCAACTACATCTACTTCACCTCCGACCGCTCCGGCAGTCCGCAAATCTACCGCATGAGCCGCAACGGTGGCGGCGCTGAACGTGTTGTTTCCGGCAGCGGTTACAGCGCCAACAGCGACCTCTCGCCCGATGGCGGCTCGCTCGTTTTGACGCGGCAAAGCGGCGGCGGCTACCAAATCGGCACCTACGACCTTGCCAGCAAACGCTTTGATGCCTTGACCAACGGCCGCCTCGACGAAGGCGCGAGCTTCGCCCCGAACGGTCAGCTCATCATCTACGCCACCAAAGAAGGCGGGCGTTCCGTGCTGAAAGTCATCAACAGCAAAGGCGGCGTGGCGCAAACCCTTTCCGATAGCAACGGCCGTCTGCGCGACCCGGCCTGGGGGCCAGACACCCGCCCGCAGCCCTGAATCTATCTTGAACGTACAAAAATAAAAGGAACCCGAAAACCATGCAGCACAAACATACCCTTGGCTTAGTCCTCTTTAGCCTGCTCGCCTTTGCCTGCTCCAGCCCTTACGGCCTTGAAGAAGGCGAAAACGCCGGACAAGAAAACGGGTTCGGCGGTTACGGCGACGGCGCCACCTACGGCAACAACAACAGCTTTGGCGGTGGCTACGGCGGTGCTGGTACCGCCGACCACTACAGCAACCCGCAATACGGCGTGAACGTCGTCGGTGGGCCGCAGTCTGGCGATAAAGACCGCATCATCTATTTCGCCTTTGACAGCAGCAATATCGACAGCCGTTCCGAAGCGGTCATCCGCGAGCATGCCAAATACCTGCGCGCCCACCCGCAAACGCAAGTCGTTCTCGAAGGCCATACCGACGAGCGCGGCACGCGCGAATACAACATTAGCCTCGGCGAGCGCCGTGGCTATTCCGTCAAAGAGCGCTTCACCGCTGAAGGCGTCTCACCGCAGCAAATGCGGGTGATGAGCTATGGCGAAGAGCGTCCTGCCGCTTTTGGTTCTAGCGAAGAAGACTACGCCCGGAACCGCCGCGCTGTTATCGTTTACTAAGGAGTTGCCATGAAGCGCCAAACCCTTGCCCTTGTTGGTCTTGCCCTGCTTGTCAGCGGCTGCGTTCCCGCCGTTGACCCTGAACAATACGCCGCCACGCAGCGGCAGGTAACCGACCTCAACAACCGCATCAAAAAAATGGAAGGCGAGCAAATCGCGCTGCAAACCAAGCTGGACGAAGTGCGCAAAAGCGCGCACCTGCCGAGCGGTGTGTCTGCCGTGGTTACGCCGCGCCGTGGCGAAGCGCCCGCACAAAGCGGCGCAACGGACGGCGGTTTTGAAGAAGGCCTTGCCCAATACCGCGCCGGCAACCTGAACGGCGCCATCGGCACCTTTGAGCAGTACCTCAACAGCGGCGCGAGCGGCCCGGAAGCGGCGCAGGCGCAATACTGGCTCGGCGAGGCCTACTATATGCAGCGCAACTACGACATGGCGAGCCGCTACCTCGGCGCCTACCTCAAGGCACAGCCGAACGGCGACCGCGCCCAGGCAGCGCTGAACCGCCTGGTCGAATCACTGCGCGCGATGGGACGCAGCGAAGACGCCGAAACCCTGGCAAAACAGGGCGTCAGCGCCTTGCAATAACCGGCGCCCCGACCAAGAAAAACGCGGCTACGGTCGCGTTTTTCGCGTTACGCAGAAAGCCATGCCCCTTTATTACACCGACAGCCATTGCCACCTCGATTGGTTCGCCGACCCGGCAGCGACCGTTGCCGAAGCAACAAACGCCGGCGTTGCCCGCATTGTCATCGCCGCCACTACGCGCGCGCGTTGGGCAGACGTTGCCTGTTGCGCCACGCTGCCCGGCGTTTACGCCAGCTACGGCCTGCACCCGCTCTACCAAGACGAACACCGCGATGACGACCTGCACGTGCTGGAAAGACAAATCCAGACGCAGCCAACCGTCGCCATTGGCGAATGCGGCCTCGATTTCCTCGCCGGCGACAGCGCCGCGCAGCGCGCCACCTTTGCCGCGCAAATCGACATTGCCCGCCGCCACCGCCTGCCGCTGCTCTTGCACGCGCGCAAATCGCTCGATGCCGTGCTGCATCTCTTGCAGCGCGGCGGCAATCCGCGCTTTGTCATCCACAGCTTCACCGGCTCGGACGCGCAACTGGCGCGCATCTTCGCGCAAGGCGGCTACATCGGCATCGGCGGCACCTCGACCTACCCGCGCGCCGCCCGCCTGCAACGCCAACTGGCAAGCGTGCCCGCCGCGCGCTACCTGCTTGAAACCGACGCCCCCGACCAACCGCTCTGCGGCAAACAGGGCGCGCCCAACCGCCCCGCTTACACCGCTGGTGTTGCCACCAACCTCGCCCGCCTGCGCGGCGAGCCGCTCGCCACCATCAGCGCGCAAAGCGAGGCCAACGCCAACACCTTCTTTAACTGGTAACCCTATGCCTACACCCCACGCCCGCAGCCAAATCCTCATCGGCGACGACGGCCTCGACCGCCTGCGCCAAAAAACCGTCCTCATCGCCGGCCTCGGCGGCGTTGGCGGCTACTGCGCCGAAGCCGTCGCCCGCGCTGGCGTCGGCCAGATGATTCTGCTTGAGCACGACACCGTCTCAACTTCCAACCTCAACCGCCAACTGCTCGCGTTGCACAGCACCCTCGGCGCGAAAAAAAGCGAAGTGATGCGCGCGCGCCTGCAAGACATCAATCCCGACCTCGCGCTCACCGTTACCGACCGCTTCCTTCATCCCAGCGAAGCCGAGGAATACCTCGCGCCCTTCGCGCCGGATTACATCGCCGACTGCATCGATTCTATCGCCTGCAAAGCGGCGCTGATAGCGGCGGCACAGGCGCGGCAAATTCCCATCATCTCGGCGATGGGCGCGGGCAACCGCCTCGACGTCAGCCGCGCCCGTATCCGCACCCTGAATCAAACTAGTGGCTGCCCGCTGGCGCGCGAACTCCGTCGCACCTTGAAAGGGCGCGGCGCCAGCCTCAATTACCCGGTTGTCTATTCCGACGAACCGCCGCGCCAGCCGCTGCCGCACCAGCCAGTTGGCGGCGATGTCCCCGGCCGCGCCCGCGCGGTCAATGGCACTATTTCTTACATGCCGGCGCTGTTCGGCATCATGATGGCAGGCCACATTATCCAGAGCCTGCTCGGCGAGATGGCAGGCGCGGATAATGAGACCCCGCGATAATTCTTGCCGCTAAAATGCCGCCAGTCATGCGGACGGATTGGCCACCTCGCAACCGCGAGACGTCCGCTTGGCAACGAAAAACCCCGCTTCGGCGGGGTTTTCGTTTTTGTGTGCGTAGCGGTAAACCGTGTCGTATTACGGCTGCAACGCCAGGTAAATATTCTGTCCGTTGCGGTAGATGAGTAGCGGCACCGGACGTTTGCTGTTCGCTTTTTCCAGCAGACGCTGCGCGCTTTTCACATCTTCGACGCGCTTGCCGCCAACGCCGATGATGATGTCACCGGCACGCAGACCGGAACGCTCTGCCGCTGAACCTGCCTTGACGCTGTCGATGCGCACGCCTTTGCCACGGAAGCCCAGTTCTTTGCGCGCCTCGTCGTCGAGTGTGCTGAGGCTGAGGCCGCGTGTGGTCGCGCTGGCTTTGCCGCCGTTACCGCTGATGTCGTTTAGGTTGCCGATTTCGACTTTGACCGTTTCTTCTTTGCTATCGCGCAGCAGCTTGATTTCGACTTTCTCGCCGATGGGCGTTGAGGCAACCAGCGCCGGCAGGTCGGCGGATTTGTTCACCGCTTTGCCGCGGAATTCCAGGATGACATCGCCGCTTTCGATGCCCGCTTTGGCGGCAGGCGAGTTTTCTTCGACCTGGGCGACCAGTGCGCCGCGCGGGTTTTCCATGCCAAAGGATTCGGCGAGCGTCTGGTCAAGCCCTTGAATGCGCACGCCGAGCCAGCCACGCACCACTTCGCCCTTGTCTTTTAACTGGTCGGCGATGTTTTTCGCCATGTTAATCGGGATGGAGAAGGCGAGGCCGCTGAAAGCGCCGCTGCGGCTGTAGATTTGCGAGTTGATGGCGATGACTTCGCCCTTGCTGTTAAAGAGCGGGCCGCCGGAGTTGCCGGGGTTGATGGCGGCGTCGGTCTGGATGAAGGGAACGTAGTCGCCGCTCGGCAGGTTACGGGCGACGGCGCTAACGATGCCCTGCGTCGCGGTGTGGGAGAAACCAAAGGGCGAGCCGATGGCGAGAACCCAGTCGCCAACCTGCACCTTGTCGGAATCGCCAATGGTGGCAACGGGCAGGTGGTCGCCCTGGATTTTAACGAGGGCAACGTCGGTGCGTTTGTCGATGCCGATGACGTCGGCGCTGTATTCCTTGTTATTGTTGAGCTGGACGCGCACTTTTTCCGCGCCTTCCACGACGTGCGCGTTGGTGAGAATGTAGCCGTCGCTGTCGATGATAAAGCCCGAACCTTGCCCTTGCAGAATGCGCTGTTCGTTGCGTTGCTGCGGTATTTCAAAAGGCTGGCCGAAAGGGTCGGGGAAGCCGAAAAATTCTTCAAAAACATCCGGCGGGAAACCATTAATGGTAGAAGGCGCGCTGACGCGGCTTTCCACCTCGATGCTGACTACCGCGTCTTTCGTTTTAGAAACGAGCGCGGTGAAGTCGGGAGCGGGGTCGGCAAAGCCCAGCGGGGCGGCAAGTGCGAGTGCCAATATAACCAATGTTTTATTCATGGATACCTCTGATTGCTTTAAGATAGGGCGCATATTCTGACTAAATCCACCTTACATTGCCCGAAACGGGTGATTAAAGAAAACTTAGGAGAACTTCATGCACGTTTTGATTATTGAAGACGACAAAGACGTCGCAGCCTATATCACCAAAGGCCTGAGCGAGAGCGGTTACGTCGTCGATGCGGCGCATACCGGCACCGAGGGGCTGGCAATGGCGCAGGGCGGTCAGTACGACATCCTTATCGTTGACCGGATGCTGCCTGAGCTAGATGGCCTCTCCGTCATCGAAAAACTGCGCAAAGACGGCATGAGTACGCCTGTTCTTATCCTCTCCGCCCTCGGCGAAGTCGATGACCGCGTCGAAGGCTTGGCAGCCGGCGGCGACGATTACCTGGTCAAACCCTACGCCTTTTCCGAACTGCTCGCCCGTGTGCAGGCGCTGACCCGCCGCCGTGGTGGCGAAATCCATGACCAAATGATGCTGGAAGTCGCCGACCTGCAACTTGACCGCCTAAAACGCAAAGTTACGCGCAGTGGCAAAAAAATTAACCTGCAACCGCGCGAATTCCGCCTGCTCGAATACCTGATGAGCAACGCCGGGCAAGTCGTAACCCGCACCATGCTTCTCGAAAAAGTGTGGGAATACCACTTTGACCCGCAGACCAACGTCATCGACGTCCACATCTCGCGTCTGCGTAGCAAAATCGACAAAGACTTCGACCCACCCTTAATTCATACCGAACGTGGCGCAGGATATAGCCTCTATGACCCAAACGGCTATAACTAAGCGGCTACGCGACTGGGGGAAGGCGGTAAAAACTACCGCCTTCAAATTTTCCCTGTTCTTCACCCTGGCATCGAGCTTCGTTACCGGCATCTCGATGTACACCCTCTACCGTAGCGCCGAAAAAGAAATCCGCGAACAAATCGACTCGCGCCTGCTCGCCGAAACCACCAGCCTGCGCCGCCGCTTTGAAGAGCGTACCAGCATCGGTCTCTACACCCCGGTGCTTGGCATCATCGAGCGCGTCCCCGGCGACCCGAACATCACCTTCTGCGTTACCGCCAAACCGCAGGCGAGCGGCAGCGGCAGCAATGGACTGCCCTTTACCAGTCGCCGCAACGAGCAAACTGCCGTGCTGGAAAGCAACGCCGCTGACCTCATCATCTTGGACAGCAGCGTCGCCGACCTCTGCCGCATCAACCCCGGCAACCCCACCGACGGCGACATGCGCATCAACCTGGTCATGCGGGTAGTTATCGTCAATACCGCCGACAACCGCTACACCCTCATCACCGCCTACGACACCAGCAACGAGCGCAAAATGCTCAAACGGATGCTCAACAACAGCATCTACGTTACCGGGCTTCTGCTTATCGCCTCCTTTATCGGCAGCTTCCTCATCGGTTTCATCATCATCCACAGCATCGCGCGTATCAGCCGCACCGCACGGCGTATCGTCGATGGCGACTTCTCCGAGCGTATCCTCACCCGCGCGACAGACGCCGATGAAATGAGCCAGCTTGCTGGCGATTTGAACCACATGCTCGACCGCATCGAAGCACTCATCACCAGTCAGCGACAAGTCACCAACAACATCGCGCACGACCTGCGCAGCCCGCTTAACCGCATGCGCAACCGCATGGAAGTGGCGCTGATAGACCGCAACAGCGATGCGGCCACCTTGCGCGACGTTATCGCCGATTCGGTACAGGATGCGGAAAACCTGCTGAAAACCTTCAATGCGCTGCTCAACATCGCGCAAGTCGAAAGCCGTGCCAAAGGCGACTTCAAACGCGAAAGTCTGAGCAGCATTTGCGACGGTCTCGCCGAGCTTTACGAAGTTATGAGCGAAGAAGAAGGCGGACACAGCTTTGAATCGCACATTGAGCGTGGTCTGGAAGTGATGGGCAACCTGCAACTTCTCGCCCAGGGCATCACCAACCTGCTCGACAATGCCATCAAATACACGCCGAGCGGCGGTCACATTACCCTGACCGCGGAACAACGCGGCGATAACCTCTACGTCAATGTTGGCGACAACGGCCACGGTATCCCGGCAGATAAACGCGAGGAAGTGCTAAAACGCTTCGTCCGCCTCGACAGCGCGCGCAGCACCCCCGGTAACGGCTTGGGCTTGTCGCTGGTGAGCGCCATTGTCGCCCTGCACAACGGAAAAATCCGCCTGCACGACAACAAACCCGGCCTGCGCATCGAAATCATCCTGCCAAGCGCGAACGCCTACCTGCGCAACCAGAACGAAGGTGAGCTGTAAACCCCAAAAAAACCGCCGTCAGGCGGTTTTTTTTGCTTCAGTTGCTGATGAACAAGGTGCGCCGGGGCGCACCTTGTGGGGTTATTGTAGGCCGTGTTGTAGTCGTTCCAGCACTTCGCGCACATCGACACTGATGCCGTCCACCGCGGCGAGGGCTTCCAGTTCGGCTTTGACCAGCGCTTTGCGTGCGCTGTCCATGCGGCTGATGATGGCGTAGCCGTTCAGCATTCTTGCCGCCAGTTGCGGGTTGCTGAGTAGGACGCGGCGGATTTGTCCGGCAGCGAAGCGGTAGCCGCTGCCGTCTTCGGCGTGGTAGATGGCGGGGTTTTGTTGCATCAGGGTGCTGACCAGCGCGCGGAAGCGGTTGGGGTTGTCCGGCTGGAAGTCGGGGTGCTCGGCGAGCGCGGTGATGCGTTCGAGTGCGCCGTCGCTGTGGTCTTGTGCCTGCACAGCAAACCATTTGTCCACCACCAGCGGCAGGGCGCGGTAGCGCGCCAGGTAGTCGGCAAGCGCCTGTTCGCGGTAGTGGTCGTGCTGGCAGTTGAGCGCGTGCAGGGCGTTCATGCGCGCGGTCATGTTGTCGGCAGCGTGGTATTCGTTCAAAAGGCGCTGGCGGTAGGCGTCGTCTTCGAAGAGGGCGAGGGTGCGCATCGCCAAGCCGCGCAGTTTGCGGATGCCGGCGTCTTTGACGCTGTATTTGGGCGATGTCGGCACGGGCGCGCTTTCGAGCCAGTCCACCCAGTTGCGCCGCATTTTCAGCGCGAGGATGCGGACGACGCGGTCGTGTGCGGCAATGGCCGCGCTCATGTTCACCGGGTCGGGTAGGGTGTTGAGCAGGGTGTTGAGGGTCGGGATTTCCAGCAGCAGCGCTTTTTCGGCTTCGCTGCGTTTGTCGTGCGCGAGCACCGCCTGCATGATGTCGCAGAGGGCGGCGCTGTGTTCGCGCAGTTCTCGCGGTTTTTTTAGCGCTTGTTCGAAGATGCGGCGGTAGAGGATTTGCATGGCTTCGAAGCGGGCGAAGCCGTCCGGCGCGTGCGCGACGATGGCGGCGAGTTCGTCGTTGTCGTAGCGGTGCTGGTAGTAAACGGGCGCAGAGAAGTTTTGCATCAGTACCGGGATGAGGTCTGGCTCGGCGCGCTCGAAGCTCCAGGTGGCGCTGCTTTTTTCGAGAAGCAGGGTTTGTTCGTACTTGCCGTCGGCGAAGCGGTAGTGGCGGCCGCTGCGGCTGATGAGGGCAAGGCGGATGGGGATGACCAGCGGGCGCGGCGGCTCGACGGCGCTCACGTCTTGCATGGCGGCGATGGTGAAGCTGCGCTCGTGCTGGTTCCAGGATGAGGTGAAGGTGACTTTTGGCGTGCCGCGCGTGGTGTACCAGTCGAAGAATTGACCGTTGAAGTTGTAGTCGCCGCCGTCGCTCATCGCTTGGGCGAAGTCTTCGATGCGCACTGCCTGGCCGTCGTGGCGGCTGATGTAGCGCTGCATGCCTTGTTGGAAGGCGGCTTCGCCGAGGATGGTGTGGTACATGCGGATGATTTCCGCGCCTTTATCGTAGACGGTGGCGGTGTAGAAGTTGTCGATGGCGGCGTATTCTTGCGGCTGCACCGGGTGGCTCATGGGGCCTGCGTCTTCGGGGAATTGCATGGCGCGCAGGCGGATGACGTCGCCGATGCGTTCGAGCGAGCGCTCGCCCATGTCGGCAGAGAATTCTTGGTCACGGAAGACGGTCAGGCCTTCTTTGAGCGAGAGTTGGAACCAGTCGCGGCAGGTTACGCGGTTGCCCGTCCAGTTGTGGAAGTATTCGTGGCCGATGACGGCGCGGATGCCGTGGTAGTCTTCGTCGGTCGCGGTTTCGGTGTCGGCGAGGACGAAGCGGGTGTTGAAGATGTTGAGCGATTTGTTTTCCATCGCCCCCATGTTGAAGTCGCTGATGGCGACGATGTTGAATTGGTTGAGGTCGTAAGAGAGGCCGAAGCGTTCTTCGTCCCAATGGATGCTGTCTATCAGCGACTGCATGGCGAAGTCGGTCTGGTTGACGAAAGCCGGCTCGGTGTAGATGTTGAGGCTGATTTTTTTGCCTTTGGGCGTGGTGATGCGGCGGCTGATGTGGGCGAGGTTGCCGGCGACGATGGCGAAGAGGTAGCTCGGTTTGGGGTGCGGGTCGTGCCACTGCGCGTAGTGGCGACCGCCGGGTAGTTCGCCCTGGCCTTCGGGGTTGCCGTTAGAGAGCAGCACCGGGCAGGTTTTTTTGTCCGCTTCGATGCGCACGCGGTAGGTGGCAAGCACGTCCGGGCGGTCGAAGGTCGGGCTGATGCGGCGGAAGCCTTCGGCTTCGCATTGGCTGCAGTAGATGCCGTTGGAACGGTAGAGGCCGGAGAGTTCTTTGTTTTCGTCCGGCTTGAGGCGCACCACGGTGTGCAGCTCGAAGCTGTCGCTGACGTTTTTCAGCAGCAGGCGCTCACCGTCGTAGTCGTACTGGTCGGCGGTGAGCGCTTTGCCGTCGATTTCGATGGCTTCTAGTGCGAGTTTTTCGGCATTGAGGGTGGCGTGTCTGTCCTGCGGCAGTTCCCAGCCGTTTTCGTCGTGACTGGGCTGGTTGCGCACGATTTTTTGGGTGTGGCTGACCAGGACTTCGCCGTTGTCTTGTAGCTCGAATTTGAGTTCGTGGTGTTTGACTGTGAAGGCTGGCGGCTGGTAGTCCGCCAGTCGGATGGTGTTCAGTGCCGTCATCTCGCTCCGTCCGTGATGTGTTGGGGGTTAGTGTGCCTGGTTTTTGCTCATTTGTGCTTCTACGACTGCGATTGCCGCCATGTTGATGATGCGGCGGGTGGTCGCGTTGTTGGATAGCACATGCACCGGCGCATCGACGCCAAGCAGGATGGGGCCAATCATGGTGGCGTCGGTCGCGGCTTTCAGCAGGTTGAGGCTGATGTTGCCGGCGTCAATGTTGGGCATGATGAGCAGGTTTGCCATGCCTTGCAGGCGGTTGCCGGGGAAGGCTTCCTGGCGCAGTTGTTCGATGAGCGCGCAGTCAGCTTTCATTTCGCCTTCGATTTCGAGGTCGGGGCGGATGGCCTGGATGTTGGCGAGTGCTTCGCGCATGTGGCGTGCGCTCGGCAATTCGGCGCGGGTGCCGAAGTTGGAAGCGGATAGCAGCGCGATTTTCGGGGTGATGCCAAACATTTCCACCGCTTTCGCCGCGTGCAGGGTGATGGCGGTGAGTTCTTCGGCGTTCGGGTTTTCGTGTACTTGGGTGTCGGTGATGAAGATTGCCCCTTTCGGTGTCAGCATCAGGCTGAGCGCCGCCGGTTTTGCCATGCCTTCTTGCATGCCGAAGACGCCGCGCACCCGGCGCAGGTGGCGCTCGAAGCGGCCGATGACGCCGCAAAGCATGGTGTCGGCGTGGCCGAGTTTGACCAGCATCGCCGCGAGCGTGGTCGGGCGGGTGTTCATTTGTACCCGCGCTTCTGCCGGGTCTATGCCCTCACGCGCGCGCAGCTGGTGGTAGGTGCGCCAGCAGTCTTCGTAGTAGGGGTTGTTCATCGGCTCAATCAGCTGCACATCGCGGTCAAGATCAAGCTGCATGTGGTTTTCGGCGAGGCGTTCTTCGATGCGTTTGCGGCGGCCGATGAGTATCGGCTTGGCGATGCCTTCTTGGACGCAGGCGATGGCGGCGCGGATGACGCGCACGTCTTCACCTTCGGCGAAGGCAACGCGCAGCGGGTTGGCGCGGGCGCGTTCAATAATCGGCTTCATCGCGAAACCGCTCTTGTTGAAGAGCAGCGCCAGTTTTTCCTGATATTCCGCCAGATTTTCCAGCGGGCGGCGGGCGACGCCGCTTTCCATCGCCGCCTTGGCGACCGCGACCGGAATCGTCGAAATCAGGCGCGGGTCAAACGGTTTCGGGATGACATAATCCTTGCCATAAACCAGCGCCTGCCCGCCATAAGCGGCCATCACTTCTTCACCAGCGGGGGATTTGGCGAGGTCGGCGATGGCATAAACCGCCGCCATTTTCATCGCTTCGTTAATCGTGGTCGCGCCGACGTCAAGCGCGCCACGGAAGAGGTAGGGGAAGCAGAGGACGTTATTGACCTGGTTGGGGAAGTCGGAACGGCCGGTGGCGACAATCGCGTCATCGCGTGCCGCGTGTACTTCCGCCGGCATGATTTCCGGCACCGGGTTGGCAAGCGCCAGCACCAGCGGTTTGGCCGCCATGGATTTAATCATTTCGCCGTTGAGCAGTCCCGCTTGCGAGACGCCGAGGAAGACGTCCGCACCAACCAGCGCTTCCGCGAGCGTGCGCGCTTCGGTCTTGGCGACAAATTCTGCCTTGCGCCCGTCGAGATTGCCGGGGCGGCCTTCGTAAATCGGCCCCTTGGAATCGCAGACGATGATGTTTGCTTTCTGCACGCCGAGGCTGACGAACATATCAAGACACGCCATGCCCGCCGCGCCCGCGCCGGAAGCGACGACGCGCACTTTGCTGATGTCCTTGTCTTGCAGGCGCAGGGCGTTAATCAGCGCGGCAGAGGCGATGATGGCGGTGCCGTGCTGGTCGTCGTGGAAAACCGGGATGTTCATCCGTTCCTTGAGGCGGTTTTCGATTTCAAAACATTCTGGCGCCTTGATGTCTTCGAGGTTGATGCCGCCAAAGGTCGGCTCCAGCGCGGCGACCGCTTCGATGAATTTCTCCGGGTCGGTTTGATTGACTTCAATATCGAAAACGTCAATCCCGGCGAATTTCTTGAACAATACGCCCTTGCCTTCCATTACCGGCTTGCCGGCGAGCGCGCCGATGTTGCCCAGACCGAGCACGGCGGTGCCGTTGGAAATGACCGCGACCAAATTGGCGCGCGAGGTGAGGTAATCGGCTTGCAGCGGGTCGGCTTCAATCGCCTGGCAGGCAAACGCGACTCCCGGTGAATAAGCCAGCGACAAATCGCGCTGGTTGTCCAGCGCTTTGGTCGGGGTAACGGCAACCTTCCCGGCGGTGGGAAAGCTGTGATAACGCAGGGCTTCTTCTTTTAAGGAATCGCTCATGATGAATACTCCAAAATGTTTGAGGCAAAAGGTTGAGAAAAAGTTGCGACAGTTTAACAGAAAGGCACAAACAGGCGTGTCGGTTTTTGCCTGCCGCGCGAATTCTCATGGCATCGCCGTTTTCCCCTACAATAGCCGCCCCTTAACCGCCACCAGACACACTCATGAGCGTAAACAAATACAGCAAACACATCACCCAAGACGACACCCAGCCCGCCGCGCAAGCGATGCTGCATGCCATCGGGCTTTCCGATGACGACCTGCGCAAGCCCATCGTCGGCATTGCCAGCACCGGCTACGAAGGCAACCCCTGCAACATGCACTTAAACGACCTCGCGCGCGAAATCAAAACCGGCGTGCAGGAAACCGACAGCGTCGGCCTCATCTTCAACACCATTGGCGTCAGCGACGGCATCTCGATGGGCACGCAAGGGATGCGTTACTCGCTGGTCTCGCGCGACGTCATCGCCGACTCCATCGAAACCTTCATGCAGGCGATGTGTTACGACGCACTCGTTACCGTCGTCGGCTGCGACAAAAACATGCCCGGCGCGCTGATGGCGCAGCTACGGCTCAACCGCCCCTCCATCCTCGTCTATGGCGGCACCATCGCCGCCGGCTACCACAACGGCAAAAAACTCGACGTCGTCTCCGCCTTTGAAGCCTGGGGGCAGAAAGTCGCCGGCACCATCGACGAAAGCGAATACCGCGAAGTCATCCACTGCGCCTGCCCCGGCGAAGGCGCTTGCGGCGGCATGTACACCGCCAACACCATGGCCGCTGCCATCGAAGCGCTCGGCATGGCGCTGCCCTACAACTCCTCGAACCCCGCCGCAGGCCCAGAAAAACGCCAAGAATGCCTACAAGTCGGCAAAGCGCTGCGCTACCTGATGGACAACGACATCCGCCCCAGCGACATCGTTACCCGCAAATCCATCGAAAACGCCTTCCGCCTCGCCATCATCCTCGGCGGCTCAACCAACGCCGTGCTGCACTTCCTCGCCATCAGCCGCGCCGCCGGTATTCCTTTTACCATCGACGAACTCGCAGCACTCAGCGAAAGCACGCCGATGCTCGCCGACATGAAACCGAGCGGCCTCTACGTCATGGAAGACGTGCACAAAATCGGCGGCGTGCCGGCTGTCATGAAATACCTGCTGGAAAAAGGCATCCTGCATGGCGACTGCATGACGGTTACCGGCAAAACCGTCGCCGAAAACCTAAAAGACGTCCCCGGCCTGCCCGCCGGCCAACAAATCATCCAGCCGCTGGAAAAACCCATCAAAGAAACCGGCCACATCCGCATTCTCTACGGCAACCTCGCCAGCGAAGGGGCGGTTGCGAAAATCACCGGCAAAGAAGGCCTCTCCTTCACCGGCCGCGCCAAAGTCTATGAAGGCGAATTCCTCGCCAACGAAGGCATCGCACGCGGCGAAGTTACCGCCGGCACCGTCGTCGTTATCCGCTACGAAGGACCGAAAGGCGGCCCCGGCATGCCGGAAATGCTCAAGCCGACCTCTGCCATCATGGGCGCGGGGCTGGGCAAAAGCGTGGCGCTGATAACCGACGGCCGCTTCTCCGGCGGCTCGCACGGCTTCGTCGTCGGCCACGTCGCGCCCGAAGCGCAAGAAGGCGGCAACATCGCCCTCGTCGAAGACGGCGACATCATCACCATCGACGCGGTGAAAAACACCATCGACGTTCACCTTTCCGACGAAGAACTGGCAGCACGCCGCGCCCGCTGGGTACAGCCACCGCTGAAAGAAAGCGCCCGCCGCGGCGTGCATTACAAATACGCGCGCACCGTCAGCTCCGCCTCGAAAGGCTGCGTAACCGACGAGTTTTAACGAAAAGGGGCAGTTCAACCGCCCCTGAAATATACATACACGAACCCCGCTACCCTGTATGTAAAACCCACAAGGAATCCCCATGACCCAACTCCTTTGCTACAAAACCATGCCCGTCTGGGACAAAACCACCATCCCCGCCGCCGTCACCAACCAGCACAATACCCAGGCAGGCACCTGGGGCAAACTGCGCGTGCTGGCGGGCAGACTCAAATTCCACGAACTATCAGAAGACGGCGCGACCACCGCCGAACACATCCTCACCCCAGAGAGCGACATTTGGACGATATACCCGCAGCAATGGCACCGCGTCGAAATGCTCGACGACGACACACAAATGCAGCTCGCCTTCCACTGCGAACCCGCTGACTACTTCCACAAAAAATACGGCATGACCCGCACCCATTCCGCGGTCGTCGCCGCAAGCGACAGCGTGCCGCCGGGCAAGGCGCTCGACCTCGGCTGCGGTCAGGGGCGCAACGCGCTCTATTTGGCGCTAACTGGACATGACGTTACCGCCAGCGACTACAACCCCGGTGCCGCTGCCAGCGCCGCCCAACTCGCCGCACAAGAAAACCTGTCCGTGCGCGCCGAAACCTACGACATCAACAGCGCCGCGCTCACGGAAAACTACGACTACATCGTCGCCACCGTCGTCTTCATGTTTTTAGACCCCGCGCGCGTCCCCGCCATCCTCGCCGACATGCAGGCGCACACCAACCCCGGCGGCTAC
>CAUVOF010000019.1:0-25539 GCA_963553325.1 uncultured Cardiobacterium sp.
GCCATTAGAACGGCCCTCCCGGCCCCATCGGGATGCTGCCCTCGCCGGTGCCGCTGCTGACCACCACCTGTTCGCCCGCCTTCAGCCCAGTCACGACTTCCGTATTGACGCCGTCATTGATGCCGAGCTTGACCACGCGCGGCTGCGGCTGGCCGCCCACCATCACTTGTACTTCGTCTTCGCCACTCGCGTTGGTTTGCAGCGCAGTCATCGGAATGGTGAGCACGCCTTTCGCCTCGCGCACGTTGATGACCATGTTCGCTGTCATGCCGATGCGTAGTTTGCCGTCGGGGTTGGGCACGTCCATTTTGCCGTAGTAATAAACGGCGGTCTCTGTAGAGGCGCTGCTGGTGGTGTTTTTTGAGGTGGCAAGTGGCGCCGGGTCGATGGATTTTAGCTTGCCCTCATAGCGGGTTTTGTCCGCGCCAAGCAGGGTGAAGTAGGCTGCCATGCCGGGTTGTACTGCACTGACATCTGCCTCGGCGATTTCCGCCTCGACCGTCATTGTGTTCGTCTGCGCAATCGTTACCAGCGTCGGGCTGTCCTGCACCGCGTTCACCGTCTGCCCCTTTTCCACGGCAACGGAAATGACGACGCCGTCCATCGGCGCGGTAACGCTGGTATAACCCAAACGTAGCCCGGCGTTGTCCAGCTCAAGCTGGCTCTTGCGAATGTCCGCCTTCGCCTGCTCAACTGCACTCTGTGCCGATTTCAAGGTCGCCTGCGCCGCGTCCAGCGTCTCGCGTGCCGCCGCGCCCTTCTTCACCAGCTCTTGTTGGCGGTTGAAATTCTGCTGCGCCTCGCGCA
This sequence comes from uncultured Cardiobacterium sp., assembly GCA_963553325.1. GTDB lineage: Bacteria > Pseudomonadota > Gammaproteobacteria > Cardiobacteriales > Cardiobacteriaceae > Cardiobacterium. The sequence continues at coordinate 808 of CAUVOF010000019.1, forward strand.
ACTTTGCCTGCGCTGCCGTCTGCGCCGCTTTGCTGGAAGCGAGAGCAGCAGCGGCGCTGTCGCGCGTGTTTTGCTGTGTGCTGGCGTCAATCTCGGCAATCGGGTCGCCGGTCTTGACGCGGTCGCCGATTTGCACCGCGAGCGCGCTAATCTCGCCCGACACCTGCGCGCCGACCTTGACCGACTTGAACGGCTGCAACGAACCACTCGCCAGCACCGTCTGCGCGATGTCGCCTTTTTTCGCCTCGGCGGTGATGTATTTAATCGCGCCTGCCTCCGGCGGTTTCTCGCGAAAATGCCACCAGGCATAACCGCCCGCCGCAAGCAGCACCAACACCACTAAAAAGCGCATCCCGACGCGACCAGATTGTCTATTCATTAAAACCTCACGAAAGAAAAAAACGGACGACACCGCAACGCGCGGATTGTAACGGCAAAGCCCCCGCGCCAGGATTAGCGAAGGATTAGGCGCGGGCTACGCGATGTTCATTTATACATACAGGGTAGCGGGGTTTGTGTATGTATAGCCATCCACCGAAAGCTTCATACGGTGTTGCGTCGCTTAGCCGTACTAGTTGTACTATCTTCAGCGGCGCGCCTTGTCTGAAACTTTCGGTGTATCGCTATAAACGCCAAGCGGTCACTATAAAAAACGGCAAGGGAAATCCCGTGCCGCCTTTATTAAGAAAATAAAAAGGCAAGGCGCAATGCCTTGCCTGAAGAAAAAGAGCATAACCGCGGAAGCCGCTTAACCTAATGCCCTTGAACCGTGGGGTTCAAGTGGGTGCCTCAACAACCTTTCGGGCTTCTCGCCGAAGCAAGCATGCACACCCAGATGCGTCTGACACCCAAGGCAGGATGAAATTAGGGTCAAGGGGTCTGTAGGAAACGCCTGCCCCGCAGTCATGCCTTGCAGACACTATAGCGCCGCCACTGATGAGAGTAAAGCGGATTTTGTCGCGGTAACGAGCTGCCGTTGCGGTCATAGCGATACACCAAAAGTCTCAGACAAGGCGCGCCGCCGAAGGCAGTACGTAGTTGTACGGCGAGGCGGCGCAACACCGTATGAGGCTTTCGGTGGATTGCTATATGATGACGCCGCGCCTGCCGCCTCTGTTGCGGCAGAAACCCACCACCGCCACCACCTGCAAACCATGAACATTTCCGTCAAAGGTATCGCCGCCGCCATTCTCTCTAACGTGCTGTTCAGTATGCTTTTTTTCTACGGCACTTGGCTCGCGCCGATGCGCGGCACGGACATTTTTGCCTGGCGCATGGTCGGTATGTTTGCCAGCTTCCTTGTCCTGCTTGGCCACGGCTCGGCATGGCGGCAAACGCAGCATTTTCTGCGCGATGTTGGCTACAACTGGCGGCGTTGGGCGCTCATCATCCTGCCAACCCCCATTTTTGCCGGGCAGATGTGGCTTTTTATGTGGGCGCCGCTCAACGGCAAAGGCGTGGAAGTGGCGATGGGCTACTTTCTCTTTCCGCTGGCGATGATGCTCGGCGGCGTCTGTTTTTTCCGCGAACGCCTCGCCCCAGCGCAGCGCCTCGCGGTTGCCCTTGCCGCTGCCGGTGTCGCCCTCGAACTGTTGCGCAGTGGCAGTTTTTCTTGGGCGACGGTCTTCGTCTTCGCCACCTACCCCGTTTACTACTTGCTGCGCCGCTGGCAGGGCGTGCCGGCGCTGACCGGGTTGATGCTCGATGTGCTGCTCATCCTGCCGTTTGCGCTGCTTTATTTGCTGTATCAGTCGCAAAGCCCGGCGATGATTGCCGCCAATCCGTGGCTGCTGTTTTGGATTGCTCTGCTTGGCGTGCATGGCGCGGTGGCGCAGCAACTCAACCTCTCCGCCAACGCGCTGCTGCCGGTGATTATCTTCGGCATTTTGAGCTACCTCGAGCCGGCGCTGCTGTTCGTCATCGCCACCGTCTTCCTCGGCGAACCGCTGCAACTGGCGTCGCTTGCCAGTTACGGCCTCATCTGGGCGGGCATTGCGGTGATGATGCGCTACAGCATCCGCGAGGCACGCAAAGGCATGAAAAAGCCCGCTTGATGCGGGCTTTTTTAACGCTTAACGCTGGCGGGCTTTCAGCCGCTTGTCGCTTTTGCAAATGACAAACAGCTTGCCGCGCCGCCGCACGATTTGGCAATCGCGGCTGCGCGTTTTTGCGGTTTTTAGCGAAGATAAGACTTTCATTTGTTGCTCCGTTTTTCCAATAGGGGCAACGGATTATAGCGTTTTTTCGTTATGCCATTGCATAAATTTGTTGCCACCCGCTCAATAAACGCTGCCGTAGAGGTCGTGCGCGTCGCTGTCAGTGATTTCGACGTGGACAATCTCGCCCGGCTTCGCGCCGTCGAGGTTGGCAATGTGGACGACGCCATCAACTTCCGGCGCGTCATACGGTGTGCGTCCGGTGGCGGCGAGGTTTTCCGCATCGACCGCGTCAATCATCACCGGCAGGACGCTGCCCACCTTGTCGGCGAGCAGGCGGGCGCTGACCGCTTCCTGCGCTGCCATGAAGCGTTGCAGCCGTTCCTGCTTGACGTCTTCCGGGATTTGGTCGGGCAGGTCGTTCGCCGCCGCGCCTGCCACCGGCGAATAGGCGAAGCAGCCGGCGCGGTTGATGTCGGCTTCCTCGATAAAGGCGAGCAGCTCCTCAAAATCGGCGTCCGTCTCGCCGGGGAAGCCAACGATGAAGGTACTGCGCAGGGCGAGGTCGGGGCAGATTTCGCGCCAACGGCGGATACGCTCCAGCGTGCGCTCGCGGTTGCCGGGGCGGCGCATCGCTTTCAGGATGCGCGGGCTGGCGTGCTGGAAGGGCACGTCGAGGTAGGGCAGGATGCCGCCGTCCACCATCAGCGGGATGAGGTCATCGACGTCCGGGTAGGGATAGACGTAGTGCAGGCGCACCCAGGCATTGAGTTTGCCCAGCTCGCGCGCCAGTGCGTGAATGCCGCGCGCGCCGAGGTCGGCGCCATAGGCGGAAGTGTCTTGCGAGACGACGAGCAACTCTTTCACGCCAAGTTTGACCAGGTTGGTCGCTTCCTTCAGCACCGCTTCCGCCGGGCGGCTGACGAGACGGCCGCGCAGGTCGGGGATGATGCAGAAGGTGCAGTGGTGGTCGCAGCCCTCGGCGATTTTCAGATAGGCGTAGTGGCGCGGCGTCAGCTTGAGGCCGGCAGGCGGGATGAGGTCGAGGTAGGGATTGTGTTCCGGTTTCGGCAGATGCTCATGCACCGCGCTCATTACCGATTCATAGGCCTGCGGCCCGGTAATGGCGAGGACGTCCGGGCAGTGTTCGCGGATGAGGTCGGCCTTGACGCCTAGGCAGCCGGTAACGATGACCTTGCCATTCTGCCGGATGGCTTCGCTGATGGTGTTGAGCGACTCGGCGACCGCTTCGTTGATAAAGCCGCAGGTATTGACGATGACCAGGTCGGCGTCGTCGTAGCGGTTGGTAATCGCGTAGCCGTCGGCGTTGATTTGCGTGAGGATGCGCTCGGAATCGACCAGCGCTTTTGGGCAGCCGAGGCTGATGAAGCCCACGGCAGGTTGGGATGCTCTCATGATGATGACTCTTTTATGTTTATGGGGCGGCGATTGTAGCGCAATTTACATACACGAACCCCGCTACCCTGTATGTATAACATCAATGACAGCCGCCTGAAGCGGGGCGTAAAGTACGCACATTTTTTCGCACAAAGGAACATCATCATGACCACAGAACCCGAAAACGACTGGGACTCCCGCGCGCCGGAAGTGCAACGCAACCAACTCGCCGCCTACGACGCGATGCGCGCGCGTTGCCCGGTGGCGCACGACGACTACCTCGGCTACACCCTGTTCCGTCACGAAGACGTCAGCTTCGCCCTCGCGCATCCGGAAATCTTCTCCAGCCGCGTTTCCACCCGCCACATCGCCGTGCCGAGCGGCATGGACGCGCCGGAACACACCGCCTTCCGCCCCATTAACGATAAATACTACACGCCAGAGCGCATGGCGGGCTTTGCCCCAGCCTTTCGCGCCATCATCCGCGACCTCGTCGCCGAGTTGCCACGCGGTCAGGCGGTCGATGTGATGGACGGCTTCGCGCAGCGCTACGCGATGCGCATCCAAAACGCCTTCATGGGCTGGCCGGCAAGCCTGGAAGCGCCGCTGACCGCGTGGATTGAGAAAAACCGTCGCGCCACCCTGCGCGGCGACCGCGCGGAAATCGGCGCGGTTGCCCTCGAATTTGATCAATACATCCGCGCGCTGTTGCAGGAACGGCGCGAGGCGGGCGACGCCGCTTCCCGCGACATCACCACTGAGTTGCTGCACGACATTGTCCACCTGCCCGACGGCGACCGCCTGATGACCGAAGAAGAACTGATTTCGCTGATTCGCAACTGGACGGTGGGCGAGCTTTCTACCGTTTCCGCTTCAGCCGGCATTCTTGTCCGCTTTCTCGCCGCTCATCCTGACGAGCAGGCGCGGCTGCGTGGCGATTTTGCCGCCATCCCGGCCGCGGTGGAAGAAATCATGCGCCTCGAAGACCCGCTGGTGAGCAACCGCCGCATCACCACCTGCCCGGTTACTCTTGGCGGTCGCACCCTGCCCGCTGGCAGCCGGGTAACGCTTAACTGGGCGAGCGTCAACCGCGACGAAGCTGCTTTCCCCGACGCGCTTGCCTACCGCCCCGAACGCGAGCAAAGCGCCAATCTCGTCTATGGCGCCGGCATCCACGCCTGCCCCGGCGCGCCGCTTGCCCGCCTTGAGCTGCGCCTGTTGATGGAAGAATTGTTGTCCGGCACGACGCACATCGCGCTTGACCCCGCAGACCCCGAACCCTGCGCCTACGCGCAATATCCGGTCGCGGGCTACAGCAAGGTGCGGGTGGTGGTGCGGTAGGTTAGGGCGTGTTTACAATTGGACAACCCCCTCCCCCGCAGGGCGAAGCCCGCAGCGGGGGAGGGACGGGGTGGGGGTGAGCGATATTGTTGATAACTCAGAAATCCAGTTTTTCAATTGCTCGCTGCCTCACCCCACATTTACATACACGAATCCCGCTTTCGCGTATGTAAACGCCATAAAAAAGTGCCGGTTGCCCGGCACTTTTTGTTAGGTCGTAAGCGGAGTCGCTTACATGGTTTGGGTGAAGGTGCGGGTGATGACGTCCATCTGCTGCTCTTTGGTGAGCGAGTTGAAGCGCACCGCGTAGCCAGAGACGCGGATGGTCAGCTGCGGATAGAGTTCCGGGTCGTTCATCGCCTCAATCAGCATCTCGCGGTTCAGGACGTTGACGTTCAGGTGTTGCCCGCCTTCAAATTCGCCATCGTGGTGGAAGTAGCCATCCATCAGACCGGCGAGGTTGGCTTCGCGGCTGCGTTCGTCTTTGCCGAGCGCGCCGGGGATGATGGAGAAGGTGTAAGAGATGCCGTCTTTGGCGTAGGTGAACGGCAGTTTGGCAACCGAGGTCAGCGATGCAACCGCGCCGTTGACGTCGCGACCGTGCATCGGGTTGGCGCCCGGCCCGAAGGGCGCGCCAGCGCGGCGGCCGTCCGGGGTGTTGCCGGTTTTTTTGCCGTAAACGACGTTGGAGGTGATGGTCAGCACGGACTGGGTCGGGGTCGCGCCACGGTACATTTGGTGGCTGGCGACTTTTTTCATGAAGCGCTCAACCAGGTCGCAGGCGATGCTATCGACGCGCTCGTCGTTGTTGCCGAATTGCGGGTATTCGCCTTCGATTTCAAAGTCCACGGCGATGCCGTTTTCGTCGCGTACCGGGCGCACTTTGGCGTATTTGATGGCAGAGAGTGAGTCGGCGGCGACAGACAAGCCGGCGATGCCGCATGCCATGGTGCGATAGACGTCGCGGTCGTGCAGTGCCATCAGCGCTGCTTCGTAGCTGTATTTGTCGTGCATGTAGTGGATGCAGTTCAGGGCGGTTACGTACTGGGTGGCGAGCCAATCCATGAAGCTGTCCATGCGGGCAATAACGGTGTCGTAGTCGAGGATTTCATCGGCAAGCGGCGCTTGTTTCGGGCCGACTTGTTCTTTGGATTTTTCATCCACGCCGCCGTTGATTGCGTACAGCAGGGTTTTGGCGAGGTTGGCACGCGCGCCGAAGAATTGCATTTGTTTGCCAACGACCATCGGGCTGACGCAGCAGGCGATGGCGTAGTCGTCGCTGTTGAAGTCCGGGCGCATCAGATCGTCGTTTTCGTACTGCACGGAGGAGGTGTCGATGGAAACTTTGGCGCAGAAGTGCTTGAAGCCGACCGGCAGCTGTTCTGACCAAAGGATGGTCATGTTCGGCTCGGGTGAGGGGCCCATGTTGTAGAGGGTGTGCAGGAAGCGGAAGCTGTTTTTGGTCACGAGCGTTCTGCCGTCCAAGCCCATGCCGCCGATGGATTCGGTCGCCCAAATCGGGTCGCCGGAGAAGAGTTGGTCGTATTCCGGCGTACGCAGGAAGCGCACCATGCGCAGTTTCATGACGAGGTGGTCAATCAACTCTTGCGCTTCGCTTTCGCTGATGACGCCGTTTTTCAGGTCGCGTTCGATGTAGATGTCGAGGAAGGTAGAGACGCGGCCGAAGCTCATTGCCGCGCCGTTTTGTGATTTGACGGCGGCGAGGTAGGCGAAATACGTCCATTGCACCGCTTCGCGCGCGTTGGTGGCGGGATTAGAGATGTCGTAGCCGTAGCTGGCGGCCATTTCTTTCATTTGACCGAGGGCGCGGTGCTGTTCGGCGATTTCTTCACGCAGGCGGATGGTCGCTTCCAGGTCTTTGCCCGCTTCAAGGTCGGCTTGTAATGAGTTGAATTGGCTGACTTTGTCCGCCATGAGGAAGTCGATGCCGTAGAGGGCAACGCGGCGATAGTCGCCGATGATGCGGCCGCGTCCGTAGGCGTCTGGCAGCCCTGTGAGCACGCCGGATTTGCGGCAGCGACGGATGTCCGGGGTGTAAACGTCAAACACGCCTTGGTTGTGCGTTTTGCGGTATTCGGTGAAGGCTTTTTGCACTTGTTCGTTCAGCGGGGTTTCGTAGATGTGGCAGGAGTCCATCACCATTTTGATGCCGCCGTAGGGCATGATGGCGCGCTTCAGCGGTTCATCGGTTTGCAGGCCGACGACGACTTCGAGGTCTTTGTCGATGTAGCCCGGCGCGTGGCTGGTGATGCCGGAGACGATGTCGGCGTCGATTTTCAGCGGCGCTTTGGTGCGGTTTTCTTCCTTGATGCCGACCATGACGCTGTCCCACAGTTTGGTGGTCGCAGGTGTTGCCGGGGCGAGGAAGCTGCCGTCGCCCTCGTAGGGGGTGTAGTTTTTTTGGATGAAATCGCGCACGTTGACGCTGGTTTCCCAGTCGCCGGCGATGAAGTTTGCCCAAGCGGCAGGGCGGTTTTCGGTTTTGGTAAGCATAAGTGACTCCTGTGAGATAAGAAGGGAAGCGGGACGAAGCAACTGTTGCGGTTGCAGAAATGCCTCATTGTTTTGCGAAATTAGTATAATTTTTTTATAAAAAGATGGCAAACAACCGCTTTGGCGGACGTGAAAAAAAGCCCGCTAATGCGGGCTTTTTCGGCAATGCGAGTTCACTTCGCCCAAAAATACTCGACGCAGTGAAAAAATACCGGCGCGGCAAAGCAGAGCGAGTCCATGCGGTCAAGCATGCCGCCGTGGCCTTCGATGAGCTGTCCCCAATCCTTGACGCCCCGGTCGCGTTTAATGGCGGACATGACGAGGCCGCCGAGGAATCCCATCACGTTGATGATGAAGGCGATGGCAATCGCTTCCGCCGGGGAAAACGGGGTAATCGCATAGAGCGCGCCGCCAAGCAGCGCCGCGCTACAGACGCCGCCGACAGTGCCGATGACCGTTTTCGATGGCGACAGCGTCGGCATGATTTTTTTGCGGCCAAAGAGTTTGCCCCAAATGTATTGCAACACGTCGCTTGCCTGCACCACCGCGACGAGAAAGAGCAGCAGCAGGATGTTGTGGTGGTAGCCGGGGATGCGCAGGTTCAACAGCGCCGGAATGTGCGAGATGCAATAGACCGTAATCATCACCGCCCATTGTGCTGTTGCCGCACGCGCGAGGAAGTAGCGGCTGTCGCCGGAAAGCGAGGCGGCGATTGGCATAAAGAGGAAGGCGTAAACCGGGATAAAGGTGGCGAAAAGGACGCTGCTGCCCTGGTAAATCAGGAAGTATTGCAGCGGCAAGATGAAGTAGTAGCACAGCACCATCACCCGGTAGTCGCTGCGGCGGCTGTAAACCAGCGAGAGAAACTCGCGCAGGGCGAAAAACGACACCAGCCAAAAGAGGAAAATCGTGCCGCCACGGCCAACGGTAAACGCCAGCGCCAGCACCGCCGACATCAGCCACCAGGCATGAACGCGGGCGCGCAGGTTGGCAAGCGTTGGCGTCGTGCCGTGGCGGGCGATGAGCAAGCGGGTGGTGAGGCTTGCCGCCAGCAATATCAAGAGGATGGTGGCAAAGAGCCAGCCGATAAGGTGTTCGTTCATAGTCCGCGTTCCTCTTGCCGCAGCAGCGGCTGTTGTGCGAGTAAGGTTGCCTGGGCGAAGGCGAGGAAGTCTTCTTTTTCCGGGAAATCGCCGCCACGGAACGGCTGACCAAAGCGCACGCTGCACAGCATCGGCACCGGCAGCAGCTTGCCTTTGGGCAGGACGCGCTGGATGTTATGAATCCACACCGGCACCAGCTCGCTTTCCGGGCGGGTCATCGCCAGGTGGTAGAGACCGCTTTTGAACGGTTGCAGCAGGACGTTGTCGTTACCGTTGCGCGTGCCTTCTGGGAAAATCAGCAAATCGGCGCCGCCATCGAGCGCTTCCGCCATTTGCAGCACCGCCGCCTGCGGCTCGCCGCTTTGCCGCGCCACCAGCACCATGTTGAATACTTTCAATGCGATAAAGCGGCGTAGCGACGATTTCAGCCAGTAATCGGCGGCGGCGACCGGGCGCAACTGGCGGCGCAGGATGCGCGGCAGCGACACCCAAATCAGCATGAAATCGCCGTGGCTGTTGTGGTTGGCGTAATAAACGCGCCCCGCCGCCGGGCGCTCGCGTAGCTGCGGCAGCGGTTGTGCGCGGGCGCCGGTCAAGAGGATGACCAGCGCGGAAAGCAGTTTGTCCAGCCAAATGGCGGGAAGGTTGCGGGCGTGTTGGGGATTCATGGGCGAACCTCTGGTTCAGGGAATACGCGCTTTCAGGATGAATTTGCTGCCGCTGTCTTCGGCGCAGAGCGCTTGCAGGGCGGGCAGGACGGTTTGCAGTTCGCCGGGCAGGGTGTAGGGCGGATTAATGATGAACATACCGCTGCCATACATGCCATACATGCCGCTGGCAGCGCGCACGTGCAGCTCGGCGCGCAGGAAGTTGTAGCCAAAACGTGCGGTGAGTTGCATCGCAAACTGGCTGCCATCGCCGCGCGGCAGGCAGGGATACCAAATAAGGTAACTGCCGCTGGCAAAGCGACTCTGCGCGGCGCTTAGGGTATCAAGCACCATTTCGTACTCGTTTTTATAGCCGTATTTTTGTTCGTAGGGCGGGTCGATGAGGATGACCGCGCGGCGGCTGGTGGGTGGTAGCAGGGAAATCAGCCCGGCGAAACCGTCCGCCTGTTGCAGGTGCAGACGGCGACCAAGACGCAGCGGGCGCAGGTTTTGTGCGAGTGCGGCGTGGTCTGTTGGGTGCAGTTCAAAGAGGTGCAGCTTGCTGGACGGTGGCAGCAGGCGGGCGGCAATCCAGGCGGAACCGGGGTAGGTATCAGGGGCGGGTTGCAATTCGCGCATCTGTGCGCGCCAGGCGGCAAGCGGTGCGGGCAGGTCGGGGGCGACATTTAAGCGGGCGATGCCGCTTTGGTATTCGCAGTTTTTCTGCGCGTAGGCGGCGGTCAGGTCGTAGTAACCCGCGCCGGCGTGGGTGTCGATGTAGTCGAAGGCTTTCGCTTTCTGCGCGTAATAGGCGAGGGTGCGGGTGAGCAGGTAGTGTTTGAGCAGGTCGGCATGGTTGCCGGCGTGGAAGGCGTGGCGGTAGCTGAGCATGGTTCAGGCGTTCTGGCGGGTTATTTGACAACGGTGGCGTGCGGACAAACCCCACCCCAACCCTCCCCCACAGGGGGAGGGGGATTTGTGTTTTCAACTCGTGCCAATCCGCCCGCTGGCGTAGGCGGTAATCACCACGTCCGCCGCCTGGCGCGCGAAGATGCCGTTGGTGACCACGCCGGGGATGTTGTTAATCGCTTCTTCCAGTTTGTAGGGTTCGGCGATTTCGAGGTGATGCACGTCCAAAATCCAGTTGCCGTTGTCGGTAACCACGCCTTCACGCCAGCGCGGCTCGCCGCCGAGTTTGACCAGCTCGCGCGCGACGAAGCTGCGCGCCATCGGAATCACTTCTACCGGTAGCGGGAAGCGTCCCAGCACGGGAACGTGCTTGCTCTCGTCAATGATGCAGACGAATTTGGCGGCATTCGCCGCAACGATTTTTTCGCGGGTGAGCGCCGCGCCGCCGCCTTTAATCATCGCCTTGTGCGGGTTAATTTCATCGCAACCATCGACGTACACATCAATGCGGCCGACGCTGTTCAGGTCGCTCGCGCGATAGCCGTGCGCTTCCAGGCGGCGCGTACTTTCGTCGGATGCGGTTACGATGTCGGCGAACTGCATTTTTGCCTCGCCGAGCGCCTCGATGAAGCAATTGACCGTTGAGCCGCTGCCGACCCCCAATGTGATGCCGTCTTCGATATAATGCAGCGCCGCTTTGGCAGCAAGCATTTTCAGGGCATTTTGTTCCATCTTTTCACCTCGTTAAGGAAAATTTCATGCAGCATTATATCGAGAAAATTTTGACCGCTCCGGTTTACGACGTGGCGATAAAAACGCCGCTGGACGCGATGCCGCGCCTCTCCGACCGGCTTGGCCACAATGTTCTCTGCAAGCGTGAAGACCTGCAGCCGGTGTTTTCCTTCAAGCTGCGCGGCGCTTACACCAAAATGTACCGCTTGAGCGCCGAAGAACGCGCGCGTGGCGTCATTTGCGCCTCCGCCGGCAACCACGCGCAGGGCGTGGCGCTCTCTGCCCGCCGCCTTGGCATCCGCGCCGTTATCGTCATGCCTGTTACCACGCCTGCCATCAAGATTGATGCGGTGCGCCGCCTCGGTGGCGCGCAGGTGGAAATCGTCCTGCATGGCGACTACTACGACGCCGCCTCGCAACACGCGCGCGAGCTGCAAGAAGCGCACGGCTACAGCTACATTCACCCCTTCGACGACCCGGACGTCATCGCCGGCCAAGGCACCATCGCCCTGGAAATCCTGACGCAACACCCGCACCACATCGACGCCATCTTCGTCCCCTGTGGCGGCGGCGGCCTGCTCGCCGGCATCGTCGCGCTGGTGAAAGCGCTGCGGCCGGACGTGAAAGTCATCGGCGTTGAGCCGGAAGACGCCGCCTCGATGACCACCGCGGTGCGCGGCGGCAAGCGGCAAGTGCTTGACCACGTCGGCATCTTCGCCGATGGCGTTGCGGTAAAAATGCCGGGCGAACTGACCTTTGACCTCATCAAACGCTGCGTCGATGACTTCATCACCGTCAGCACCGACGAAATCTGCGCGGCGATGAAAGACCTCTTTGACGACACCCGCGCCGTCGCCGAACCCTCCGGCGCCGTCGCCGCTGCCGGTCTGAAAAAATGGGCAGCGCAGCAGAGCACGCAAAACCTGACGCTGATTAACATCGTCTCCGGCGCCAACATGAACTTCGACCGCCTGCATTACGTTACCGGGCGCACCGCCATCGGCGAGCAGCGCAACGGCCTGATTGCCGTCACCATCCCAGAAATCCCCGGCGCCTTCCTCGAATTCTGCACCCTGCTCGGCCGGCAAAACGTCACCGAATTCAACTACCGCTACCAGTCGGCAGAACAAGCGCAAATCTTCGTCGGCGTGGAGCTGAGCGGCGGCCGCGCCGAACTCGACGGCATCATCGAAAAACTGCGCGGCCACGGCTACGACAGCGAAGACCTCACCGACAACGAACTTGCCAAATCGCACCTGCGCTACATGATAGGCGGCGCGAGTGCAGCCGTTGCCAACGAGCGCCTCTTCCGCTTCGGCTTCCCGGAACGCCCCGGCGCGCTGCTGCACTTTCTGCAAACACTGGGCAGCAAAGACAACATCAGCCTCTTCCACTACCGCAACCACGGCAGCGACTACGGCAACGTCCTCGTCGGCATCCAAAGTGCCAACCCGGCCGAACTCGAAGCGCATCTCGCCGCCATCGGCTACGACTACATCGAAGAAACCGGCAACAGCGTTTACCAGCGCTTCCTGAAAACTGCCTAAACGCCCGCGGCAAATATGAACACAAACAAAGCAATTACTCTCAACGCTTGTGATATAGTTGCGCGCGTCTTGTGTAAAACCGTGAAAAACCGTTCATAGTTCACAGACAATCCCCCTTCAAAATCCAGGAGAATCCCATGAAAAAAATCCTTATCCTCGGTGCGCTCGTTAGCGGTGCGGCAATGGCAGGCGATGTCAACGTAAAAGACTGCCTGATTCAGGAAGTCATCTCCGGCAAAAACATGACCGGTGCCTTCTTTGACATCGAAAACACCGGTAAAGAAGCGGTCAAACTCACCGGCGCTGCTGCGGACAAAATCACCAGCCACGTTGAGCTGCACGAAATGATTCACAAAGACGGCAAAATGGAAATGAGCCAAATCCAGGAATACGACGTAACCCCTGGTGAAGTGCATCACTTCAAAAAAGGCGGCTACCACGTCATGCTGATGGACATCGAAGAAAAGAACTTCCCGAAAGTTGGCGAGTCTTACCCGATGGAGCTGAAACTCAGCAACGGCGAAACCCTGAAATGCGACGCCAAAACCATCACCGTCGAAGAAGCGATCAAGCACTTCAAAATTGAAGAAAAAAGCAATGACCACGGCGACAAAAAAGAAGACCACGGTCATGACCACGGCGACAAAAAAGAAGAAGCCAAAGGCTAAAAGCGTCGCCTGACGGCAAACTGACGCCCCTTTCTCGCCCAGCGGGAAAGGGGCAAAATAATGCCCTCACAACAACCCACCATCATCATGAAAAAACCCCTTCTTCTCGCCACCACCCTCATCTGTGCCGTCGCCCTCTACCTCGGCTACCACTACAGCAAAAGCCTCACCCCGGAAGCCGTCCTGCAAGAACTCTTCGACATGAACGCTCCGGCGCGTTACGCCTTTATCAGCGACAGCGACGCACCCAAACTCGCCGTTATCGACCTCGACAGCCAGCGCCAGACCAGCCTGCTCGACCTCAAACAACCTGCCCGCCACCTCAGCATCCACAAAACCCTCGGCCTGTTCGCCTACAACGACGGCGGCAACACCATCACCATCCGCCAACTCGGCGACCACAGCGAAAAAGACTACACGCTCGCTCATGCGGTGAACCGTATCCAGTTCGACGCCGACAGCCCCTGGCTGATTGCCAGCGGCGACGACCGCCTCACCCTGCTTGACAGCCAAAGCGGAGAACAGCGCAGCCTCGACGGCTACCAGCACATCAGCGCCTGGCTTTACAGCCCGCTCTCGCGGCAAATCTGGATCATGGACGAAAGCCCGGCGCTCTACCGCTACCACCTCACCGACCAAAGCCAAACCCGCCACCCGCTGCCCGCTGGCTGGCACAACCTCACCGCCGCCGCCATCAGCCCGGACGACCAAAACCTGCTCTTTGGCGTAGAAACCGCCGAAGGTCAATATCTCGGCATCAACTGGGACAGCGAAAACGCAAAAATCGCGCAAGAAATCCCGCTTAGCGCGCCGCTGGTACAGCCCTACATCGACAACGGCGGCCAGCTCTACATCTACATCGACCGCAACGGCAACGGTCACCTTGTGCCGCGCAACGACCCCAATGCCATCCAAACCATCCAGGCGCCCCAGCCGACCAACCTGTACGCCACCGGCTGGCTCGACACCCGCCTGATAGCCGTTGGCGAGCGCCTGAAAACCTGGAACCTCTACGCGCCCGCCCAGGCACAAGAACAAGACGAACAGCCGCTACCCGCAGCAAGTCGCGCGCTTTTCATCACCGCCGACAGCAAAACCGCGCTGATTATCAGCGCCGACACCCCGACCCTGACCGCCTACGACCTGCGCGACGGCGGCCTGCAAAGCATCGCCCTAAGCGGCATCGCACACCCCCACAACCTCATCATGGGCGCGGGCAATACCCTCTGCCATTAGCACCCGTTCAAAAATCCCCCTCACCCGCTTCGCAGGTGAGGGGGATTCCTATATGCACACTGCTAGATTTTTTAGCGCAGCGGACGAATGCCGACGGCATCGCGGACGGCGTCCAAGAGCGGGCGCACGTGTTTACGCGCGCGGACGGCGCCGGCTTGCAGGATGTCTTCGATGCGTGCCGGGTTGGCGGTCAGCTCACGGTAGCGTTCGCGCGGCTCGGCGAGTTCGGCGTTGATTTGTTCAAACAGCGCCTGTTTGGCGTCGCCCCAGCCGATGCCTGCGGCGTAGCGGTTGCGCATTGTCGCCTGTTCGTCGCGCGTCGAGAAAGAACGGTAGATTTCGTAAATAGTGGAATCGTCGGGGTTTTTCGGCTCGCCCGGTTCTTGCGAGTTGGTGACGATTTTCATGATTTGTTTGCGCAGCGCTTTTTCATCTTCAAAGAGCGCGATGGTGTTGCCGTAGCTTTTACTCATTTTGCGTCCGTCAAGCCCGGTCAGCAGCGGCACGTCTTCGCCGACCACCGCTTCCGGCAGGACAAACAACTCGCGGTAGCGGTGGTTGAAGCGGCCGGCGATGTCGCGCGCCATTTCGACGTGCTGGATTTGGTCGCGCCCGACCGGGATGTGGGTGGCGTTGAAGGCGAGGATGTCCGCCGCCATCAGTACCGGGTAAGAGAACAACCCCATCGAGATGCCGTGGTCGGGGTCGGTGTTGCCCTCGGCGAGGTTGGCATCAACCGCTGCCTTGTAGGCGTGGGCGCGGTTCATTAGCCCTTTGGCGCAGACGCAGTTGAATATCCAGGTGAGTTCCGGCACTTCCGGGATGTCCGACTGGCGGTAGAAAGTAACGGTTTCCGGGTCAAGGCCGCAGGCGAGCCAGGTGGCGGCGACAGCAAGCGTCGATTGGTGGATTTGTGCCGGGTCATGGCATTTGATGATGCCGTGGTAGTCGGCGAGGAAGAGGAAAGATTCTTCGCCGCTGGCACGGCTTTCGGCGATTGCCGGGCGCACGGCGCCGACGTAGTTACCCAGATGGGGAATGCCGGTGGTGGTGATGCCGGTCAGGACACGTTTCTGGCTCATGGAAGTTCCTTAAAATTGCGGAAAGGGCGGCGATTATACCGAACGGCCAGGCGGGAAAATATCGCGTGCTGTCCGCTACTTGGCATAGCGTGCGCTAATGGTAGGGTAAAATAGCGAAATGTTAATTTGGAAAAATCCCATGTGGAAAAAGTTGAAAAAATTACTCCGCCACACACCGCCCGTAGCGGCACAAGTGCCGGTAGCGGGGCTTGCGTATTACCGCGCGGAGGAGCTTGCCTCGCTGATGCAGCGCGGCGACCTGCTCGAACTGCGCCATGAACCGGACAACCCACACGACGCCAACGCCGTGATGATTTTCTGGCATCAGAACATCATCGGCTACGTCCCCAGCGAATACACGAGCGAGCTGCAAAGCCTGCTCAACCGCCACCGCAGACTCTGCGGCAAAATCGTCAAAATCGACCTAAATGGCGACGAACACCGCTGGGTGAAATTCAACATCTACCCGCCGCGGAAAGACCTTTGATTGAGCAACTCTTTCCGGCGCGCATCGCCGCCGACCGCAACGCCTGGCAGGGGCTTCTCGCCCGCGAAGACATCCGCGGCGAAAACCACCTCGATGCCGCCTATGGCATCCGCGCCGACGACGGCACGCTGATTGCCACCGGAGCCCGCTACCGCAACATCTTGAAATGTATCGCCATCGACCACGAACACCAGGGCGGCAGCCTCTTTAACACCCTGATGAGCGCGCTGATGAACGACGTGCACCGCGCCGGATACAGCACCTGCTACGTCTATACCAAAGAAGCCGCACGCGACGCCTTCGCCTGGCTCGGCTTCCGCGAAATCGCCCATGTCGATGACAAACTCTACTTCCTGGAAAACGGCATGAACGGCCTGGCGCAATACCTGGACGGTCTGCGCCGCGAATACGTGGCAGGCAGCCGCATCGCCGCCATCGTCATGAACGCCAATCCCTTCACCAACGGCCACCGCTACCTCGTCGAAAAAGCGGCGCGGGAAAACGACGTCGTCCACCTCTTTGTCTTAAGCGAAGACCTTTCGCACTACCCCGGCTCGGTGCGCCTTGCGCTGGTCAAAGCGGGCATCGCGCCGCTGAAAAACGTCCACGTTCACCCGACCGGCGACTACATCATCTCCGCCGCCACCTTCCCCTCCTACTTCCTGCGCGAAGACGACGACGTTACCACCATTCAGGCACGCCTTGACGCGCGCATCTTCAAAGAACACATCGCGCCCGCGCTCGGCATCACGAAGCGCTACGTTGGCCACGAACCCTACAGCGCCGCGACCGCCATCTATAACGAAGCATTACAACAAGAATTTGCCGGCAGCCCGCAGCTGGAAATCGTTGAACGCCTGCGCGCCGATGGCGCCTACATCAGCGCCTCGCGGGTGCGCGAACTCATCGCCAGCGGCAATCTCGATGCGGTGCGCCCACTAGTCCCGCCGACAACCTTTGCCTATTTACAAGGCGGCGAATTGCCCGCAAGCGACGTTATATAGCAACCCACCGAAAGCTTCATACTGTGTTGCGTTGCGTCGCCGTACAAATGCGTACTGTCTTCGGCGGCGCGCCTTGTCTGAAACTTTCGGTGTATCGCTATAAATGGCGAACACAGTGCAAATACAGTAACGCCATACAGCGTTTTGTCTGGATTGCTATACTGCGCCCGCTTTCACCACTACCGCCGCCATGCTCCACATCAAAAACCTGCGCATCGACCTCGCCGGACAAACCATCATCAAACACATCAACCTCGACCTCGCCGCCGGACAAAGCCTCGCCCTCTCCGGCGCCTCCGGCAGCGGCAAAACCACGCTGCTGCGCGCCATCGCCGGCCTCAACGAACCCCAAGAAGGCCGCATCGATTGCCAGGCAAAACGCCTCGCCTACCTCTACCAAGAACCGCGCCTCCTGCCGTGGCTGCGCGCCGACGAAAACATCCGCCTTGTCGCCCCCGACGCCAGCGACGAACGCATCTACCAACTGCTCGCCGACCTCTGGCTTGAGCGTAAAGACGCGCGCAAATACCCGCACGAACTCTCCGGCGGCATGCAACAACGCATCGCCCTCGCCCGCGCACTCATCACCGACCCCGACCTGCTACTGATGGACGAACCCTTCTCCGCGCTCGATGCCCGCCTGCGCGACGAACTACAACAGCGCGTCATCCGCATCATCGAAGGCGGCACCAGCGTCGTCCTCGTCACCCACGACGCACAAGAAGCCGTACGCCTCGCGCAACACATCTACTGCCTCGGCGGCGGCAAACCGGCAGGCATCTTCGCCGAAATCCACCTGCCCGATCCCTTCCAACAACGCGACCACGCCTGGTGCCAAGAAAAAAGCGCACACCCCGCGCTACGCGGCATTGAAGAAGCGGCGCTTTTGGACTGACCCGATACAAAACCATGAATAAACCCTTCCTCAAATGGGCAGGCGGCAAACACAAACTCGTGCCCTTCATCGCCAACCATCTCCCCGCCTCGCGTCGTCGCCTGATAGAACCCTTTGCCGGTTCGGCCGCCTTGTCTTTGGCACTCGAATTCGATGCCTATCTGCTCAATGACACCAATCCCGATCTCATTACGCTCTTCCAAACCCTAAAAAATGAAAAAGAGGCATTTATTGATTACGCGCGTCAATACTTTACTGGCGAGCACAATCAAGAAAATCGTTTCTATACCTTACGCGAGCAATTCAATCATAGCGATAACCTGATAGAACGCGCCGCGCTTTTTATCTATCTCAATCGCCATGCCTTTAACGGCCTTTGCCGCTATAACAGCAAAGGATTATTTAACGTTCCCTTCGGCCGCTATCGTGCGCCCTATTTCCCTGAAAAAGAAATGCAGGCCTTTATCCAAAAATCTAACCGCATAGAAATCCAATGCGGTGATTTCCAAACGGCGCTACAAAAAGCAGGCGATGATGACACCATCTATTGCGATCCGCCTTACGTCCCCTTGAGTGCGACTGCTTCATTTACGACCTATAGCAAAGACAGTTTTAATCTTGATGAGCAAAGTCGTCTGGCAATAGCCGCGCAAGAAACTGCCAATCAATCACAATGCGTGCTGATTTCCAACCACGACACCGAATTAACGCGAGAACTTTATCGCAATGCACAGTTAGCAATGGTCAGCGTGCAACGCAATATTGCCGCAAGTGGTAGCAGTCGGCAAAAAGTGGGGGAATTACTGGCGATTTACCATGCTTGAGTTCAACCTGGCAGAAGAAGCCGCGACTTACCAAACGGGGCTGAAAAAAGAAATTGCGCAAAACTGCGTTATCTATCAGGAAGACGCTCTACTCGTGATGCGCCGCATTCTGGATAAACACCCGCAAGGTTGCTTTGACCTCATCTTTGTCGATCCCCCTTATTTTCTCTCTAACGATGGCTTTACCTGCCAAAACGGACAAATGGTTTCTGTCAATAAAGGCAATTGGGACAAATCGCGTGGTCTTACCGCCGATATGGAATTTTACGAAGAATGGCTACGCCTTTGTTACGCGCTACTGAAACCAAACGGCACGATTTGGGTCTGCGGCACTTACCACAATATCTATCTGCTAGGCTATCTGTTGCAACACATTGGCTACCACATCCTTAATAACATCACCTGGGAAAAGCCGAACCCACCACCCAACCTTTCCTGCCGCTTCTTTACCCATTCCACCGAAACCCTGCTCTGGGCAAAAAAAGACAAAAAGGCAAAACACACTTTTCATTATGAATTGATGCGCGCACAAAATGACAACAAACAAATGAAATGCGTCTGGCAAATCGCACCTCCGCAGCGGGAAGAAAAACGCTACGGTAAGCACCCGACACAAAAGCCCTTGGCATTATTAAACCGCTGTATTCAAGCATCATCCAATCAAGGGGATTTAATTTTCGACCCTTTTATGGGGAGTGGTACTACAGCTATTGCAGCATTACAAAACGGGCGACGTTTCTGCGGCTGCGAAAAAGACACAGAATATTACAACCTTGCAAGAAGAAGACTGGAATCCATCTATGAAAGCACCTTTTAAAGATTTTTTTGCACAACTACGCGAAACAAACGCCACGCTAGACTATTTTGTTGACTTTGCCAAAGCACGGAAAAATATCCAACGTATCGCCATTAAGCTAAACCAACTCAATTATCTTATAGGCCAAGACGATCTGCGCACAGCCATTAAAGAGCTTTATGAAGAGAATCCAAAGGTTTTCGATGTACTAGATATTCTGATAGCTGTCAGAAAAAACAAAAATACCAAAGTGGTTTGCAACGAAAAGCAAGTCGTTAACCTAGATAGTTATTTCACCACACCTGAAGGCATTTATACTTATATAAAGGAGACAGGGTTAGCCAAAGTTTTCCAAAATAAAGACGTCAAAAACTTGGTTGATTACGTTTTTGGCATTGAAGTTGGGCTTGACACCAATGCACGCAAAAATCGCAGCGGAAAAATTATGGCCAACATAATTTCCCGTTATCTTGACGCGGCTAAAATCGAACACGACTGCGAAGTTAAAAGCACTAAGTTTCCAGAAATCACTACTTTTGGCACGGATATAAAACGCTTCGATTTTGTCATTCAAACACCACGCAAAACCTATCTGATAGAAGCCAATTTTTATAATGTTGGCGGTTCCAAACTCAATGAAGTTGCTCGTGCCTATCAAGATATTGATGCCAAAATCCGCGCCTATTTCGCTTATGAATTTGTTTGGATAACGGATGGCCAGGGTTGGATTGATGCAAAAAATAAGCTGGAAGAGGCTTACAACAGTATTTCAAGCGTTTACAACTTGACGACCCTACCTGATTTCATTGTGCAACTGCAAAGCGAATTGTCAAACAACGCCCTATGAACAGCCTTCTCACCCTGCGCAATACCGAACACCCCTTCCGCCTCTTTTTCCCGCTTGCCTGTTTGGGCGCGTGGGTGGCGCTCTTGCCATGGCTGGCGCTCCTGCTCGCGCCGCAGCACGCCGGCTATTTTCCGCTGCACTGGCACGCTTTCGCCTTTCTCAATCTCTGCGCCGGCGCGGGCTTCGTTGGTTTTCTCATGACGGCGCTGCCGTCGTGGACGAGCGACCCGGCGCCGCGCAGCATTCACAGTTATCTCTTGCTTGCGCTATGGGGCGGCATTCTCTTTGCGATGCCGTGGCCGGCGCTTGCCTTGCTAAGCAGCATCCTTTTTTGGCTCTATCTCAGCGGCTACACCGCCTGGCGCGTCATCCGTAACCGCCGCTCGAACCTCAGCAGTTTCGTCATCACCATGGGGATGTTGAGCGCGCTCACCATCCGCTACGCCTTCCGCCCGGACGGCGCGACGCTGCATCAAATGGTCGATACGATGCTGATTGGTGTCGCGCTGGTGAATTTCCGCGTCGGCCGCGTTCTTGGCAATGAGGCGCTGAAAACGGGCGGGCATGATGAGCTGCGCTTTATGCCCAATCCGTATGCGAAAAATATCAGCACGCTGATTCTCGGCCTCTATGTGGCGGTCGGTGCGCTGGATGCGGCGGGCAATGTGCAGGGCTGGCTGGCGCTTGCCGTCGCCGCCGCGTTTGCCGCACGTTTGCAGGATTGGCACAGCCTGATGCTGCTGCGTGCGCATTATGTGCGCGCCAATTACAGCGTCAGCCTCGTTCTTGCCGTTGGTTACGCCGCGACCGGCATCGCGCAGCTTTTTGCCCCGGCGCTCTACAGTCCGGCGCGGCATTTGCTCGCCATCGCGGCGATGCTAGCGATGGTGCTGACCATCATGAGTATTGCCGGTATTCGCCACAGCGGCCTCAAGCTGAATTTTTACCGCGACACCCGTCTTGCCCTCGTCCTTGTCCTTTGCGGCGGGCTTTCGCGCAGCCTCGGCGCGCTGTATGCGCCGAGCATGACCACGATTTATTTGATTCCTGCGGTCTGCATCGCGGCGGCGTTTACGCTTTACGCCCTGCGTTATGTTGGCATTTTTCGCCGCACCGAACCGCACTAATGGTCAGCTGCGCAGGGCGGTGGTGATGCGCAAGGCGTCGCGGGTCGCGGCGACGTCGTGCACGCGCACGATGTCCGCGCCCTGCCAGGCGGCAAGGGCGGCGAGGGTTACGCTGCCGTGCAAACGTTCGCCGACTGGCGCGTCGCCGAGGTAGTGGCCGATGGTGGATTTGCGCGAAACGCCGAGCAGTACCGGGTAGCGGTCGTGTTTGAAGCGGCGACAGTCGCGTACCAGCGCCATGTTTTGCGCGGGCGTTTTGCCGAAACCAAAGCCGGGGTCAAGGATGAGGCGTTCGGCGGTAATGCCCGCTTCCAGGCAAGCGGCGACGCGCGCTTGCAGGTAGGCATCAACTTCGGCGACGACGTCGGCGTAGTCGGTGTTGTCCTGCATGGTGGCGGGCATGCCGCGCATATGCATCAGGCAGATGGCGACGTGCGGGTAGCGGGCGAGCAGAGCGAGTGCGCCTTCGTCTTCAAGGCCGTACACGTCGTTGATGAGGTCAACGCCCAGTTCGAGCATCGCCGCCATCACCGCCGTTTTTTTGGTATCAATCGAGATAGGGCGCTGGCCGTCGGCAACCAGCGCTTGGACGATAGGGGTGAGGCGGGCGATTTCTTCGTCTGCCGGCACTTCGCGCGCGCCGGGGCGGGTCGATTCGGCGCCGATGTCGATGATGTCCGCGCCCTCGGCAATCATTTGCCGCGCGTGCGCGAGCGCCCGCGCCGGGTCAAGCCAGGCGCCGCCGTCGGAAAATGAATCGGGCGTGCTGTTCAGCACGCCCATCAGGTTGGTGTGGCTCAAATCGAGCGTGAAGCGACCGCAACGCATCAGTGTTGCTCCGCCGGTTTGTCGTGGCCATCGAGCGAGAAGTCGTCGTGGTGGCTCTGCGGTTTGTTGTCCGTCGGGCCGTCCCAGTCGGCAGGCTCACGCACCGGGCGGCGCGCCATCAGGTCGTCAATCTGGCCTTCGTCGATGGTTTCGTATTTGATCAGCGCCTCGGTCATGCTGTGCAGGATGTCCATGTTGTCTTTCAGAATTTGCTCGGCACGCGCATAGTTGCGGTCGATGATGCCGCGGATTTCGGTGTCGATGTTGTGCGCGGTTTCATCGGAGACGTTTTTGTGCTGGGTGACGGAGCGACCGAGGAAGACTTCGCCTTCTTCTTCGCCGTAGGCAAGCGGCCCCAGTTTTTCCGAGAGTCCCCAACGGGTAACCATGCTGCGCGCAATCGCGGTGGCGCGTTCGATGTCATTGGAAGCGCCGGTCGAAACCTGGTCTTCGCCGTAAATCAAGGCTTCAGCGATGCGGCCGCCGTAGAGGGTGGCGATTTGGCTTTCCAAGCGGCGTTTGGAATAGCTGTAGCGATCTTGTTCTGGCAGGAACATGGTAACGCCGAGGGCGCGGCCGCGCGGGATGATGGTGACTTTGTACACCGGGTCGTGCTCCGGCACGATGCGGCCGACGATGCAATGCCCCGCTTCGTGGTAGGCAGTCATTTCTTTTTCTTTGTCGCTCATCACCATCGAGCGGCGTTCGGCACCCATCATGATTTTGTCTTTGGCGTCTTCCATGTCTTGCATGGTGATTTTCTGCCGGTTGCGCCGCGCGGCAAAAAGCGCCGCTTCGTTGGTGAGGTTGGCGAGATCGGCGCCAGAGAAACCAGGCGTGCCGCGCGCGATGTCAAACGGCTTAACCGCGTCGTCAAACGGCTTTTTGCGCATATGTACTTTGAGGATTTGCTCGCGGCCTTTGAGGTCGGGCAGCCCGACGACGACTTGGCGGTCGAAACGGCCGGGGCGCAGCAGTGCGGGGTCGAGGACGTCAGGGCGGTTGGTGGCGGCGATGACGATGACGCCTTCGTTGCCTTCAAAGCCGTCCATTTCAACTAGAAGCTGGTTTAGCGTTTGTTCACGTTCGTCGTGTCCGCCGCCGAGTCCGGCGCCACGTTGGCGGCCAACCGCGTCAATTTCGTCGATAAAGATGATGCAGGGCGCGTGTTTTTTCGCTTCTTCAAACATGTCGCGCACGCGCGAAGCACCGACACCGACGAACATTTCTACAAAATCAGAGCCGGAAATGGTGAAGAACGGCACTTTTGCCTCGCCGGCAATGGCGCGTGCCAGCAAGGTTTTCCCGGTGCCGGGCGGGCCGACCATCAAAAGGCCGCGCGGGATTTGCCCGCCAAGGCGGCTGAATTTGCTTGGGTCGCGCAGGAATTCGACCATTTCCACCACGTCCGCTTTTGCTTCATCGGCACCGGCAACGTCGGCAAAGGTTACTTTGATTTTGTCTTCCGGAATGAGGCGGGCGCGGCTTTTGCCAAAGGAAAAGGCACCACCCTTGCCACCGCCCTGCAGTTGACGGGTGGTGAACATAAAGAGGCCAATGAGCAGCAATATCGGCAGTAAATTGAGAAGGATGCGCGTCAAGAAACTTTCTTTTTCCAGCGGTTCGCTGCTGATGTTTACTTTATTGGCGCGCAGGTCGCCGATGAGGGCGCGGGTATCGGTCGCCTCGGGGTTGTTGGTGGTAAAGCGGGCGCCGCTGCGGTCGATGAAGCTGATGCGCGCGTTTTGCAGGTCAATCGCCGCGCTTTGCACCTCGCCGTTATCGACACGGTCGAGGAACTGTGAATAGCTGACCTCGCGCGAGCTGCCGGACGAGGTGAATTTGCCCATTTCGCCGACGAGCAGCAGGAATAGCAAGATCAAACCGCCCCAAATTAGTAATGATTTTTTTATGTCGTTCAAGAGTTTATCCTCACCTTCATTTAATCGTGATGCCTGCGACCAAACCCGCGTGCCAGCAGGTAGGTTTCTTGACTGCGCGCGCGCGAGGCTTCCGGTTTGCGCGTCTGCACGGTCAAAAATTGGCTTTTCAAAGAGCGCAGTAGTGTATCAAAACCGGGCCCGTGGAAAATTTTTGTTAAGAAATCTCCACCCGGTGCGAGGCGGCTCTGCGCGAAATCTAGCGCCAGCTCGACCAAATACATGCTTTTTGCCTGATCGACGCTGCGCACGCCGCTAGTATTGGGGGCCATGTCGGAAATCACAAGGTTGACGGCGCTATCGCCAAGCTCCGCATAGAGTGCGTCCAGCACTTCCTGTTCACGAAAATCGCCCTGAATGAAGGTGACATCTGCCAGCGCGTCCATTGGCAAAATATCCAGCGCAATCATCCGCCCACGACCGTTGAGGCATTGCGCCACATACTGCGACCAGCCGCCCGGCGCTGCACCAAGCTCCACCACCACCATGCCGGGGCGAATCAGGCGGTCTTTTTCCTGAATTTCCATCAATTTATAAACGGCGCGTGAGCGATAACCTTCCTGCTGTGCCCGTTGTACATAGATGTCGTTAAAGTGTTCTTTCAGCCAGCGCTGACTTGTTTTGCTGCGTGCCATTGTCTTACCATACGCG
>CAUVOF010000020.1:0-25435 GCA_963553325.1 uncultured Cardiobacterium sp.
CCTTCCGCCTGCTCAACCTCAACTACAGCCTCATCGGCTACATCTCGGCGCTCGGTGCCTACCGCGGTCAGCACGAAAACCGCGCGGATGACGCCTTCCTCGCCCGCTACTACCCGCTTGGCGACGAAATCGCCGACCTGCTCGCCACCCTCGACACGCTGCCGCCGGACACCTTCGCCACGCGCCTGCAAAACGTGCGCGATGCGCTCAACGCCCTGCGCCCCAACGAAGCCGACCCCGACCCGCAACACGCCGTCCTCTGGCAGCAGCTTCTTATGATTAGCCGCACGCTGGAACCGTGTTACCAGGCGCTTAACCACGAAAAAACCGATGAAGCCGCCAAGCCCGCATGACCGCCGCTGTCTCGCCGTCCTGCGCGCGCTCGTTGCCCATCACGGCGCGCAGCACTGGTGGGCGCACCAAAACCGCCTCTATGACTGGGTCGCGACCATCCTCATCCAGCAAACCACCCAGGCGAACGCCGAAAAAGCGCTGGCGAACCTCGGCGAAGACATCCGCGCCGAATGGCTGCACACGGTGGCGCTGGATGAGCTCGAACGCCGCATCCGCCCGGCGGGTTTCTACAAACAAAAAGCGCAGTACCTGAAAAACCTGATGGCGTGGTTCGCCCGCTACGGCTTCGGCCATCAGCGCGCTTTCGCCGTTGATGTAGTAAGTCGTGCGGCTTGTTGCGTCTTGCGTGACAGTCTTGGCAATTCTTCTTTTGGCTTATTGTTTACTAATCGTAGCGGCAATATCATTTATTTTTGTCATGCCTTTCGTCATCTACCTCATTTTTTATGAAGAAGATACCTGCCATAATAAACAAACCAAGCAAGCGCAAAAAATATAAAGAAATATAACCCTCTCCCGGTGACTATGGATATATATGCTCCAGAAATGTATAAACACAAAGAGCAAAACCATATTACGATATTCATTTTATGACCTCAACATTCACATGCATCAAAAAATTCTGATCGATTTGCGAAAGCGCCATATAAGCTATTCATTAGTATTAATTGTAACATTCCAGATATCGTCGGATTCAAAAATGTTCCAGGAATAGTTCTGAGATACCCTGATGTATCATTAATTATAAATGGCACGGAGCTTCCTCGCGGCACAAATATATTTTTAGGATAAGGTCCTATTGAAGAAGCATAACGCCCACCTCCAAAAAATCCAAATCTTGAGGGCCTTAACCCACTTTTCATGATGCCACGAAGCCCTGATAGAAGGGCAGGGCGGTTGAGGGCGCAGCGATACATTCGCTATAAATGGTGTCCGTTTCAGCCATGCAGTCATCCCCCGACCAGTCGCAGCAACACCTGCATTTGTGGCAAGAGCAGGGTGAGGAAGCTTGCCGCCCAGATGCCCGCAATCAGCAGCGCGCTGCCTACAGGCATGGCTGTGTGGCGGGTGCTACGCAGGAAGTTTTCGGCGAGACGGATTTGGCCTTCGGCTTTGGGTGTGCTGCCTTTTTCGCTTTGGATGAGTTCCAGCGCTTGCAGCATGGCGGCGGCTTCGTTTGCTGGCGTGGGCAATGTCTGCCAGCGGCGTTGCAGGCGTTGTTCGCGGCCGAGGGTGAGGAGGTTGTGTACCGGCAGCAGCGCCAGTATGAGCAGTAGATGGCTATGCAGCGCCAGCATGACGATGACCGCCAGCGAGAGGAGGTTTAGCAGTAAAAGCAGCGCGGTATTTTGTCGCGGCAGCAGGTTTTGCAGGATTTGTCCGCCGTCTAGCGGCAGGATGGGCAGGAGGTTGAAGAGGTTGAGCAGCAGCAGTTGCACGGTGAGGAGGCTGAGCCAAGGATGGCTTTGCGCCAGTCCGCTCAGGCTGAGCAGCGTGCCGAGGATGAGGCCGGGCACGGGACCCGCCAGCAGTATCCAGGCGCGTTCGCGTGCCGAGCTGCGTTGTTCTTCGCCAAGGGTGACACCGCCAAGGAACGGCAGGAAGAGAACGCGCGCCTGGCGGTAGCCAAACAGGCGCATCGCCAGCCAGTGACCGCCTTCGTGCAGGCCGACGACGAGTAGCAGTAGCAGGGCATTGACTGGCGTCCACAGCCAGGCGCCGATGGCATAGAAAAGCAGCGCGGTGGTGATGATCAGCGTCCAGGCGACTGTGCGCGTCGGGGCGCTCCTCGCCTGTTGTTTTTGCCACAGCCGCCAGTAGAGAACGTGGCGGCTGCGCGGGACTTGTTCGCCACGGGTATCGCGTTGTGTCGGGCGGCGAAACGCCCACGGCAGGGCGCGGCAGGCTCCGCGCAGGGTTAGGCGGGCGCTGCCGTCGCGCAGGCGTTGTAACCAGCGGCGTTGGTAGAGTTTATCCATCATTTGCGCGTCGTTGTCGTTCATCAGCGCCAGGGTTTGCGCGGTGTCCGGCCAGGGTTCTGGTGCATGCGCGACGATATGGGCAAGGTGCGCCTGGTATTGGGCGGCAAGGTCGGGGTAATCGGCCATTTGTAACTGCGCGTTTTGGTAGTAGGCGGCGATGAGGAGATTCCACGGCGCCGTGCCGAGGAATGCGCCGGCTGCGCTGCGGCTGTAGAGATAGACTTGCGCGCGATCGGCGCTGTTTGCGCTCTCGTCGATGGTGATAAAGGCGAGGGTCAGGCGGTCGGCGCTCAGGCTGTAGCGGCAGATGTTTGGCTGCAGCACTCTCGCAGGGGTGAAGCGGATTTCGGCGTCAAAGAAGTGCTGGAAACCGAGGGCGGCAAGTTCGGCTTCGGCAGCGTCCAGCAATGGCGCAAGCAGGGACAGGGGCGCGGGCGGGTTGGCCTCTTGGTAGGTTCGCGAGGGCAGGGCAAAGGAAAGCAGGGCATACAGCGCGTTTATCAGGATGATGAGGGCAAAGATGGCAAAGGTGAGGAGCAGGCTCATGCGGTTCTCCGTTTTATGGTGTGGCAGCTTCCTAAGGCCAGATACGGCGGGCGATTATACATACAGGGTAGCGGGGTTCGTGTATGTATATCAGGGTTTGGCTTCGTTCATCATTTGGATGATGTGGTCGGATAGTGCTTTGCGCGCGGCTTCGATTTCGGCGTCGCGTGCGCCGCAGGTGAGTCGGTAGATTATTTCGTTGAGGAAAAAGGCGCTAAAAATAGCTACTACCAACATAAATATAGAGAATAGCCAACCATCGGAAATCCATCCCGTTATTTTATCAGCCATAATAAAACAAGCTATGCAAACAATGACATTTGATACCCACAGATAAATCGGTTTTTTTATTTGAAATATTTGCGGCAGTTTGTCAGGGCGCCAGATGGTTTTTTGCAGGGTGTAGTTGTGCAAGGCGATGTATGGCCCCCGGTTATTGCCATGAGGAATAACCCAGGCAACTGCGGCATCGTGTCCGTCGCGTAAAGAAATATCCCAGTCGGTCAATGAAAAATCTTCTTCTTTGCCGCTCGTTTGGTTGCGTAGGAAGAATTTGTCATAGATATGGGTTTTCGTGGTGGAACGTATTGGGCTGGTACCGCCGTACACTTTTCCATCTATACCGGTATGAATACTGCCGCCGCCCCCACTTATTTCAGTATGGACGGTACGGTCTTTGCTAACGCCTGCAGCGATGCCACGGTGGATGTTGATGCTGCAATGGTATTTGTCGTTGTAGTGGAAGTCTTTTCTTTCTGCCATGTGGGTTCCTTGTGGGTTTTACATACAGGGTAGCGGGTTCGTTTATGTAAATTTAGGCTAAGGGTTTTTCCTGCCAGAACTGTTTGATGGCAGCCGCCACCGCTGCCGGGTTGTCCATGTGCAGGTGGTGGCCGCCGTCGAGTTTGGCGACGCGGATGTCTTGGGTCAGGCGGTAACGCTCTGGCAGGTAGTGCCAGTGCGCGGTGAAGCCCTGGTTGCCTTCTATCATCAGGACGGGCGCAGTGATGCGCGGGATGAATTCTTGGACTTGTTCTTCAGAGAGCATCATCGGTTGCCACACGGTGAGGCGTTTGTCGCTGATGAAGCGGTAGCCCTGCGCTTCTTCGATGAGGTTGCGCCGCACCAGGCGTTCGGCGCTTTCAGGGTTCATCGCGCCCGCTTTGATGCGCGCGGCGACAAGCGGCGCGAGGTCGTGGTAGTAGCGGCTGCTGCGCGGGTTCATGTAGTCCATGGTCAGCAGGCGTTCGCGCATGCGCTCCGGCAGGTCGTTGTGGTTGGAAACATACGGCGTGCCGTAGCATTCGATGCAGACCAGACGAGCGATGCGGTCGTGGAAGGTGCCTGCCAACATGCTGGCGACCGCCGCGCCGAGCGAGTGGCAGACGAAGTCGATTTTTTCGATGCCGAGCGTTTCGGCAGCGTACATGGCATCGCGCATGTGGTCGGTGAAGTGGTAGCCGCTGCCGAGCGGGCGGTGCGCGCTGCGGCCGTGTCCGGCAAATTCGAGGGCGACGAGCGAGGTGTTGTCGTCTATGAGATACGGCGCGAGCGGGGCGAAGCTGGCGGCGTTGTCGAGCCAGCCGTGCAGGGCGAGGACGATGTGTTTGCCGTCGCCCCAGCGCTGCCCGGCGAGGCGGATGTGCGGCAGGTCGATGCTGATTTCGCGGGGTGTCATGGGCATGGGTTGCTGATGTCGGCGTGGATGGTGTCGATAGCGGCGAGGGTGTCGTCGCTTAGGGTGATGTCGATGCTGGCGATGTTTTCCGCGAGCTGCGCGAGGTTGGTCGCGCCGATGATGTTGGCGGTAACAAACGGGCGGCTATTGACGAAGGCGAGCGCCATTTGTGTGAGGGTTATGCCCGCTTCTTCGGCAACTTGCGCGTAGCGCTCAACGGCGGCGAAGCCTTGCGGTTTGTTGTAACGGGTGAAGCGCGCGTAGCGGGCGATGCGCCATTCGGGCTGCCACGGTTTGGTGCGGTATTTGCCGGAGAGCAGGCCGAAGGCGAGCGGTGAGTAGGCGAGCAGGCCGATGTTTTCGCGCAACGAGATTTCGGCGAGGCCGACTTCGTAGCTGCGGTTGAGTAGGTTGTAGGGGTTTTGGATGGATACGGCGCGGCTGCGCTGGCTGTGTTCGCTTTCGCGTAGGTGCGCCATCACGCCCCACGGGGTTTCGTTGGATAGGCCGTAGGCGCGGATTTTGCCCGCCTGGACGAGTTCGTCCAGCGCGGCGACGGTTTCTTCTAATGGGGTGAGGTCGGCGGGGTCGTTGAGCGCGCTCAGGCCGAGGCGGCCGAAGTAATTGACGCGCCGCTCCGGCCAGTGCAGTTGGTAAAGGTCGAGGTAGTCGGTGTGCAGGCGGGCAAGCGAGGCATCGCAGGCGGCGTGGATTTGCGCGCGAGTGAAGCGCGAACCGCCGCGGATGTAGTCCTGTTCGTCGCTGTCGCGCGAGGGGCCGGCGATTTTGCTGGCGAGGACGATGTCGTCGCGTTTGCCGCGTTTTTGCAGCCAACTGCCGATGTATTGTTCGGTGCGGCTGTAGGTGTCGCGCTGCGGCGGTACCGGGTACATTTCGGCGGTGTCGATGAAGTTCACGCCGTGTTCGAGGGCGTAATCGAGCTGCGCGTGCGCCTCGTCTTCACTGTTCTGCTCGCCGAAGGTCATCGTGCCGAGGCAGATGACGCTGACGTCGATGCCGGTCGTGCCAAGTTTGCGGTATTGCATGGGGTTCTCCTGGAAAAGTAAGGCGCGCACATTAACCATCGCGCGGGAAAAGTGCAATGCGGATAGATAAGAATTGCTCTTGTTTACAGCCCCATAGCTCCCGCGTATAGTGTCGCCTTCCATTCACACAGAGGTATCCAAATCATGGAATTTTTGAAAGCGCACGTCGATTACATCATTCTCGGCATTCTCGGATTTATGAGCCTGATTATGCTGTGGAAAGTGGTGGAACGTTACATCTTTTTCGCCCGCATGGACGTGCGCGATTATCCCAATATCCATGAACTCAATATTGCGCTGGAACGCAATCTGACGCCGATTTATACCATCGGCTCTAATGCGCCTTATGTCGGGCTGCTGGGGACGGTTACCGGTATTTTGATTACCTTCTACGATATGGGGCAGAACGGCGGTAACGTCGATGCCGCGCAAATCATGATTGGCCTGGCGCTCGCCCTGAAGGCGACCGCATTCGGCATCCTCGTCGCCATTCCTTCCATCATGTTTTACAACATCCTTTCGCGCAAAGTGGATATTCGCCGCGAGAAATGGTTGTCCTATCAAAGCGGGTATGGCAAATGAAAAAGTTTGACCAAATAAACGTTATTCCCTTCATTGACATCATGCTGGTATTGCTGGCGATTGTTTTAATGACTGCGACCTTTATCGCCCAGGGGAAAATTGAAGTGAATTTGCCGACTTCCAAAAACCCCGGCAAGCTCACCTCTGAAGATACCTTGAAGCTGATTACTATTGATAAAGAAGGCGTCTATTATCTGAAAGACGGTGAAATTACCGACGAAAAGATTGGCGTCAATGAGCTGGAAAAAATTATCGAAAATTGGCCGGAAGAGCAGCGCGTTACCCTGAAAATAGATGCCAAAACCCCCTTCCAGCATTTCATTGAAGCGCAAGAGATGTTGAAGGTAAAAAAATTCCGCGTCGCCGTCTTGGCGGTACCTGAGGAGAAATAACATGGCCGGATACAGCCGAGCGAGAAGTACCGTGGCTTTTTGCCTCTCGCTCGCCGTACACGCCGGCATTTTCGGCGGTGGCTGGTATCTCTACCAAAACAGCCGCGCCGCGCCGGTCGCTGTGGAAAACGTCCTCGGTTGGGAATCGCTGCAATACGTCATCGAAGAAGAACACGCGCCCGCGCCACCGCCGGCCGTGGTTGAGCCACCACCGCCGCCACCACCGCCACCCGAACCGGAACCAGCGCCTGAACCTGAGCCGGAACCGGTTATCGAAGAAAAAGCGGCGCCGGTAGAAGTGAAAAAAGAACCGCCACCGCCGCCGAAAAAAGAGAAACCGAAAGAAAAGCCCAAAGAAAAGCCCAAGCCGAAAAAAGAAAAGCCGAAAGAGAAGCCCAAGGAAAAACCCAAGCCCAAAGAAAAACCCGAACCGCGCCGCGAAGAACCGATGCCGGAAATCCGCGAACGTCCGGCATTTACCCCGCCGCCCGCGCCGCGCCCGGTGAACATCGCGCCAAGCGTCAGCGGCAACGGGCAAGCGGCGAATGCGCCCGCTTCCGCCAACCGCGGCAAAGCGACCGGCGGTAGCGCCAATGGCGCACAAAGCGGCAGCAAGACGGCAGAAAGAAATTACAACGCCGGCCTGCAAGGGCGCATCGCCAGCACCGTGCAGAAGCGCAAAGGGCGCATCCGCGAACGCGGCACGGCGGTGGTTGCCTTCGACATCCAGGCGAATGGCCAGTTCAGCAATATCCGCATCGAGCAAGGTTCAGGCGTGCAACGCATTGATGACCTTATTCTTGAGTCGGTGCGCAGCGTCGGCCGCTACGACCCGCCGCCGGAAGGCCGCGCCGTGCATAAGCGCATTCCGCTCAATGTTCGCTGAGCCACCCAGTAAAAAAGCCCACGCAAGGTGGGCTTTTTCTTTGCCGCTGGTGTTATTTGTAATAACCCGCCATGACCGCGTTGCTTTCGATGCGGCTGGCAAGCGGTAACGGCACGCGCATCCGCGTGTTGCGCACATCGAGGATGCAGAGGCGGCTCAGGTTGCTAATGAACTTTGGCAGATAGGGAATTTGCGTACTGGAGAGGTCAAGCCGCACCAGTTTGCTGAGGTGCGTTGCCGAAGGCGGCAGTGCGCCGAGGTCGTTGTTGCTGACGTTAAGAATTTCCAGCTCGGTCAGCCGGCCAATGTCATCCGGCAGTTCGGTCAGCTCGTTGTAGCCGAGGTTCAAGTCATTCAAGCGGCTGAAGTCGCAGATAAAGGTGGGCAGGCGCATCAGGCGGTTATGCGAGAGATCCAGCACCGCTAAGCGCTGCATTTGCGTAACGGGTTCTGGCAGGACGCTCAACTGGTTATGCGCCAGCGAGAGGCGGTGTAATTGCGACAGTTTGCCAAAGCTCGCCGGCAGGCTGCTCAAGCGGTTGTTGTGTGCGTCCAAAATGCTCAAGTTTTGCAGGTTGCCCAGACTTTCCGGCACGCTGGTCAGCATGTTGCCGCTGATG
The DNA here is from genome assembly GCA_963553325.1 of uncultured Cardiobacterium sp. Taxonomy (GTDB): domain Bacteria; phylum Pseudomonadota; class Gammaproteobacteria; order Cardiobacteriales; family Cardiobacteriaceae; genus Cardiobacterium. The sequence continues at coordinate 8,087 of CAUVOF010000020.1, forward strand.
TCGAGGTGATGCAGCTCGCTGAAATTGCCGATGTATTCCGGCAGCACGCCAAGCTGGTTGCCGCTGATGTCCAGCTCAGCCAGCCGCTGATAGTTGGCAAGGAAATCGGGCAGTTTTTTCAGCTCGTTGGCAGAGAGGTTGAGGCGCGTCAGCTTATTGAGGTTGGCGCAGACTTCCGGCAAGTCTTCCAGCTTGTTGCGCGCGAGGTTGAGCTTGGTGAGGTGGGTGAAGCTGCCGATAAAGAGCGGCACGCGCAGCAGGCGGTTGTCGCTGAGGTCAAGCTCGGTAATGTGGCTGAATTTGGCGATGACTTCCGGCAGGGTGGTCATTTTGTTATAGCCCAGTTCGAGCTTGGTAAGGCCGGTGAGGTTGCCAAAACTCTCTGGCAGGCTTTCCAGCTGGTTCCATTTGAGGTCAAGCCGTTTCAGTAGCGCGAGGTTGCCAATGGAATCAGGCAACGCTTTCAGCTCGTTGCCGCGTAGGTCAAGTTCGGTCAGCAGAACCAGTTCGCCGAGGGTTTCCGGCAGCGTTTGCAGGCGGCGGAAAGAAAGGTCAAGGCGGTTCAGTCCCATCAATTCGGAAGCGTCCCGCGGAATACGGTCTTCACTAATATTGTTTTCGTCCGCCCATTTAAAGATTTCCTTGAATCTTCCCTGGTTGTCATCGTCGTCTGCGGAGTCATTTTTGAAAACGCGGCGTATTCCGCTGGTGATGCTTTTGAGCATTGAACGTGTCCTTAATTTATATGGTGTTACGGTGTTTTGTGGCGGTATTGTAACAATCTTTGCTGGATGTTTGTTATGCCCCAGTGTGCTCATGATCACGATAGGCTTTATTTTCAGTACATTGTCGTTTTTTTGCTGGCGGTGCTTGCAAGTTGTCCGCAAATGCCTATAATGCGCGCCTCATCAATTGCGGGGTGGAGCAGTCTGGTAGCTCGTCGGGCTCATAACCCGAAGGTCGTTGGTTCAAATCCAGCCCCCGCTTCCAAGGATTTTTTACAAGGCCCTTTTTCAAGGGCTTTTTTGTTGTATGCGTTTTTGCAAAAGGGGGCGTCATGTCGCGCGAGGAAAGGGTTACGGAACTGTTGCAGCCGGTGGTGGAATCCATGGGCTTTGCCTGGGTTGGGGTGGAATATCACCACAATTCAGTCAATGCGATTCTTCGTATTTATGTCGATAAACCGGAAGGCGGGATTGATATGGACGGCGTCGTCGCCGTTACCGAAGCGGTCAATCCTATCCTCGATGTGGAAGACCCGATTAACGCGCCTTACACCCTGGAAGTGTCATCGCCTGGCCTGGACCGTCCGCTCTTTTCCTTTGCCGATTTTGTCCGTTTCACTGGCGCGACGGCGAAAGTGCATTTGCACGCGCCCATCGGCAAGCGCCGCCGCTTTGAGGGGGTGATTGAGTCCACTGATGAGGCGACGCAACGCATTACCTTTGCCGTGCAGCAGGGGAGGGCGGTCGAAGCGCTGGAAGTGGATTATGCCAACGTGGACAAGGCGCGCCTGGTACCGGATTTTTGAGGAGGATTTATGTCAAAAGAATTATTGAATATTGTCGAAGCGGTGGCGAACGAGAAGGAAGTCGATCGCAGCGTAATTATCGAGGCGCTGGAAGCGGCGCTGGCAGCGGCAACGCGCAAGCGTTATCCCGATGCGGAAATCGACGCCAAAGTCATCATTAACCCACGCACTGGCGAGTACAAAAGTTTCCGCCTGTGGACCATCGTCGATGACGAGGCGATTTTGGAAAACCCGGACGCCGAAATGCGCGAGAGCGTCGCCGCGATTGAGTTCCCTGACGCGCAATTACAAGTCGGCGATGTGCACGAAGTGCCGATAGAAAACGAACCCTTCGGCCGCATCAGCGCGCAGCAAGCAAAACAAATCATCATTCAGAAACTACGTGAGGCAGAGCGGCGCAAAGTCTATGACCAGTTCATCGCCGACGAAGGCACGCTGGTGCATGGCATCGTCCGCCGCCACGAGCGCGGCAACGTCATCGTTGATATCAACGGCGCCGAGGCGACTATCCTGCGCGATGGCATGATTCCGCGCGAAACGCTGCGCGTTGGCGACCGCATCCGCGGCTATCTCGCCAAAGTGAATCTGGAAATGCGCGGGCCGCAGCTGGAAGTGAGCCGTGTTGCCCCGGAAATGCTGAAACAACTCTTTACCCTGGAAGTGCCGGAAATCGGTACCGGCATCATCGAAATCATGGGGGTCGCGCGTGCGCCCGGCGTGCGTGCCAAAATCGCGGTGCGCACCTTTGACCCGCGCATTGACCCAGTCGGTGCCTGTGTTGGCATCCGCGCCTCGCGTGTACAGGGGGTGATGAACGAACTGGCGGGCGAGTGCATAGATGTCATTCTTTGGGACGAAGACCCGGAAACCTACGTGCGCAAAGCGATGGCGCCGGTGCAAATCGTCGATACGGCAATTCAGACGATAACCAACGAAAGCGGTGAGACGCGCCGGGTCATGCACATCGCCGTGCCGGAAGGCAAACTGCCGCAGGCGGTTGGCCGTGGCGGGCAGAACGTGCGTCTGGCGAGCGAGCTGACCGGCTGGGAAATCAACGTATTGAGCGAAGCCGAATTTGAGACGCTGCAAAATGCGGTGCAGGACAGCCAGGAACAAACCCTGGCGGAAGTGCTGAACATTGACAACGACATCGCCGAACGCCTGATACAAGCTGGTTACACCGCGCCGGAAATGGTCGCTTATGCCGAACACGATGAACTGCTGGCGATAGAAGACTTTGACGCAGAAACCGTTGATGCGCTACAGGCGCGCGCCGCCGATTATCTGCTGCAACAGGCCTTTGTCGCCGAAGTCGAGCCGGAAGAAGAAATGCAGTTGCCGCTGGAAAACGTCGAAGGCATTGACGAGGCGACCATTGCCGCCCTGCAGGAAAAAGGCCTGCACACCCAGGAAGACCTGGCAGAGCTGGCGGTGGACGAGTTGGTTACATACACCGGCATGGACAAAGAGCGGGCATCGGCGCTGATACTGAAAGCGCGCGAACCGTGGTTTCGTGGATGATAGCGAGGGCAAAATAAAATGGCAGTAGCAGAACAAACCGTAGCAGAACTCGCCAAACAATTGAAAATAACCGTGAACCGCCTGCTTTCCCTGCTGAAAGAAGCGGGCATCGCGGTCAGTGGCGAAGAAGACAAACTCACCCCGGCGCAAAAAGTCGCGCTGACCAAACACATGGCCGCGAAAAAAGCGGGCGGTGGCGGCAAACTCAGCCTGAAAACATCTACCGCTAGCGGCGCGAAAAAAACGCCCAGCGGCGAGAAAAAAAGCGGGGACGCGCCAAAAAGAAGTCGCGGCGGTGGCGCGAAAAAAACGGGCGAGAAAAAACTCAGCCCGCGCGAAATCGCGCAACAAATGGCGGAGCAGCAGCGCCTTGCCCAAGGTGAGGCGATGCGCGACAGCGAAGCGCGCGCGCGTGAAGAAGCAATAAACGCTGAACGCCAGCGCGCCGCCGAAGAAGAAGCACGCCGCCAGCGCAAGGCACAAGAAGAACAAGCCGCGCTCGATGCCGAGCAAGCCCGCCTCAAAGCCGAAGAAGCGCTCGCCGCACAACTGGCAGAACAAGAAAAACAGCGGAAACTGCGCGAAGCCGAAGACGCCAAGCGCAACGCCGCCGAAGAAGTGCGCAAACAGCAAGAGCGGGAAAAACGCGCCGCCAAAGAAAACGAAGAACTCGAACGGCAGCGACAAGAAGCCCTGCGCGACGTCGCCAAGCGCGAAGACTACGAAGAAGAAGCCGAATCCCGCTTCCACATCCAAAGCCGCGAACGCGGCACTGGTACAGGCGGCCGCGGTGAGCGCGGCGGCAAACGCAGCGGTGGCCGCGGCGAAGGCGATGAACGCCGTAGTGGCGGCGCCAACCGTGGCGGCAGCAAAGGCGGCAACAAACGCGAACGCGAGCGCAAGGGCGGCAAATTTGAAAAACCGGTCGCGCCAGTCTCGCGCGAAGTACGCATCCCGGAAACCATCACCGTTGGCGAACTCGCACAGAAAATGAGCGTCAAAGCGGGCGAACTCATCAAAGTGATGATGAAACTCGGCTCAATGGTTACCATCAACCAAGTGCTTGACCAAGAAACCGCCGCGCTGGTTGCCGAAGAAATGGGACACCAATACATCCTCATCAAAGAAAACGACCTCGAAGCGCAAGTGATGGCAGAAGCCGACGAAGACGCAGGCAACATCATCCAGCGCGCGCCGGTCGTTACCATCATGGGACACGTTGACCACGGTAAAACCTCGCTTCTCGACTACATCCGCAAAACCAAAGTGGCGGTTGGCGAAGCGGGCGGCATCACCCAACACATCGGCGCCTACCGCGTGCAAACACCGAAAGGCACCATCACCTTCCTCGATACCCCCGGCCACGCCGCCTTTACCGCGATGCGGGCGCGTGGTGCGGACGCGACCGACATCGTCATCCTCGTTGTCGCCGCCGATGACGGCGTCATGCCGCAAACCATTGAAGCCATCCAGCACGCCAACGCCGCCAAAGTGCCGCTCATCGTCGCGGTCAACAAAATCGACAAACCCGCCGCCGACCCGGAACGTGTCAAATCCGAATTATCGCAGCACGGCGTCATCGCCGAAGAATGGGGCGGGGAAAACCTCTTCGCCTACGTCTCGGCGAAAAGCGGCGAAGGCATCGACGACCTGCTTGACAAAGTCCTCATTCAAGCCGAAGTGCTGGAACTGACCGCACCATCGACCGGCATGGGACGCGGCGTCGTCATCGAATCCCGCCTCGACCGCGGTCGTGGTAGCGTCGCCACCGTCCTCGTCCAATCCGGCGTCGTCAAAAAAGGCGACATCATGCTCGCCGGCATGGAATACGGCCGCATCCGCGCCATGCTCGACGAAAACGGCAAAGAGCTGAAAGAAGCGGGCGCCTCGACCCCGGTAGAAATCCTCGGCCTATCCGGCACACCGAACGCCGGCGACGAAGTCGTTATCGTCGAAAACGAACGCAAAGCGCGGGAAATCGCCAACTTCCGCCAGGGCAAATTCAAAGAAATCAAAATCGCCCGCCAACAGAAAGCCAAACTGGAAAACCTCTTCAGCAACACTGGCGATGGTGAAGTCCACACTGTGAACCTGATGATCAAAGCGGACGTCCAGGGCTCGGTCGAAGCACTATCGGATTCATTGTTGAAACTTGCCACCGACGAAGTCAAAGTGAACATCGTCGCCTCCGGCATCGGCGGCATCACCGAATCCGACGTGCAGCTCGCCATCGCTTCGGAAGCCATCATCATCGCCTTCAACGTCCGCGCCGACGCCAACGCGAAAAAACTGGCAGAAAACGAGGGCGTTGATTTGCGCTACTACAGCATCATTTACGAAGCGATAGACCAGGTGAAAGCGGCGATGCAAGGCATGCTCTCGCCCGAAGTGCGCGAAGAAATCATCGGCCTGGCAGAAGTGCGCGAAGTGTTCCGCTCTTCCAAATTCGGCACCGTCGCCGGCTGCATCGTCGAAGACGGCGTCCTCAAACGCAACAACCCGATTCGCGTGCTGCGCAACAACGTCGTCATCTACGAAGGCGCGCTCGAGTCATTACGCCGCTTCAAAGACGACGTCGGCGAAGTACGCGCCGGCACCGAATGCGGTCTTGGCGTGAAAAACTACAACGACGTGCGCATCGGCGACCAAATCGAATGCTACGAGCGCGTCTCGGTTGAGAGGACACTCTGATGCCGAAAGGACAAGACCGCACCCGCCGCATCGGCGAACAAATGCGGCGCGACCTTGCTGTTGCCGTGCCGCAGATTCTCGACCACCCGCACGCCTCGCTGCTATCCATCACCGCGGTGCGGGTAACGCGCGACCTGTCGTTTGCCAAAGTCTATGTTACCCACGTCATCAGCGACCCGGCAGAGCGGCAGGCGCTCATCAAGGCGCTCAACGCGCACACCGGGCAACTGCGCCACGCACTCGCACAAAAACTGAGCATCCGCAAAATGCCGGAACTGACCTTCCACTACGACGACTCGGTGGAATACGGCGCGCGCATGGATCACCTGCTGCATGATTTGGTGAAAGACCTGCCGGATGAAAGCGAACAAGAATGAGCGTCCGTCCCGCGCTGCTTAACAAAAAAGCCCCTCATATTTGAGGGGTTTTGCTATTGCACGGGATGTCGTTTTTAGCACTAATGCCGTTTGGCAAAAAACTGTTCCAAACCTTTCTGCACCAATTTCCTGATTTCCGCCTGATTGTCGTCACTGGCGGCAATGCGCAATAGCGGAATGCCTGCCGAACGTAATGCCAACGATTTTGCCGCATCATTGATATGGCTGGTATTGGCAAGATAATGACCGCTGCCATCAATCTCTATCACCACAAGCGGATTAAACTGCGCATCGGTTACCAGCAAATCCACCCGCTTACTATTCACCGCGGCATATACCCGCTCATTGCGATGCGTAATAATCTCGCCTAAAGAAACTTGCGGCAAAACCCGTTCCTGTCGCTGTCGCCGCCGAACAACCGCTAACGCTGCCGCGTATGCCGTCTGCTCATTGCCATTGCAGATGCGTTTTTTCTGATAAATATTTTCCCGGACAATGCGCAAATTCTCTTCCGCCTTTTTTAATCTGAAATCATTCTTTGCATTTCGCGGTGGCAGCAGGGGCATTTGCTTTCCCGTGCTGCTTTGGGATAAAGGTTGCAATGGTCGTTTTTGCGTTTTCCTACTTTTTCGTTTCTTGGGCGGATTTTTCAGGCCTTGCCGGAAAATACCAATCACGCCAAGCACAATAAAAAGCCCCATAACAATTGCTGATACCATATTGCCCCCCATTACAGCCGATTATTATCTGATTCATTGAAAATACTGTCCAGTAAAAAGCCATTGGTATTGCCGCTGCTATCCCGTATGATTCCGCCCCGCTTTTCCAGCCATAAAAAAATATGCAAACCATCCCCGCCAAACTTGCCGCCCTCGCCGCACAAGAAAACCTGCACATCCTCCTCGCCGTGGAAAGCGGCAGCCGCGCCTGGGGCTTTGCCTCGCCCGACAGCGACTACGACGTGCGCATCCTCTACATTCGCCCCTGGGCGCACTACCTGCGCATCGACGAAGGCAAAGACAGCCTCGAATTCATCGAAAACGACTGGTTTGACGTCGGCGGCTGGGACATCCGCAAGGCGCTGCGCCTTTTGCGCAAAAGCAACGCGGTGCTGCTCGAATGGCTGCGCTCGCCCATCGTCTATGCCACCGATGAGGCATTTCTGCGCGACCTCAACATCATCGTGCCGTACTACGCGCACGCCGCGCCGCTTTTGCACCACTACTACGGCATCGCGCGCAACGCCCTCAAATCGCTGGACTTGCACGACGAGATTCGCCTGAAAAAATGGTTTTACGTGCTGCGGCCGCTGCTTGCCGCGCGCTGGGCGGTGCAGCATGGCGGCGTGCCACCGATGACGCTCACCGAACTGATGGCAGATTTGCCGCCTGCGGACGTTCGCGAAATCAACGACCTTGTCGCCCTAAAAAGCGAAAAAGACGAGCGCTACCGCCACCGCTTGAGCCCCTCGCTGATTGCCCTGACCGAGACACTCGCCGCCGAAGTCGCCGCCCTTTCCGCCCCGGCCGCGCCCAAAGGGGAAAGCGAGCTGCTTGACGTCCTTTTCCGTAGCACCTTGCAGCGGGTGTACCCATGCTGACGCTTGCCGACCTGCGCATCGAAAACCTCATCCTGCTGGAAGCCGTCGCCGGCAGCCACGCCTACGGCCTCGCCACGCCTGCCTCCGACACCGACATCAAAGGCGTCTTCTACCTGCCGCGCCGCTACTACTACGGCCTCGACTACCTGCCGCAAATCAGCGACGCGCGCAACGACACCACCTACTACGAATTAGGGCGCTTCATTGAGCTGCTGCTTGCCAGCAACCCCGGCGCGCTCGAACTCTTCGCCGCGCCCGCCGACACCATCCGCATCCGCTCGCCGCTGCTGGACGCCTTCCGCCGAGAATGGTTTCTCAGCAAAGCCTGCCAGCAAACCTTCTCCGGCTACGCCTGGGGACAAATCCAAAAAGCACGCGGCCTTAACAAAAAAATCAACGCGCCCGTTACCGCGAAAACCCCGCTCGATTTCTGCCACATCATCGACGGCGCGCGCAGCCTGCCGCTTGCCGCCTGGCTCGCGCAGACCGGGCGGCAACAGCGCCACATCGGCCTCGTCCGCATTGAGCACGCGCGCGACCTCTACGCCGTTTACTACGACACGGACGGCAGCCGGGGCTACCGCGGCATCCAGCGCAAAGACAACGCCACCGGCCTTTGCTGCGAAAGCGTTGCCAGCGACGACAGCCCGGTCGCCCTGCTTTCCTACAACGCCGACGGCTACAGCGCCCACTGCCGCAGCTTCGCCGAATACCAACAATGGGAACGCGAGCGCAACCCGGTGCGTTACGCCAACACCCAGGCGCACGGCCAGGGCTACGACGCGAAAAACCTGATGCACACCATCCGCCTGCTCGAAACCGCACGCGACCTCGCCCGCTTTGGCGAACTGCGCGTGCGCCGCAACAACCGCGACGAACTGCTCGCCATCAAACGCGGCGTTTACACCTACGAAGCCCTGCTCGCCCGCGCCAAAGCGCAGCTATACGAAAACGAAGTGCTGTTTGCCCGGGCGGCGTTGCCGGAAGCGGTGAACAAAGCGGCGGCAATCGCGGCGCTGGTTAGCGTGCGCAAAGCGCTTTACCGCGAAACGCCGCCTGCCGTATGAGAAAATATCCCGCAAAACCACAAAAGTACCCATCATGAAACGCGCCCGCGCCCCCGGCAAAATCATCCTGAGCGGCGAACACGCCGTCGTTTACGGCGCCCCCGCCATTGTCTGCGCCATCCGTCGCTACACCACCGTCGGCTTCGCACCGCTGCACCGCAGCCGCACCATCCGCACCGCGCTTACCGGCATCTCGGCGGGCAAACACTACCGCACCGCCGCCCTGCACCGCCTCAAAGAAAAACTCGACCGCCGCTTCGAGCAGTACAGCCGCGGCGAACGCGCCGTGCAGAACATCCTGCGCCGCCCGGACGACCTCGTCATCTACAGCCTCGCCACCCTCTTCCAGCACCTGCCGTTGCCCGGCTTCAGCGAAAACCGCCACCTGCCCGTCCCCGGACGCCTCAGCAGCGACAGCGAACTGCCGCTGGGCGCGGGCATGGGCTCTTCCGCCGCCGCCATCGCCGCCACCCTCGTCCTCTACGAACACCTGCTCGGCCGCCCGATGAGCGCGCAGCAGCGCTTCGAGCGCGTGCGTTTCTGCGAACGCCTGCAACATGGCAAAGGCAGCGCCATCGACGCCGCCGCCACCGTTTACGGCGGTCTGCAAACCCTGCAAGACGGCACGCCGACACCGCTTGCCGCCACCCTCGGCGACGGCTGGTACTGGATACTCTCCGGCATCCCGCAAGTCAGCACCGGCGAATGCGTCGCCCATGTGCGCCAGCAACACGGCGGCGACAGCGCACTGTGGCAACAATTCGCGGCGACCACTGCCGCGCTACAAAGCGCGCTGGCAAACGGTGCCGACCCACGCCCGGCGCTGCGCGAAAACCACCGCCTGCTCGCACACATCGGCGTCGTCCCCGCCCCTGCCGCCCAGCTCATCCGCGACATCGAAGCGGCAGGCGGCGCGGCAAAAATCAGCGGCGCCGGGGCGCATCGTGGCGACGGCGGCGGTATCATCCTCGCCTACCACCCCGACCCGCACGCCATTCCTGCCCTGCTCGCCGCGCATTCCCTCACCTGGGACACGCTGCAACCCGCGGCACAAGGCGCGCATATCCTGGTAGAAAACGCAGACACCTGCGCCACTGTGCCGGATGCCTGTGTTGCCACCCCATCCAACTGAACGGTAAAAAACATGACCACAACCTACCAACGCCCGAAACTCGTCCCACCGGACGGCCACAAAAAAGTCCTGCTCCACTCCTGCTGCGCCCCCTGCTCGGGCGAAGTGATGGAAGCGCTGCTCGCCTCGGACATCGACTACACCATCTTCTTCTACAACCCGAACATCCACCCGCGGCGCGAATACGAACTGCGCAAAGACGAAAACATCGCCTTCGCCGAAAAGCACAACATCCCCTTCATCGACTGCGACTACGACACCGACAACTGGTTTGCCCGCGCCAAAGGCATGGAATGGGAACCCGAACGCGGCAAGCGCTGCACCATGTGCTTCGACATGCGCTTTGAGCGCACCGCGTTGTACGCCCACGAAAACGGCTTCCCGGTGATTACCAGCTCACTCGGCATCAGCCGCTGGAAAAACATGAACCAAATCAATGAAAGCGGCCTGCGCGCCGTCGAACCCTACCCGGACGTGCAGTACTGGACGTTCAACTGGCGCAAGGGCGGCGGCTCGCAGCGGATGATAGAAATCAGCAAGCGCGAACACTTCTACATGCAAGAATACTGCGGTTGCGTCTATTCCCTGCGCGACACCAACGCCTGGCGCTTAAAAAACGGGCGCGGCAAAATCAAACTCGGCGTGATGTACTACGGCGAGAACAACAACGAAGAACCACCACGCTGAGGCGTTTGCACCATGCCAAGAATCCTTTTACTGCTTGCTACAAGTATTGCCCTTACCGCTTGCGACTTCTTGCCAGGTCATGATGATATTGGGCCAGGCGACTGCTACGGGCTGGGAAACCAGCGATGCCGCGATAAAGGCTACCGCGCCCCCGATGACGACTATATGCACCCGGCGCCAACGATTGACCAGTTGATGCAAAATAACGGGCAGCCGCCTGCGAAGTCTGGCGGCCGTTAAGGTTATAGGGCGCACCGCCACGGAAACCTTCAGCTACACCGCATGAGGGTTTCGTGGATTTGCTATACCCTCGGAAAAATATACATACACGAACCCCGCTACCCTGTATGTAAACAGAAATAAAAAAGCCCGCTGATGCGGGCTTTTTTGTCGCTTAAATTGGGCGGGTATTGGCTTCCAGCCATGCGCGTGCCGCGCCGCTGGTGTGCGGTGCGAGTTTGTCGCGCACGGTGGCGTGGTAGTCGTTCAGCCATTGGGCTTCGGCGTCGGTCAGCATGGCGCGCTCAATCAGGCGGGTGTCTATCGGGCAGAGGGTCAGCGTCTCGAAGTAGAGGTAGTCGCCAAAGTCGCTTTCTTGCGGGCGTTCGACGCGGCGGTTTGCCATCAGGTTTTCGATGCGGATGCCCCATTTGCCGGGACGGTAAAGGCCGGGTTCGTTCGAGCTAATCATGCCGACTTTCATCGCGCTGTGCGGGTGTACGGGCGCACGGTAGGCGATGACCTGCGGCCCTTCGTGCACGTTCAGGAAGTAGCCGACGCCATGCCCGGTACCGTGGCCGTAGTCGCATTGTGCCTGCCACATCGGCAGGCGACAGATGGCGTCGAGCATCGGCGCCGGGGTGTTTTCCGGGAAGACGACCTGCGCCAGGGCAATGTGCGCTTTAAGGACGAGGGTGTAGTCGCGCTTTTGCGCGGCGCTCGGCGTACCGATGGGGATAACGCGGGTGATGTCGGTGGTGCCGTTTTGGTATTGGCCGCCGGAGTCGATGAGAAGCAGGCCATCACCGCTGATTTGGCTGTGGTTTTTTTCGCTGGGGCTGTAGTGCGGCAGGGCGGCGTTGGCGTTGTAGCCGGCGATGGTGCCGAAGCTGGCGCTGATGTGCAGCGGCTGCTGACTGCGGTGTTTTTCCAAAAGCGGGTCGATGTCGAGCTCGCTTAGCGCTTCGCCGGCGGCCAGTTTGGCTTCGAGTTCGGCGAAGAATCCGCAGAGGGCGGCGCCGTCGGCAATCATCGCGTCGCGGGTGTGGGCGATTTCACTGTCGTGTTTGCAGGATTTGTAGAGGGTGCTGGGGTTTATCGCTTCGACGAGGCTGACGGTAGCGGGCAGTTGGGCGAGGGTGCTGATGGCGGTTTTCGCCGGATCGAGCAGCAGGTGGCCGTCGAGGCGGGCAAGGGCGGCGCCAATGGCTTCGTAGGGCGCGGTGGTGATGTTCGCGGCGGCGAGGACGGCAGTCGCGGCGGGGTCAAGTTTTTCTTCGTCGAGGTAGAGGGTGGCGCTTTGCGCGTCTATCAGCAGGAAGGCGAGGTAAACCGGATTGTAGGGGACGTCGCTGCCGCGCAGGTTGGTCAGCCAGGCGATGTCGTCCAGGCTAGAAATGAGGTGGTGCGTCGCGCCGTGTTCTTGCATGGCAGCGCGCACGCGCGCGAGTTTGTCGCTAGTGCTTTCGCCGATGTACGCTGGGTCATGCGGGAATACGGGCGCTTGCGGCAGCGGCGGACGCGCTTGCCAGAGGTCGTCGATGAGGTCGCGTTCGCTGTGCAGGCTGATGTTTTTCGCGGCAAAGGCGTCTTCTAATTGGCGCTTGGCGGCGAGCGAGAGCATGTCGGCGGCGGTACCAACGCGGCTGTTGGGTGCGAGGTTTTCCGCGAGGCTGTCGATGTGGGTTTTGCCGAAGCCGAGTTTTTGCAAGACGATGCCGCTGCCTTGTAATTGCTGCTCGGCCTGCTCCCAGTAGCGGCTGTCCGCCCAGAGTTCGGCGCGGTCGGCGGTAACGATGAGGGTGGGGACGGAGCCGTCAAAGCCGGAAAGCCAGCGGCGCACCTGCCAGTGTTCAGGGATGTATTCGGAGAGGTGCGGGTCGGCAGAGGGGGCAATCCAGGCGTCAAGCTGCGCTGCTTTGAGGGCGGCACGCAGGGCGGCGATGCGGTCGGCGGGGGTGTTGAGGGTCATGCGGGTTCCTTAGTTTGTAGTGGAAAAAACCTCCCCCGCAGCGGGGGAGGTGAATGTTGTTGTTATTTTTCTATCCACAGGTATTTGGATGAGCGGTGATCCATGACGTTTTCTTCGGCGTAGCCTTTGACGTATGGCTTGACCAGGCGCTTGGTGACGTAGCTGTACACCGGTGCGACCGGGTAGTCGTCGATGACGGTTTTTTCTGCTTCTTTCAGCAGCGCCATGCGTTTTTCGCCGTCTTGTTCTTGGCCAGCTTGGGCAAGCAGGCCGTCGAATTTTTCGCTGGCGTAGCCGCTGTCGTTTAGTCCTGCTGTGGAAAGGTAGAGTTCGAGGAAGGTGTAGGGGTCAGCGTAGTCGCCAATCCAGCCGGCGCGGAAGACTTGGGTTTGTTTTTTCTCGTTGCGGGTGTTGAGGAAAACTTTCCATTCTTGGTTAGTCAGGTTGGTTTGTACGCCGAGGCTTTGTTTCCACATGGCAGCGATGGCAACCGCGATTTTTTTGTGGTTTTCGCTGGTGTTGTAGAGCAAATCCACTTTCAGCGGTTTGTCTTTGCTGTAGCCCGCTTCTTCGTAGAGTTTTTTCGCTTTTTCGATGCGCGCGGCTTTGTCCATGGTCGCATATTCGGGGATGTAGTTGTCGTAGCCGTGGATGCCAGGCGGGACGATGCCGTAGGCCGGTTTTTCGCCAACGCCGGTAACTTTTTCGGTGATGACGTCGCGGTCTATCGCCATGCTCAGCGCTTCGCGCAGTTTCGGGTTGTCTTTGAAGGGCGGCTGGGTGACGTTGAAGCCGAAGTAGTAGGTGCCGAGGTAGTTGCTGACTTTCAGCTCATCACCCAGGTTTTCCCGCAGCCATTTGATTTGGTCGTTGGGGATTTCGTAGGTCATATCGACTTCGCCGGCGCGGTAACGGCTAAGATCGGTGTTTTGGTTTTCTATCGGGTAGTAGATGACTTTGTCGAGTTTGACCGCGTCTTTGTCCCAGTAGTTTTCGGATTTGGCGAGGGTAACTTGCGCGTTTTGTTTCCAGCCTTCCATTTTGAACGGCCCGTTGCTGACGATGTTTTCCGGGTTCGTCCATTTTTTGCCGTGTTTTTCGATGACCGCTTTCGGCGCCGGGTAGGCGGTGGCGTGGGTAATCAGGCCGAGGAAGTAGGGGGTCGGCCCTTCGAGTTCGACTTCAAAGGTGTGGTCGTCTGTCGCTTTCGCACCGAGTTCGGCAGTTTCTTTGATGTCGCCTTCGGCAATTTTTTTCGCGTTTTTCACCGGGTAGAGAAGGAAGCTGTAGTTGCTGCCGGTTGCCGGATCTACGGCGCGCTGCCAGGCATAGACGAAATCGTGCGCGGTGAGCGGGCTGCCGTCGCTCCATTTGGTGTCGCGCAGGTGGAAGGTGTATTTCTTGCCGTCTTCAGAAATGTCCCATTTTTCCGCCACGCCCGGCACGAGGTTGCCGCTTGCGTCTTCGCCGACCAGGCCTTCAAAGAGGTCGCGCAGGATGTTGGATTCCGGCACGCCTTGCGCGGTTTGCGGGTCAAGCGTTTGCGGCTCGCTGCCGTTGCCGCGACGCAGTACGTTTTCTGCATTGGCATTGTGCGCGGCGAGACCCAAGGCAGCAGTCATGAGCAACATGAGTGATTTTTTGCTGTTTTTCATGGTTTTTTCTCCGTTTTTGTGGGTTAAATGGTGTTTTAGCCTACCATATTAACTATTCATGAGTTATTATCCATGCGCGCTTTGCGCGACTCAAACCCTATCATCATGATTTTTAACAATTTAAAGGTTTGCTTATGTTCCAATATATTTTTCGTCGCCTGTTGGTAGCGATTCCGACGTTGTTCGTCATCATTACCCTGGCGTTTTTTTTGGTGCGCGCCGCGCCCGGCGGGCCGTTTGACAAGGACCGCAAGATTCCGCCGGAAATCGAGGCAAACCTGAACCGGGTTTATCATTTGGACGAGCCGCTTGATCAGCAGTATTTCCGCTATATGGGGAATTTGGTGCGTGGTGATTTTGGCCCGTCGTTCCAGTACACCGACCGTACCGTCAATGACATTATTTCGGACGGTTTTTTGGTTTCTGCGCAAATTGGCATTACCGCCATCATCATCGCCGCCATCATCGGCTCTTTCCTCGGGATTTGCGCCGCGATGCGGCAAAACCGCCCCTCGGATTACCTCATTATGTGGTTTGCGATGATTGGCATCACGATTCCAACGTTCGTCACCGCGCCGCTCTTGGTGCAGCTTATCGCCGTTGCCCTGCGTAACTGGATGCGCGGCCACGGCTGGGACGATAGCTGGCTGCCGCGCGCCGGCGGCTGGGGGGAATATGGTTTTACCCAGGTGATTTTGCCGGTCTTCTGTCTTGCCCTGCCGCAGATTGCCTATATCGCCCGCATGATGCGCGGCTCAATGATTGAGGTGCTGCACGCCAACCATGTGCGCACCGCTCGCGCCAAGGGCTTGCCGGAATGGAAGGTGATTTTCCGCCACTGTCTGAAACCGGCGCTGATGCCCGTCATCAGTTACCTCGGCCCCGCTTGTGCCGCGGTGATGACTGGCTCGGTCATTATCGAGAAGATTTTCTCTATTCCCGGCATTGGCAGCGCTTTCGTTACCGGCGCGTTTAACCGCGATTACACCCTGGTTTTGGGCGTGGTCGTCTTCTACGGCGCACTGATTTTGTTGTTCAACCTGCTGGTTGACCTCGCCTATGCCTTCCTTGACCCGAAAGTGAGACTACGTTCATGAGCAATTCTGACAATAATGCTTCCGTCACCCTGCAAAAGGGGCAGAGTCTGTGGCAACAGGCCTGGCGTCGCCTGATTAAGAACCGCGCGGCGATGACTTCCATCGTCATCCTGATTTTTCTGACCATCTGCGCCCTGGTCGCGCCGCATCTGCGCCCGTTTGAGGTTGATGAAGTCTTCTGGGATTTCATTTCTTCACCGCCCAGCATTGAAAACGGCCACTGGTTCGGCACCGATGGCAACGGCCGCGATCTCTTCGTGCGCACCATGTTTGGCATTCGCGTGTCGCTGATGGTCGGGCTGTGCGCCACCTCGGTCAGTCTGATTATCGGTGTCGCCTATGGCGCGATTTCCGGTTACGTCGGCGGCCGCACCGATAACGTCATGATGCGTATCGTCGATGTGCTCTATGCGATGCCGTTCATGTTTTTCGTCATCCTGCTGATGACTTTCTTTAACAAGAACTTCTACCTGATGTTCGCCGCCATCGGCGCGATTGAGTGGCTGACGATGGCGCGTATCGTGCGTGGTCAGTCGATGAGCCTGCGTCACAAGGAATTCATTGCCGCCGCCGAAGCGCTCGGTGTTTCCACCGGCAACATCATCAAGCGCCACATCGTGCCCAACACCCTCGGCACTGTCGCCGTCTATGTCACCCTCACCATTCCCGCCGTCATCCTCACCGAAAGTTTCCTGAGCTTCCTCGGTCTTGGCGTGCAGGAACCGCTGACCAGCCTCGGCGTGCTGATTTCCGAAGGGGCGGACACCATGAAGACCTCGCCCTGGATGCTCCTCTTCCCGGCGTTCATCCTGGCGACTATGCTCCTTTGCTTCAACTTTATCGGCGACGGCCTGCGCGACGCCTTTGATCCCAAAGACCGGTAAGCACGATGACCATAAAAACCCCACTTCTCACCGTTGAAAACCTCGACGTCCAATTCCGTCTTGACCGCGAAACCGTGCATGCCGTGCGTGGCGTCAGCTTTACCCTGAACAAGGGCGAAACCCTGGCGCTGGTTGGCGAATCCGGCTCCGGCAAATCCGTAACCGCGATGAGCATCGTCCGCCTGCACCCGGACAACATGACCGAATACGGCAAAAATTCCAAAATCACCTTTGAAGGCATTGACGTCCTCAGCGCCTCGGACGAAACCCTGCGCCAACTGCGCGGCAACCGCATCGGCATGATCTTTCAAGAGCCGATGACCTCGCTCAACCCCTTCATGCGCATCGGCGACCAGCTCGGCGAAGCAATTACCGCGCACCGCCCGAAAACCTCTGCCGAACAAATCCACGAACGCTGCAAAACGCTGTTAGAGCGCGTCGGCATCAACGAAGTCGAGCGCCGCCTGAAGCAGTACCCGCACGAATTCTCCGGCGGGCAGTTGCAGCGCATCATGATTGCGATGGCGCTCATCAACGAACCCGACCTGCTGATAGCAGATGAGCCGACCACCGCGCTTGACGTGACCATCCAGGCGGAAATCCTCGACCTGCTGCATGACCTGCAACGGCAGATGGGTATGGCGATTATCTTCATCACCCACGACCTCGGCTTGGCCGAACATTACGCGGAAAACGTCTGCGTCATGCGCCTCGGGCAAATCGTCGAAAAAGGGGCGATAAAAGAAGTTTTCACCAACCCGCAGCACGAATACACCATTGAGCTCATCAACGCCACGCCGAAAGGGCTGAAAGAGCCACAAGCAGCGGACGCGCCGGTGCTGATTGAGGCAAAAAACATCCACGTCGAATTCATCGTCGAGCGCAGCTTCTTCGGCAAACCGCGCAAAACCTTCCA
>CAUVOF010000021.1:0-25280 GCA_963553325.1 uncultured Cardiobacterium sp.
TCGCCACCAAACAACCGGCGATGACCGCGGCGCGCATGGCAGAAGCCATCGAAAATACCAACCAGGGTCGCGCCGGGGCGCGCAAACTGGCACAACTCCTTATCGACGTAAACCGCTCACAAAGCATCGCCGTCCTCGGCAACCTCAGCCTCGCCATGCTCACCGCCACCGCGCTCAGCCTCATCTGGGCGGGCAAAACCGGCACACCGCTGCTCGACCACCACAGCGCCGAACACCAAATGGCGGCGCTCGCCCTGCCCTCCGCGCTCCTCTACGCCGCCATCGCCGCCGTCTGGCTGTTTTGCTCCGGCATCATCGCCGGCTACTACGACAACCGCGCCCAATACCTGCGCCTGCGCGAACGCCTGCGGGTAAACCCCTTGCTGCGCCGCCTCCTGCCCGCCTCCACCCGCGCAAAATTTGCCGACTTCATCCACGACCACCTCGGCGCGCTCGCCAGCAACTTCCTCTTCGGCGTCCTGCTTGGCATCACCCCGTGGATCGGCAAAGTGCTAGAACTGCCGCTGGATATCCGCCACATCGCCTTCTCCTCCGCCAACCTTGCCTACGCCAGCGCCAGCCAGCCGGAAGGCATCGGCACCTTCGCGCAAGGCCTGTTCGCGGTCATCGCCATCGGCCTCGTCAACCTCTGGGTCAGCTTCGCCCTCGCCCTGCGCGTCGCCCTGCGCGCCCGAGACGCCCGCTTCCCGCCGCTGCGCCAATTCATCAGCGTACTCGCCGAAGAAATCCGCCGCGAGCCGCGCGCCCTCTTTTTCCCGCAACGCGAAGCATCGCCAGAGAAAAAAGCGTAGCGGGTGCGCAACAACCCCGCCTGCAAGTGGTCGCGCCGTATCATCCAGGATACATTCCTGTGTCGGCAGAATGCCGAATCTGATAGCATAGCGGCCACTTCAATAACCTGAAATTTGGAAGAAAAAAGTGGAAAGATACCGCTCTTACGACCCCTCACCGGTATGGATGCGGGCGGGGTGGATGACCTGGTTGATACTGGGCATATGCGTTACCGTTACCCTGGCGACCTGGTTCGGCAGCAACCTCCTCACCAACGTCCTGCGCTGGTCAACGACTGACATCGCCGCAGGGCAGTGGTGGCGCGTCATCACCCCGGTATTCCTCCACTTCAACGCCTTCAATTCCATCTTTGCCCATATCCTTTTCAACTGCATGTGGTGGCTGATGCTGGGCGGGCTAATCGAATCGCACGAAGGCGCGTGGCGGCTCGTCCTGCTCTTTATCGCTTCCGCCCTCACCGGCAACGCTGTTGGCGGCTACTTCTACGGCAGCTACTTTGGCGGCCTTTCCGGCGTTTGCTTTGCGCTGATTGGCTACGTTTGGCTGCGCGGCTTCGATATGCCTGCATACCGCGCCACCGTGCCGCCGGCGCTGTTCTACGCCTGCATCATCTATATGCTGGCAGGATTTGCCAACATCATCCCCGGCATGGCGGACTGGGTACACGCTGCCGGCTTGGCAACCGGCCTGCTCATCGCCCTGCCGTTTTACCTCGCGCCGCGCTACCTTCTTCCCGAACGCGAATGACTGCAAAGCGCCGCTAGTCGGCGCTTTTCTTTCGCCTGTCTCGCCTGCGGCAAATCGGCGATAATCGCCGCCCCTTTGCCTTTCCAGGAATCCCCATGACTACCAAGCACAAAGTTTGGCTGATTACCGGCGCCTCCGGCGGCCTCGGCCTCGCCACCGTTAAAGAACTGCTCGCCGCCGGCTACCGCGTCGCCGCCACCACGCGCGGCGTGGAAAAACTGCGCGCCGCCGTCGGCAGCGACTACGACGAGGCGCAATTTTTCCCGCTTGCCATGCAAGTTACCGACGAAGCCGGCATCAAGCGCGGCATCGACGCCATCATCGCCCGCTTTGGCCGGATAGACGTCGTCGTCAATAACGCCGGCTACATCCTCGTCGGCGCCATTGAAGAACTAAGCGACGCCGAAATCCGCGCCAATTTCGACATCAACGTCTTCGGCACGATGAACGTCATCCGCGCAGTGATGCCGCATTTCCGCACACAACAAAGCGGCTACTTCCTCAACATCGCCTCCATTTCCGGCAGCACAACCGCACCGGGGCAGGCGATTTACAGCGCAAGCAAAGCGGCGGTCATCCTGCTGACCGAAGCAGTCTCGGCGCGGACAGCTTCGCCGCCATCGGGCGCAAACTGCAGGCGGTCGCCAGCGAGGCAGAAGCCTGGCAAACCCTCGCGCTCAGCACCCGTTACCAGGATTGAGTGGCAAAGAAAAAGGTCGGCACTTAGGCCGACCTTTTTTTATCTACGCTGCCAAACAAGCGCCTAATCACCAATCCATCTGCAGCGGATAATCGCCCGGCGTTTGATAGTCATGCTTTGCCGCATCATAGGGGAAAAGGTATTTCTCCTGGCGGTATTCCTTGATGGGCGTGAGGCGGAAAGCGCCGTTTGCTTCGCGACCGCTGACCTTGCGCCCCGCGTAACCGCTAACGCTGATTTCCAGCGGCCAGGTATTGCCAACCGGGGCGAGGTCGCGGCGGATATTGAGCGTCGCTTGCAAGTCGCTGGTGTTGGCGAGTTGCTCATTGGCTTCGGCCTCACTTTCCCAGCGGCAATCCTCGTCCTCTGCGGCGCAGATGCCCTCGTAAGAACTGGTGGCAAGAATCGCGTTGCTGCTAACGCGGTCGCCTTCGTCGTGCAGGATGACGAAGGTCTCTTCCAGCGCGCCGCCTTGGCTATAGCCGCTGCGGCCAAGCGCGCCCCAATGACCGGGGCCAAATTCCTGCCATTGCCATTCATCCGGCGCTTCCCCCCAGTCGCCCGCTGCGGTGTGGCCGTGCGCGACCTCCTGCCACTGTTCGCCGTTGCCGCTGAAGACAAACAGGCTGACCAGTCCGCCAGCGGCATGGCCATCGCTGAGATTGCGCCCGGTAAAGAGCAGATAGCGCCGCTTGCCGCTGCTGTCGCGGGTTTCGCTGTGCAGGCGCATGCAATATTCGTTTTCGTCTTCCGCATCGCGGACGAGGAAATAGTGGCACTGGCTTTCCTTGCCCTCGCTGCGCTCTTTAAGACGTTGCCCCGCTTCTTGCTTGATGGGGTAGTGTTTTGCCAGCGTTTGCGCGACCAGCGCATCTGATGCGGCTTTGGCGCTTGCTGTGGCGCTTAATGCCAGGGCGAGTAGCAGAGATAGGGTTTTCATAAAGACTCCGGGGTTTGGGGAAAGGGTGGTAGCGGGCTGCGTCCGCTGCTTAAAGCGCATCTGGGGCGGGTGGCACCGGCGGCAGCATCCGCTTGTGGCGCGAGCGTTCGTGCCACCAGGCGATTTGTTTTGCCGCCGCCTCGCTCACCGCTTCGCCGCGCAGGAAGGCATCGAGTTCGCTGTAGCGCACGCCCATTTCGTCCTCGTCTGTCTGTCCCGCCCACAGGCCAGCGCTCGGTGCTTTGCCAAGCACCGCTTGCGGCACGCCGAGCAGGCGCGCCATTTCGTAAACCTGCTCTTTGCGCAGCGCGGCAAGCGGCAGGACGTCGGCGGCGCCGTCGCCGTATTTGGTGAAGTAGCCGGTATGCACCTCGGCGGCGTTGTCGGTACCGAGGACGACAGCGCGGTGGCTTTGCGCGGTGGTGTAGAGCATTATCATGCGCAGCCGCGCCATCAGGTTGCCGCGCAGTACGTTTAAGCGCTCCGGTTCGGGGTTGAGAACGGGCGCGAGTTGTTGCATCGCCAGGTCGTAAAGCGGCGCGATTGAGATGACGCTGCCGGTGAGTCCGGCGCTTTGCAGCACGGCTTCGGCGTCTTGCAAGTCGGCGTCGCTGCTCACTGCTGCGGGCAGCATCAGCGCGTGCACCGGGCGATTGGTGCGGGTGACGAGGTGGGCGCAGACGGCGCTATCGACGCCACCGCTGACGCCGAGGGTGTAGCCATCGAGGTTGTAGAGGTCGCGGCGCTGTTCTTCGAGCCAGGCGATGAGGTAGTCAATGTAGGCGCTGAGGTTCATGGGTTTTTCCGGGTTTGCTAGGGATTGGGTCATTTACATACAGGGTAGCGGGGTTCGTGTATGTAAATGGTTTTTCGGGTTGGGAGTTGTCGCTGCGCGGTTTGTTTGCTGCCCCCACCCCAGCCCTCCCCCACAGGGGGAGGGAGTTTTCTATGTATCCCGCTAGATTTTTAACAGGTTCTAAGCGGTTAGCTGTTTACATACAGGGTAGCGGGGTTCGTGTATGTAAATGGTTTTCGAGTTGGGGCGAGGGCAGCAAACGTGAAAAATAGAAATCTTCTCTCGTAAGTACCATTGCTCACCCCCACCCCGGGTTCCCTTGAAAAAGGCGAACGCCTTTTTCAAGGGGAGCCCCGACCTCCCCCGCTGCGGGCTTCGCCCTGCAGGGGAGGGAGTATCCGCGTTATTGCGGCTTGCCGGTGTGTTCGCGGATGAGGTCTTGTTTTAACTGCCACAGCGCTTGCGAGAGATCGACGTAGTAGCCGTGCGGGTTTTCGAGGCGGCGGATTTCGTCCCACAGGGTTTGTTGTTCGCGCTGGCAGTAGGCGCGCACGTCGGTGAGCGATGGCATGGCGGTGCTGCGCGCGCCCGCTTCCATCCAGGTTTGCAGCCGTTTTTCGGCGCGAAAGCCCGTAACGGTTTTGCGTTTCCACGGGTATTCGGGGTCGAACAGTTCGTAGGGCTGGCTGTCGTCGATTTCTTCGTCGTGCAGGGTGATGACGTCGGCGATGGCTTTGCCGCCCGCGTCGTAGAGCCGCCACAGTTGTTTGTAGCCGGGGGTGGTGGTCTTGGCGAGCGTTTCGCTGATTTTGATTTTGGGGATAATCGCGCCGTCTTTTTCCAGGGCGACGATTTTGTACACGCCGCCGAAGACGGGGTTGCTTTTCGCGGTGATGAGCCGCTCGCCGACGCCGAAGTTGTCGATTGCCGCCCCCTGCTGGACGAGGTCTTTGATGAGGTATTCGTCGAGCGAGTTGGAGACGGTGATTTTGGTGTTGTGCAGCCCGGCGGCGTCGAGCATTTCGCGGGCGCGGTTGCTCAAATAGGCGAGGTCGCCGCTGTCGATGCGGATGCCGCGCAGCGCGTGGCCACGCGGCGCGAGGTATTCGTTGTGGACGCGGATGGCGTTGGGGATGCCCTGGCGCAGGGTGTCGTAGGTATCGACCAGCAGCACGGTGTTGTCCGGCCAGGTTTTGGCGTACTGGAGGAAGGCTTCGTATTCGCTGTCGAAGCTCTGCACGAAGGCGTGCGCCATGGTGCCGACCACCGGGATGCCGCTCGTGTATTCACTGTAGGTGTTGGCGGTCGCGGCGACGCCGCCGATGTAGGCGGCACGCGCGCCGTAATGCGCGGCATCGCCGCCGTGGGCGCGGCGCGCGCCAAATTCAAAGACCGGCCGCCCCGCCGCCTCATGCACGATACGCGCCGCTTTGGTGGCGATGCGCGACTGGTGGTTGAGGGTGAGCAGCAGGTAGGCTTCAATCAGTTGGCAGTCGATCAGCGGCGCGCGCACGGTCAAGAGCGGCTCGTGCGGGAAGATGACCGAGCCTTCCGGCACGGCGCGGACGTCGCCACGGAAGCGGAAGTTGGCGAGGTAGTCGAGGAATTCGGCGGTGAAGACGCCTTTGCTGCGGAGAAAGGCGATGTCGTCCGGGGTGAAGTGCAGGAATTCGAGGTAATCCAGCACTTGTGTCAGCCCGGCGAAGATGGCGTAGCCGCCGTTGTCGGGGACGGTGCGGAAGAAGTAGTCGAAGTAGGCGATTTCGTGCTGGCGGCCTTGGTTGAAGTGGCTTTGCGCCATGGTGAGCGCGTAGTAGTCCATCATCAGGACGCGGTGGTTGCTAATGACTTGTTTCATTCGGGGTTTCTCCGGTTGGGGTTGGGGGCATCGAGCAGTTCGCCGTGGATGACGGTGCCGTCTTCGCGCGTCGCGGTTACGTCATGTTCCGGCGGCGGCTCGTGTTCGTAAATGTTGCCTTGTTGTTGCCAGGAAAAGGTGCTGTACATGGTCTGCGTCGGCAGGATGCGCAACAGCAGCCCGGCAAAGAGGGCGCGCAAGGGCGGGATGAGGAAGATAAGCGCGAGTACGCTGCTGATAAAGCCGGGGACGAGCAGCAATACGCCCGCGGTCATGCGATAGACGCTTTCGCGGGCGATGTCGCGGCCGGGGGTTTCTGCCATGCGCAACACCGCCTGTTGCTGGCTGCGCAATAGCCACGAACCAGCAGCGCTGGATAGGATGAGCAGGCCGAGGGCGGCGAAGAAGCCGAGTTTTGCAAAGACGACGATTAGCACGACCAGTTCGGCGATGCCCCAAAAGCCAAGCAGGGCGAGGAATGGCATGGTGTTCTCCCATTGATAAGGTGGCGCGGATTATACCCGCTTGCGCCCGTCCGCATGGCGTGGCGTGTTATGGCGCTTCGTCGGTCAGCGTCGCCAATATTTCGCGGTAACTGGCAAACAGGGCGGCGTGCTGCGCGGCGGGGACGTCATGCGCGGCGAGGCAACGCGCGAAGACGTCTTGCGGGTTCAGGTCATCAAGGCTTTCGCCGTCGCGCTCTTGCGCAAGGATGCGTTCGCGCACACGCTGGTTTTTGATGCGCAGGATTTCGAGGCGGCTGCCCGCGGTCAGCGCGTGCAGGCGTTCGTTCAAATCGCCGACGATGGCGTCGCCGTCGTAGTGGATTTCCAGCCAGATGTTGTCGCCCGTCGCCGCGAGTTCTGCCAACTGCGCCTCAATCGCCGCCAAATCGCCACGGATGCGGGCGCGTTGTTGGAAAACGGGCACGGCAAGCGGGCTAATGCGGGCGCGGCGTCTGCTAAATTCGGCGATGTAAACGTTTTTTGTCTGCGCTGCCTCGGCGAAGGTATGCGGCAGGGGCGAGCCGCTGTAGCGCCGGGTTTCATCGCCGCCGATGCGCTGTGCGCGGTGGATGTGGCCGAGAGCGAGGTAGTCGATGGCGGCGGGAAAGGCGTCCGCCGGGACGTGCGCCAGCGTGCCGATTTCGTGGTCGTGCGCCTCGGTGGTCTCGCCGCCGGCGGTGTAGAGGTGGCCGGTGGCGATGAGCGGCAGCTCGGCGTCGCCGCGCAGGGTTTCGGCGTGGGCGACGGCGGCGGCGTAATGGGCGCGGATGCCGTCGAGCAGTTTCGCGCTTTTGTCGGCGGCGCTTTCGCCCGCCTCGGCGCTGCGCAGGTCGCGTTCGCGCAAATACGGCACGGCGCAGACGATGGCTTCCGGCGCGCCGCTACGGTCATTGAGCAGCAGCACTTCGGCGGCGGGCTCGCGCGCGGCGCCGATGATGTGGACGTTGAGCGCGCGCAGGATGTCGCGCGGCGCGTCGAGGAAGGCGGGCGAGTCGTGGTTGCCGGCGGTGATGACGATGTGGCGGCAATGTCCGGCGGCGACGCGGCCGAGGAACTGGTAATACTGCGCCTGGCTTTGCGTTGGCGGGGTGCTGCTGTCGAAAATGTCGCCGGCGATGATGAGCGCGTCGATGCGCTCGGCGTCAAGGGTGGCGGCGAGCCAGTCGAGGAAGGCGGCGAATTCGTGGTGGCGGCGGCGGCCGTAGAGGTTGCGGCCAAGGTGGATGTCGGCGGTGTGCAGGATTTTCATGGCAGCCACTCCAGCCCAGGCAGCTCCGCCAGCGCCTGCGGGAAGAGGTAATCGCCCTCAAGCAGCGGCAGGTTGATGTGGCGCCAGCGGGCATGGAAGGCGGGGCGCAGCGCGGTCAGTGCGTCATAAATAATCGTGGTGCAGTAGCGCGGCGACTGGTCGCGCGCCGTGAGATGGAAGGGTTCGCCGAGGTGGCTGGCGACGGCGGCCGCCAGTTGCGCGCGTTCTGCTGCATCCAGGAAAAGCGGGCGGGCGGCGGCGATGTTGCCGGCAAGGCGCGGGTCGGTGAATTCGGCGAGGCTGCTGTTAATCACCTGATTGGGGTGGGCGGGGTCGTCGTCGGTGGTGGCGTGGACGATGCGGATTTCCGGGCGTACCGCGACCACCACGCCGATATGCGAGTATTCGCCGTCATCGAAGTAGCGGATAAGCGCGCTTTCCCGCCCGGTGCCGGTACGAAAAACCCAGTCGCCGACGGCAAGGTTTTCCGGGGCAACCGCCGCGCACAATTGCAGCGGCAGGAGGATGAGAAAGAGCAGGAGGCGTTGGGTTTTCATGCGGGAATGGAGATGTAAAGAAAACCGCCGAAGGTTTCGGCTTCGGCGGTTTGATGACGGGTTATGGCAGCACGACTTTCCAGCCGTCTTTGGTTTTGATGAGCGGGATGTCGGCGTCTTGCGGTTTATCGCTGGCTTTGCTTTTCAGCGTGCCTTTAATCGTCGCCTCGGTTTTGTCTTTATTGGTGTAGGTGACTTTGCCGAGGGTTACTGTGCCATCAATGGCTTTCATTTTTGCCTGTTCGGCTTTGATGACTTCAATAAGCGCTTTTTGGGTATCTTCCGCTTTGGTGCCTTGGGTTTTCACTTCTTCCGGCACGTAAACGTATTGGACGGCTTTTGCGGCATCGCCGTTAATGAATTCGTCCAAGAAGGCTTTGACAACGGCTTCCGGCGTTTGTTCGGCGCTCCAGGCGAGGCTGCTGATAGCGGTAATGGTCGTGAGGATGAGGGTTTTGAGGAGGGTTTTCATGGTTTATTTCCTGGTTTGGTTGATTGAATGCAAACCGCCGGAAGTTTTTTCTCCGGCGGATTGGCGGTTTTACATTTTGATGCGCCAGCCTTTGTCGGTTTTGATGAGTCTGACGTTATTGGTTTCGCTGTGTTCTTTGCCGTTCTTTTTGCCGGTCAGGGTAACTTTGACCGTGGCTTCGGTTTTGTCGGCATTGGTGTAAGTAACTTCGCCGGTGCTGACGTCAATGCTGCCTTCTTTTTTAATTTGTGCCTGCATTTCGCCCGCCATCATGGTGATTTTGCCTTTTGCCATTTCCGCACCTTTGTCGCCTGCTTCCGGCGGGATGTAGATGAGTTCGACGGCTTTGTTGGCATCACCGCTAAAGAGTTCTTTGAAGAAGGTCTTGGCAGTTTTGTCCGGACTGTCGCCACCGCAGGCGGCGAGGATTCCGGCAAAGAAGGCAAGGCAGAGGGTTTGCATCAGTTTTTTCATGGGGTTCTCCGTTATGTGTGAATGGTGCGCCAGTTGGCAGCGCGCGAAGTGTAGTACGTCAGTGCGCTTTTGTCGCGCTTTTTCGCCATCTCGCGGGGCGGGATTCTGCACCTGGCTTTTTGTTATCATCCGTGCATGAACAAAAAACATTCCGCCACTTTGCAACAAATTTTTCAGCGTCCGGTATCTGCCAGCATTCCGTGGCGTGAGATTGAAGCGTTGTTCCGAGCTTTGGGCGCAGAGATTGAGGAGCGCGAGGGAAGTCGCGTTTCGGTGTTTCTGTTCGGTCAAATCCGGGTTTTTCACCGCCCGCATCCCTCGCCGAATACGGACAAGGGCGCTGTCGCAAGCATACGCAAATGGCTAGAAGCAAACGGAGTAACACCATGAACGCACAAAATATTATGACGATAGACGGCTATCCAGCCTTGATAACCTTTGATGCGGAAAGCGGGCTGTTCCGCGGGGAATTTTTGCACCTCAATGGCGGCGCAGATTTTTATGCCGACAGCACCGCCGGGCTGCGTGAGGAAGGGGCAATCAGTCTGCGCATTTTTTTGGATGACTGCCAAAAGCGCGGCATTGCACCCGACGCGCCGTTTTCCGGGCGGTTAAGTCTGCGCATTTCGCCACAATTGCACGCCAAGGCGACGCAAGCCGCTCGCGCCGCCCACATGAGCATGAATGAGTGGATTGGGCAATTGATTGAGCGCGCTTGAAGCGTAGCGGGCGGCAGTCTGCCAACCCCGCGTGCAAACCTCTTTATAATGCCCGCCCCGCTCATCATTCCCTCACGCAATCATGTTTTATTCTTTGCTCGCGCCGCTTGCCGGCGTTTTGTTTACTTTTTGTTTTGCCCCCTGGTCGTTTGGCGCAGTCGCGCTCGTGCCGCTTGCGCTGCTCTTTGCCCTGTGGCAACACCCGACGCGGCAGCATCCGCTGCGCGATGCCTGGCTGTTTGGCCTTGCCCATTTTGGCAGCGGGCTGTATTGGGTTTATATCAGCCTCTTTTATTTCGGCGGCGCGCCGCTGCCGTTTGCGATTGTCGCCAATGTGCTGCTGGTGCTGTATCTCGCCCTGTTTCCGCTGCTGGTCGCCTGGCTGCTGCGCCGTTTGAGCGCGCCGGGCAGTTGGCGGCGCACCCTGCTGATTCCGCTGCTGTGGACGGGCGGCGAAATCGCCCGCGCTTATTTGTTCACCGGCTTTCCCTGGCTTGCCGCCGGTTATAGCGCGCTGCATACACCGCTTGATGGCCTCGCGCCTATTGGCGGTGTTTTTTTGCTGACGTTTGTGCTGACGCTGGTTGCCAGCCTGCTCGCCCGCGCCGTGGTGCTGCGCCAGGGCAAGCCGTTGGCGCTTGCCGCCACGCTTTATCTCGTCGCCAGCGCCAGTTCGCTGCTGCAATTCACCACGCCAAAGGACGAACCTTTCAGCGTCGCCCTGGTGCAGGGCAATATTGAGCAAAGCACCAAGTTTGACCCGGCGGTGATGGAACGCAATTTGCAGGATTACATCGCGCTGGCGATTGCGCGCGAGGAAAGCGTCATCATCCTGCCGGAAACGGCGTTTACTTTTATGGAAGAGTTGATGACGCGCGATTTGGCGCAGCTTGACGCCTATTTCAAAAGCCGCGGACAGACGCTGGTAACGGGTATTCCGGCGGGTGAGGCGAAAAAGCAGCTCTTTTTTAATGCGATTGTTACGCTGGGCGAGGGTAGCGGCCACTATTACAAGCACCACCTGCTGCCCTTTGGCGAGTATGTGCCGCTGCGTGATTGGCTGACGATTTTTGATAAGTACGTCGAGATTCCTTACAGCAATTTCGCGCGCGGAGATGCCAAACAGCCGCCGCTTTTGACCGGCAAACACCGCGCCGGGGCGTCGATTTGTTATGAGGCGGCGTTTGGCCGCGATATGCGCCAGGCACTGCCGGAAGCGGATTATTTGATTAACATCAGCAACGATGCCTGGTTCAAGGATTCGATTGCCGCCGACCAGCATTTGCAGATGAACCAGATGCGCAGCCGCGAGCTGGGGCGGGAAATGGCACGCGCCACCAACGACGGCATCACGGTGCTGCTCGATGCGCGCGGCCGCATCAAGGCACGCATTCCGCGTTTTGTGCGCGAGGTGCTTGCTGGCGAGATCCAGCCGTATCAGGGGCTGACGCCTTATGCGCGTTTTGGCAATGCGCTGCTGTTTGTGCTGCTCGCGCTCTATGCGCTGGGGCTGTGGGCGGGCAAGCGCTGTGCAAGGGGGTAGGGAAGGACACAAAAAAACGCCGCAAGCGGCGTTTTTTCTATCAGGCGCGGTAGAACAGCCCCGCATCCGGCACTTTGCCGCCGGTGATTTTCGCGTTGAGCGCGTGCATTTCCGTGTACAAGGTGAGGATTTCCGCCTCGATGCTGGCGGCGGGTATGGCGGCAAAGCGCGAATGCGGGATGCCGGCGGCAAGCGCTTCCTGTGGGAAGGGCAGGTATTTCGCCGCAAGCTCCGCCGTTTTTTCCGGGTTTTCTTTGCTCCATGCGACCGCAGCGGTCAGGTCTTCTTCGAGTGCTGCGATGAATTCGCCGTTTGCCGCGATAAATTCTTCGGTGAAGAGCAGCCCGGCGAGCGGCACGCGCGGCGCGCTGTTAAAGGCTTCGCCCCACAGTTGCTGCACGTCCAGCGCGCGGGCGATTTCTTTGCCTTTTTCTTTTGCCTTGATTTGCGCCAGGCTCATCAGCGGTTCGGGCAGGTTGGCGCAATCGACTTTGCCGCTTAGGAACAATACCAGCGCTTCCGGCGGTGTTGCGCTGTAGCTCACTTGCGCGGCGGCAAAATCCAGCCCTGCTTTTTTGTAGAGGATTTGCAGAAGCAGGTCGGGCATGTCGTTTTTGAAGGGGATGATGAGGCTGTGTTGCGCGAGGTCGGCGAGGCTGGCGACCAGCGGCTTGCCGTCTTTGACCGGGGCGGCGATGTAGTTCAGCCCTTCACTCATGATGTTGAACAGCTTGACCTTGCGCCCCTGGTTGTAGAGGTTGGCGGCGACGTAACTCGGCACGATGGAAGCGGCGATTTCGCCGTTAAGCAGACCGGCACGCAGTTGGTCGGGGCTGCGCCAGATTTGTACTGCAAACGGCTTGATGTCTTTCGCTTTGCCTTCTTGCGCGGCGATGGCAAGCAGCACGCTCGGCGTTACCGGTGGCCCCCACAGGGTCAGTTGGTTCGCGTTTTGTGCGCGCACGGGCAGGGTCAGCGCGGCAAGCGCGGCAGAGGTGCTGGCGATAAAGTCGCGGCGTTTCAACATGATGGTTCTCCGGTTGTAAATGGGAACGGCATTATAAGCCGGCTATATCGCCCAGCCCTGTTCGCCGTTGTTGCTTTGCTGGCGGTGGACGTATTGCTCGACCGCCTCGCGCGTCGCCCCCGGCACGATGCGGTCGATGAAATCGTAGTGGTAGCTGCGCAGGCGCATTTCGTTGTGCCAGACGAGGTAGGTGTTAAAGAGCGGCATCCAGCGTTCCAGCGGGAACATGACGAGGTCGCTGTCGCGTTCGGCGTCAAACGCCATGTCGGCGATAACGCCGACGCCCAGCCCTTGCCGCACGTAGTTTTTAATCATGTCGGCGTTGCGCGCGGTCAGCACGATGCGCGCGGCAAGTCCACGCCCCGCCATTGCCCGCGCCAGTGCCGATGGCTCTTTGTGCGAGGTGATGTAGGTAATGAGCGGGTAGGGTTCGAGGCTGGTCAGCCCTTCAAACGGCTTTTGCGTGAGCGCGTGTCCCTGCGGCACCACCGCCACCGCCGACCAGCTTTCCGCCGGCAACATGAAAACGCCGCGCAACAGCGGGTTGTATGGCGTCAGGTCGCTTGCGGAAAACCAGGCAAAATCGGCGTCGCGCTCCTGCACCATTTGCAGAATCTGCGCGTTGGTGCCTTCGATGATGTTAATCGGCAATTGCGGGTAATCGTGCTGGATGGCTGGCAGCACCTGCACCAGGCGGTTATGCGCCAGGGTGTGCGTGGTGGCAACCGATAGCTGCGACAGGGTGAACATATTGTGGTGCTGGCTAAGCAGCAAAATGTTTTCCATCGACGCCATGATGCGCTCGATGTCCGGCATCATCGCCTCGCCGACTTCGGTCAGCCCGACCAGCGCCTTGCTGTTTCTGCGAAAAATCGGCAGGCCGAGCAATTCTTCTGCCAGCTTGATTTGCTTGCTCACCGCCGGCTGCGACAAATGCAGCTTGTCCGCCGCAGCGGTTACATTAAAACCAGACTGCACAATCGCCGCGATGCACTGTAACTGCTTTAACTTCATGCAAAAAATCCAAAAAAACTGCCAAGACCATGCGCCAACCGTACCAAAATGAAAAGAGGCGACATATTACCCTGCCCGCCCCAGCTCGCCTATAACCAAAACGCCGCGCCTCATGCCAAAAAGCAATACCCCCGCCGCCGTCGCCTGGATTACCATGCCGCCTTCAAACAAACCACAAGGAACCCCCATGAAATACAACAGCGTCCTCGACACCATCGGCAACACCCCGATCATCCGCATCAACCGCCTGGCGCCGAAGCACGTCCAGCTCTACGTCAAAACCGAATCGCGCAACCCCGGCGGCTCGGTCAAAGACCGCCTCGCCTACGCGGTGATTAACGACGCGGAAAAACGCGGCCTGTTGAAACCGGGGCAAACCGTCGTCGAAGCGACCTCCGGCAACACCGGCATCGCGCTCGCCATGGTCTGCGCCGCCAAAGGCTATCCCTTCGTCGCCGTCATGACCGAAACCTTCTCCGTTGAGCGGCGCAAACTCATCCGCAGCTTCGGCGGCAAAGTCATCCTCACCCCCGCTGCCGAACGCGGCGTCGGCATGGTGCGAGTTGCCAAAGAGCTTGCCGAGAAAAACGGCTGGTTCCTTGCCGACCAGTTCGCCAACCCCGCCAACCCGCAGTATCACCGCGAAACCACCGCCGCCGAAATCCTGCGCGACTTCGCCGGCGAACGCCTGGACTACTTCGTTAGCGGTTACGGCACCGGCGGCACCATCTCCGGCACCGGCGAAGTGCTGAAAGCGGCGCGTCCTGACCTGAAAATCGTCGCCACCGAACCGGTAAACGCGCAACTGCTCGCCGGCAAAGACTGGGCGCCGCACAAAATCCAAGGCTGGACGCCGGACTTCATCGCCAAAACCATGAACCAGAACATCTACGACTACCTCATTCCAGTCGGCGACGAAGAATCACGCGACACCGCATTGGCGCTCGCCGCACAAGAAGGCATCCTCACCGGTATCTCCGGCGGCGCGACCTTCAACGCCGCATTGCAATTCGCGCAGCAGGCAGAAGAAGGCTCGGTCATCCTCGCCATGTTGCCGGACGGCAGCGAGCGCTATATGTCCACCTTCCTCTTCGAGAGTATCAATGAAGGCTCGGACGACCATTTACTGCCCTAATTGCCTAATTATTGGAGACTTCTCCGTTTTCATGGATTTGCCGGTCGCAAGACCGGCTTTTTTATAGTCATTGTTCGCCGCCTTCTAATCCCGCACAATAGCCACTTTCCCAATCCGCAATTGACTATCTGGAGGAGAAAACATGAAAGGATTGATGAACACTTGGCTACCAGAAAAACAATATGGCTTTATCAAAGGAGAAGACGGCAAAGATTACTTCGTGCATGCCCGCGATTTCCGCGATAAAAGCCAAATCGCCTTATTGGCAGAAGCCCTGCCAATAGAATTCGACCCGCAGGCAACGCCCAAAGGCTATCGCGCCAGAAAATGCCACCTGCTCAATCCGGAAGCAGATGTCCGCTATATCGAACCGGAACATTTTATGACCTCGCGCAATGACCATATCAGAGGCTGGGAAATTATCGAAAGCGGCGCCTGGCAAGTTTCTGCCGCCTCGGCTGCCTCGCTGGACGATGCAAAAGAAAGAACCATTGCTCTCGCGCAAAAAGCAGGCGCCAATGCCTTGCTGCGCTTGCACTATGGCAAAACTACCGGCAGCGAGCCTTCAGAAAATGGCAAAGGAACGCATCACTACACCATTCACCACTTTAGCGGCGTTTTAACCACACTCGGCAAGCGCCACGCCAATGGAAAATTATCGCGAAAAGATTTGGCCGGATTAAACGAACGCGCCGCAAAAATACATGAAGAATGGCATGAAGAACATTCACGTCTTATGCTTTTTGCTTTGGCAGGAGCGGTGCTTCTGATCGCCATGGGATTATTGTCGTTCAATGCCTTTAGAGACGCGAATTGGATAGTTGGCATTATCTGCGGTGTGATTGCCTTGGTAGGCTGGTTTCTCATTACCGACTATTTCGACCACAAACTTTGGATAACCCCCTGCGCACCGCAAAAAGATTCGCCGCATGATGGATAGGACGGTGTATCGCTATACTTTGTAGGTCGGGCATTTATGCCTGACCTACTGCTACGTTCCGTAAAAAGGGTGCGCCTCGGCGCACCCTTTAACCCTCCGTAACACAGTATGAGACTTTATATTCGGCATCAATGCGGTGCGTGCAGGCGGATAGTGCCGTCGTGTAAATGGTAGAGGTAAGCGGAGACGGCGTAGGGCGCGGCAGCGAACAGCTCGGCGGTGATTTCTTGCAGGTTGCGGATGGCGGCGTTGTTGTCGGCGTCGCAGAAAATGAGTGCATCGCGTGCCGGCACGGCGGCGATAACGCCGTGCGGGAAGTCCGCGCTGTCGATGATTTGCGGCAGGATGAGGAGGAGCGCGGCATCGAGAAAGCCATCGAGTACGAGGCGGTGGATACCGCCGTCGTAGGCTTCTGTTTCGATGCGGCTCGCCGCGTATTGGCGCAGGTTGGTAAAGGCAGTGTCGTGCAACGCCGCTTCGTCAGCGATGCCGAGTTCGCCCAGCTCGCTGCGGTGCATATCGCGGAAGGCGTTGCCGGCGTCCAGCATATAGACGAGATGGATGTCGCCGGTGAGCGGCTGGTTCAGGATTTCGTCGGGGTCAGCGCCGCCTTCGCGTCGCATCGCTTTCGCCGCTTCCAGCCAGGCATCGGACTTGATGTTGGGGAATATTTGGTTGGCATCCGGCACGGCGTTGCTTTCTGTCATTTGGTCGAGAACGTCCAGGCGGGCATCTATGAAGGCGTCCAGCGCGCCCGGCTCGTTTTGGTATTCCTGCCAGACGGCATCGAGGTAGGCGGTGTATTCGTTGTCATCTGCGCGGCTGAAGCTAATGCTGCTGCGGGCGAGATCTTCGCCCCAGTGGATTTCTACGCTGTAGCCGCGTTCGCGTGCGCGGTCGGCGAAGTGTTCGGTGAAGGCGCGCCAGTCGAGCGCGGGCTTTTTGCGGAAGAGTTTGCTGAAGATACTCATAAGGAATTGCGGGGTTATACGGGATGCGGGCGGCAAATCGCCTGACGCCGGTTTGTTGGGTCACGGCGCAAGCGCCTAACCCAACCTACTATTTTTGTGTTTCTAGCGTGTCGTAGCGGCGGCGGTTGTTTTCGATGGCGGCGAGGCGGTACGGCGCCGGGTTGTGTTGCGGCAGGGTGATGTCGCTCGTGCCGTCTGGGGCGTGCCACCACTCGCGGTAGGTGGTGTAATCAACTGCCTGGCGCGCGGCGAGCAGGGCGCGGTGTGCGTCGCGGCGGCGGTGTTGTTGGTAGTCGGGGTGAATGGTGGCGGCGAGGTATTCGCCGGTGCAGCCGGAGCCGTAGCTGAAGAGGCCGAGGGTTTTGCCGCCGAGGTCGTCGCGGTTATCGAGCATCGCGGCGAGGCTGGCGTAGAGGCTGGCGGTGTAGCTGTTGCCGGTTTCGCGGCTGTAGATGAGGCCGGCGGCGAGGGTGTCATCACTCGCGCCGGTGTTGTTGATGCGCGCGAGGTGGGCGTGCGCCTTGATGCCCATTTTGTTGAACGGCAGGTGGTAACAGTAGGCGGTGTGTTCTTCGTAGGCGCGGCCGCCGTTTCTGCGGTAGTCCTGCCAGGCATGTTCGAGTGCTTTGAGGTAGGCAAGGGTTGAGTATTTGCCGTCAACCAGCGGGGTTTTGCGGTAATTCGGGCGCCAGAAGTCGTAGATGTCTTCGCTGTAGAGGCCGCTTTCCGCGGCGATGGTCGCCAGGCGCGGGTTGGCGCTGATGAGCATGGCGACAGCGGCGGCGCCCTGGGTCGGTTCGGCGGCGCTGTCGAGGTCGTATTTGGCGATGTCGGCGGCGAGTATCAGTACTTTACGTGCCGGGTGGCGGACGATGTGGGCGCAGGCGAGTTGCAGCGCGGCGGTGGCGCTGTAGCAGGCTTGTTTGAGTTCGATGGTGCGGCAGTTGGCAGGAAGGTTGAGCAGGCGGTGGATGCTGGTGGCGGCGGATTTGGCTTGGTCGAGACTGGTTTCGGTGGCGAAAAGGACGGTGTCGATGCCGTCTGTGCCGCAGTCGCGCAGGATGGGGGCAGCGGCGTTGGCTGCCATGCTGATGATGTCTTCGTCCGGCGGAGCGACTGCCATGCGTTCTTGGCCGATGCCGAGGCGGTATTTCGCGGGGTCAATCTGGTGGTGGGCGGCGAGTTCTGCGAGTTCGAGGTAGTAGTGCGGGGTGTAGAAGCTAAGTTGGTCGATGCCGATGTTCATGTTGTGGCTCTTGTTATGGAAGAAGGAGGGCGGTGTTGTCGCGCAGGGCGGCGTTGTCGCGGCAGCCGAGAAGGTAGAGGGCGGTGCGGTATTCGCGCTCAAAGCGGGCGATGGCGGCGACAACGGCGGCGGCGCTCTCTTGTGCGGCGGCGAGGAAGGGCGCGGCGATGCCGCAGAGTTCGGCGCCAAGCAAAACCGCTTTTGCCATGTCGATGCCGCTTCGGATGCCGCCGCTGGCGATGAGAACGACGTCCGGGTGGGCAGCGCGGTTTAGGCGCAGGGCGTCAGCGATGCTCAGTCCCCAGTCCTGGAAGGTGAGGCCGAGGGTGTCGGCGGGGTCGCGGCGGCGATGGTGTTCGATGCGACTCCAGGATGTGCCACCGCGCCCGGCAAGGTCGAAGTAGCGCACGCCCGCTTGTTTGCCGAGGGCGATGTCGGTAGGCGAGAGACCGCTGCCGACTTCTTTGAGCAGCACCGGCACGGGCAGTTCGCGTACGACGGCGGCGATTTTCGCGGTAAGTTCGGCGAAGTTGGTGTCGCCTTCGGGCTGTACCGCTTCTTGTAGCGGGTTCAAATGCAGATAGAGACCGTCGGCGGCAAGGGTTTCGACGGCGCGCTGGCAGTGTTCGGCGGTGAAGCCGTAGTTGAGCTGCACCGCGCCAAGGTTGGCGATGAGGACGGCGCTCGGCGCGATGTCGCGCAGGCGGAAGCTCGCTTCGGCGGCGGGGTTGGTGAACTGTACCCGTTGTGAACCGACGGCGAGGGCGACGCCGCTTTGTTCGGCTGCTTGCGCGAGGTTGTGGTTGATGCGGCGGATTTCCGGGTCGTCGCCGCCGGTCATCGAGGAAATGAGCAACGGCAGGCGCAGGGTTTTGCCGAGAAATTCGCAGCGGGTGTCGATGTCGTCCAGGGCGATTTCCGGCAGGGCGCGGTGCATGAGGCGGATGGCGGCAAAGCCGCTGTCGCCGCGCTCGATGGCGGGGTCTTGCGCGATGGCGTCGAGGTGTTCGCGTTTGCGGCGCGCGGTGTCGCTCATGCGCGGCGTTCCAGCGCGAGATGGGCGCGCATCAGTTCGCCCGGGTTGGTTTGCGCGGCGAGCAGCGAGAGTTCGCCGCAGAGGACGGTGGCGGCGCAGATGGCGGCGAGGCGGCGCGCGTTTTCCCCGGCGGGGCGCGCTTCGCGGCAGCCGAGCGCTTGCAGGTGTGCTTCGACGGTGGCGAGCGCCGCACCTTTGCCGTTGCCGACGGTGCCGACGATGAGGTTCGGCAGGGTGCAGGAGAAGTAGAGGTCGCCGTCGCGTGTCTCGGCGTGAACGATGCCCTGCGAGCCTTCGATGATGTTGGCGGCGTCCTGACCCGTCGCGAGGTAGAAGGCGAGAAGGATGTTGGCAAAATGGGCGTTGGCGCTGCGCACGCTGCCGGCGAGGATGCCGCCGAGGTGGTTTTTGCGCGTGTTCAGCGCGGTGATTTGTTCGGGGGTGGTGCGCAGGAAGCGTTCGCAGATACGGCGCGGAATGGTGAGTTCGGCGACGACATTTTTGCCGCGCCCGAGGATGCCATTGACCGCACTCGCTTTTTTGTCGGTGCAGTAGTTGGCGGAAATGGAGCCGTAGGTGAGTTGCGGGTATTCGGCGAGCAGCCAGGCAAGGGCGGCGTCGGCGGCTTTGGTAACCATGTTATGCCCGGAGGCGTCGCCGCTGCTGCATTCGAGACGCAGGTAGAGCAGGTTGCCGACGATTTCGCCGTGCAGGGCAAGCAGGCGGGCGAAACGGCTGGTTTGTGCGATGACGGCGGCGAGTTCGGCTTCACGCGCGCGGATAGCTTGCAGCGCGGCAAAAGCGGTCGCGGCATCGCTGGCAACTAATAGGACGGAACGCGCCATGCGTTCGTCGATGATGGTGCATTGCACGCCGCCGCTGTGTTCGGCAACTTTGGCGCCGCGCGCGGTCGAGGGCCAAAGCGGTGATTCGTAGGTGGCAAGCGGCACGCGCACACTGTCGTTAATGGCGTTACCGCGGATGGTAAGCGGCCCAATCCATTGGGTCGGGATGGGGGTGAAATGGGGTTCTTGGCGGGTCATGTGGCGGGCTATCGGGCGCTGAAAAAGTGCGCGGATTATAGCATGCAGCCTACTTCACACTGTGAAACGGGCGGCGGTAAGCGCTTCAGGCATTGAGGTATTTTTCGCGCGAAGCTGTCCAGCGTGTGAGCAGGGTGTCGCAGTAGTCAGGGTGGTGCGCGCGCAGGTCGCGGGTGAGACGCTCGGTTTCGTTTAATAGGTCGCTGTCGCGCGGCAGGCGGGCAACGCGAAAGGCGGCGTCGCCGGTTTGCCGCGTGCCGAGCAGTTCGCCCGCGCCACGTATGGCAAGGTCTTCT
The DNA here is from genome assembly GCA_963553325.1 of uncultured Cardiobacterium sp. Classification (GTDB taxonomy): domain Bacteria; phylum Pseudomonadota; class Gammaproteobacteria; order Cardiobacteriales; family Cardiobacteriaceae; genus Cardiobacterium. The sequence goes on from CAUVOF010000021.1 coordinate 20,083, forward strand.
TCGGCGATGCGGAAGCCGTCGGTGGTTTCGCGCATGATGCGCAGGCGGCGTTGTGCGGTTTCGCCGAGCGGCGGCTGGTACATCAGCAGGCAGTAGGATTGCGCGCTGCCCCGGCCAACGCGGCCGCGCAGTTGGTGCAGTTGCGCCAGGCCAAAGCGTTCGGCGTTCTCTATTATCATCAGGGTGGCGTTAGCGACATCGACGCCGACTTCGATGACGGTGGTGGCAACCAACAACTGCGCTTCGCCGGCGACAAAGGCGCTCATTGTTGCCTGGCGCTGCTCGTTGGTCATGCGCCCGTGCAGCAGGGCGACGCGGATGTCCGGCAGCATCATTTGTAGTTGTGCCGCGGTTGCTTCGGCGTTTTCGCATTCGAGGGTGTCGGATTCTTCGATGAGCGGGCAAACCCAGTAGGCTTGCCGCCCGGCGCGGCAGTTTTCGCCGACGCGGGCGATGACGGCGTCGCGCTTCTGGTTGGAGACAACGCTGGTTTGGATGGGCTGCCGTCCGGCGGGCAGGGCGTCGATGATGGAGCAGTCGAGTTCGCCGTAGTGGCTCATGGCGAGGGTGCGCGGGATGGGGGTGGCGGTGAGGACGAGTTGATGCACGCTCGTGCCAGGCGCGGTTTTGTCTTGCAGTTGCAGGCGCTGGTGCACGCCGAAGCGGTGCTGTTCGTCGATGACGACGAGGGCGAGGCGGGCATAGCGGACTTGTTCTTGAAAGACGGCGTGGGTGCCGATGATGAGGTCGGCGCTGCCGTCGGCAATCGCTTGCAGGCTGGCGCGTTTGTCGGCGGCGGGCATTTTGCTGGTCAGCGTTTCGACACGCACGGGGAGGTTGCCGAGCAAGCGGCGGATGTTGGCGGCGTGCTGTTCGGCGAGCAGTTCGGTCGGCACCATGAACACCGCCTGTTGTCCGGCGGCAATCGCTTGCAAACAGGCCGAAAGCGCAACCACGGTTTTGCCGCTGCCGACGTCGCCTTGTACCAGGCGCAGCATCGGCGTGGTTTGCGCGAGGTCGGCGGCGATTTCCGCGCAGACGCGGCTTTGCGCGGCGGTCAGGGTGTAGGGCAGGGCGGCACGGAAGGTTTGCAACAGGGCGGGTTCGACGGGTAAGGGTGTCGCCTGCTGGGCGCGCAGGCGCTGGCGCGCGTTTTGGATGGAAAGCTGGTGCGCGATGAGTTCTTCAATGATGAGGCGGCGGCGCGCCGGGTGGTTGCGCTCAAGTAGCGCCTCAAGCGCGGTGTTTTCGTCCGGCTGGTGCAGGGTGGTGAGCGCCAGCGGCAGCGGCCAGTAACCGGCGGCGGTGAGCGGGTCATGTTCCGGCAATTGCGGCAGGACGTGCGCCAACGCGCGTTGCATCAAATCGTGCCAGCGCGCCTGTCCCAAGCCTTTGACGGTGGGGTAAACCGGGTAGAGGTGCGCCGGTAGTTGCGGCATTTCGCCCTCTGCCAGCCATTGCACTTCCGGGTGGTGGATTTGGTAGCCCTGCATCGTCCACACCGCTTTGCCGTAAAAGAGGCCGCGCCTGCCGGGGGCGAAGGCTTTTTGCTGGCTGGGGTAGAAATTGAAGTAGATGAGTTTGCAGTAGTCGCCGGCGGCATCGCGCAGGGTTACTTGCAGCAGGCGTTTGCGCCGCTGGATGAGGTCGGCGTGCAGCACTTCGCCGAGGATTTGCACGGTGGCGCCGTCGCGCAGCGCGGCGATAGGGGTGATGTGCGAGCGGTCTTCGTAGCGCAGCGGCAGATGGGTCAAGAGGTCGCGCACGGTCTCGACGCCACAGCGGGCAAGGGTTGCGGCGGTTTTTTCGCCGTGGCTGGAGATGGCGGCAAGGGGCTGGTTAAGGGGCATGTGCGGGCAGGTTGGCGGGAAAGGGCGCTATTGTGCAACAAGCGCTGCGGATGGGGAAATGCGCTTGGCGCGAAGTGGGCGCTGGGGCGTTTACAAACAGGGTAGCGGGGTTCGTGTATGTATAGCCTTCCACCGAAAGTTTTGCACTATGTCGTCTCGCCATGTAGCCACGTATCACCTTCAGCGTTGCTCTTTGTGTAAAATTTTGAGTGGATGGCTATATAGCGATACTTTGTAGGTCGGGCATTTATGCCCGACCTACTACGTCAACCCTCCGCAACACAGTATGAGATTTTTAGTGGATTGCTATAAACGGCGAACGGTGGCAGAGCGTGCCATACCCATGAAAAACGGCCTCTGATGAGGCCGTTTTTGTGTTAGGGATGGCGGATTCTTTACTGACCGTAAAGGGTGTTGCCGTCGTCCCCCTGGAAGGTGTTGCTGTCGCCTTTGGTTGCGCCAAAGACACCGCCCCAGTCGTTGGTATCGTAAGCGGAGCTGTATTTTTGCGAGTCGCGTACGGTGTTGAAGGAGCCGCCCATTTCTTCAGCTTTTTCGCCAAAGAATGAGCCTTTGAAGGTGGCGCAGTCATCGCCTTCGATGTAGGTGCGGTCGGCTGTACCAATGATGGTATTGCCGTTGATGTTGCCCTGGAAGCGTACCAGTTTGTCGCGGGTAAGCTCGGCTTTACTCGGGTCAAGCAGCCATTCGTTGTAAACCTCGCCCAAGACGCGCTTCTTGCCGAAATCAACGCGCGCTTCGACGAAGTTACCCAAGCCGAGGCCGTTGTCGCTTGAGCCCGTCGGGGCAAAGGCGTTCGGCAGGTTTTGTTTGTCGCCACCTTTTGCGCCATGGAAGCTGTTGTCGATGCCATACATCAGCGCGTGGCCACGGTAAACGGCTTTTTGGTCGCTCGGCAGTGCCGCCATCTGCTCAATGGTGGTGGCATGGATGCCGCGGTAGAAGTAGTTATCGACGCTGCCATTTTCGCCCTTGCGCTCGAAGTAGTTGCGGATGAAGCCGTCGGGGTAGCCGTCTTTGCCTGCATCTAAATCAAGGTTGTTGCTGACACGGCCATACTGGACGTATTTCAGGGTATTCGGCACGGCGCCAATGCTGTATTGGGTCGCTTTGAATGTGCCGCTGCCTTCCAGTCCATCGCTGGTTTTGTATTCGGCGGTAAAGGTTCTCGCGCCAACGAAGCTGTTGTAGTCCACTGGCTTGACGGATTTTTTGCCGTCTTTTTCAACGGCTGTTGCCAGGTGGTAGCGGCCAAAGATGCGGGAAGTGGTTTTGTGGTGGTCTTCCCATTTTTTGTCCGTCTTGTTGTAGGTCAGCTCTTCACCCAGGGTAGGCAAGCCACCGCCAGCGCGGATGAGTCCGTTGGTTGCAGCCCCACCGTCTCTTTCAAACTTGGCGGCATCAGCGGGTGTCATGCCAACAGGCATACCGGGAGTAGGATTAGGATTGACGAAATCCTTATGGGTAGCGTCATCGCCACGGGTAAAGGAGTTTTCAAAACTGGTTACCGGCGAGCTCCACCACACCAGTCCCCAGCCCAAACGTCTTGCCGTGGCTTCGTTTTTCTCGATGGCGGGAACAGCTGGAGGACCAGCAAGTGCCTCAGCACCATCGTGCAGGGCATTGACCAATGCGGCGGTTACGACTTTATAAGTGGGGTCTGCATAAGCACCATCGATGGTACCCGGAGTGGCACCAGGGATATCTACTTTTTTATACCCACGATGATAGCGATAGGCGTAATAGGCCTTACCATTTTTATCTACTTTGCTGTATTTGGCTTGGCCGTCAAAATATTTTTGCGCCTTAGCTGGACCAGCATAAACCGGTGCTACTCCAATAGTTTGGTCATTTATTGTATTAGGCCGTTCGCCACTGGCTGGGCCAACAAGTTCTAGCCCATGTTCTCCTGTGTTGCCACCATCAACTCCTGTCGCTAAATCTTCATGTAAGACTGGTTTTTGATCATCACCAGTAAAATACACATTATCACCAGGGGTTAGAACGGCGGATACGCCCTGTTCGGTGCGCCAGCGCTGCATTTTGGGTTTTACTTCACTAGGATCACCAGCAGCACCTTTTTTATCACCGCTAGTCTCGACGGTCTTGAGCGCCGTTGTTTCTGTTGCCAATGCCGTGCGGTTGGCTCTTTCGCCACGCAGGATGTTGTCCGCGTTGAAGTGTTTGCCTTCTTCGTTGAAAACTCCGGCGCCGGATTTAATCTGTTTATAAGAAGCCAGCGTATCGACGTTTGCGAAGTTTTCTTCTTGCAGACCGCGGCCTTTGTCATAGGGATTAGCCGCGTCGCGGGAATCGTAGATGACGTTGCCGTCTTCATCCAGCGGTTCCGGGGTGTCTGAGCCGGCAAACTGCGCTTTGACCGGTGTGCCGTCTTCGCGGGTAATGTTTTGACGCGCCAGCACGATGTTGGTCAGTTTCGGGTTCTGATCGTCCAGGCTTACCCCCAAAAGCGGCGAGGCCGATGCGGGTTTGCTGGGGTTGTTGACGCGGTCGTATTGTGAGCTTTCGCGGCGGATGTAGTTCAGTGTGCCGACGGTGGTTTCTTTAGTCAGGTCTTTGTTATCAACGACTTGCGTGCCAGTTGGGTCCACCGTTTTTTGGCTGTCCGGCGCTTCTGGTTGCTTGGGCTGTTCCGGCTGTTTCGGTTGTTCCGGGGTAGAAGGTTTGGGCGGGTCGGCAGGTTTGTTGCTGTTATCGTCGCCGCTGCCACCGCAAGCGCTAACACCAACTGCCACCATGATGGCCAAGGATAGATTGGTCAGTTTCATCTTGAGTTCTCCCGTTTCGGTTTTTGAAGATGGAAAAGTGTCCCAGCCACAGGGCAAGGCCGCGTGACCTGGGGGCATCTTAAGCGAATGTTCTGTTTTTGCAATCTTAGCAGCGCAGCGCGGCGTGTTCAAAGATGACTGTGGTCGTGATGGTGGGTATAGATGCCGATAGCGTCGAGATGCCGCCCTTCGCCGAGCATGTGGCGGAAGAAGGGGTTACCGGCGACTGCTTCTGGGCTGCCGTGGCAGCAGATGTGGCGGTTTAGGCAAAGGATGTGGTCGCTTGCTGCCATCACTAAATGCAGGTCGTGGCTGACCATCAGCACGGCGGCGCGTTCGCTGCGTTGCCAGTCGCGGATGGTCTGGTAGTAGTTGCCAAGCGCCACCGGGTCGATGCCCGCCGCCGGTTCGTCCAGGACGATGAGGTCGGGGCGGCGCAGCATCGCGCGCGCCAGCAGCAGGCGCTGCGTTTCGCCGCCAGAGAGGGTTTGCAGCGGCGTGTCGAGCAGGTGGGCGATGTTGAGCCGCGTCAGCCACA
>CAUVOF010000022.1:0-24885 GCA_963553325.1 uncultured Cardiobacterium sp.
GCAAACTGCTCGGCTACGTCAGCGACGTCTTCCCCGACGAACCGCCGCCCGCCGATGAGCCGCTGCTTGCCTTGCGCGAACACCCGCGCGTCATCTTCACCCCGCACAACGCCTGGGCGAGCCTCGGTGCGCAGCGAGAGCTATGGCGCATCCTGAGCGCGCAAGTAGCCGCTTTTATCCGCGATAACTAATGCGTGCTATGACAGGCTTTCCCACAAAGATGAAACTTTTATGAAAAAACGGAAAGCCTGTCTGTTATCATAAGCGCCTCATATCAAAGGAGAGAAGAATCATGCGCCGATGGTTGGCCGCCCTGCTGACTGTTTTTGCGATTGGTGCTGTTTATGCCGAGGATTATTACCTTGACGCGCCAGTCGTTACCGCCAAACTGTATAACCGCGAGGCCGAGTTGGTGCGCGAGGCGAAAGTCACCGTGCAGAAACCCGGCGCGCACCGCATCATCGTCTCGCCGCTTTTGAGCGACAACATTGCCAATGTCTCGCTGGACATTGACGGCGCGCGCCTGACCGGTCAGGGCATGCGGCCATTGCCGGCGCAGGACGCGACCGAGCCGCTGGTGCATCAGACCGACGAAGCCGAGCAGGCGCTGACCATCACCCGGCAAAGCATCGAAGACAACCGCGACATGAGCCGCGCCCTCATCCAGCGCCTGCAAGGCCACGGCAGCAGCGTCAGCGAAGTGCAGCGCCAGCTCGATACCCTCGCCCGCCTGCGCGAAGACCTGCTGAAAACCGAGCGCGAGCAGCAGGACGAACTGCGCCAGTTGCAAGAACAACTCGCCTGGCAAAACAAAGGGCGCAACAGCCGCCAGTACGCGGGCGTTTTCGACATCTACAGCGACCGCCTCGGCGAAGTTACCCTCACCCTGCGCGAGCGTACCGACAAAGCCTACTGGCAGCCCTACAGCGAATTTAGTCTGAATACGGAAAGCGGCGAACTCGACATCCGCGCCTACGCACAAGTCGTGCAGCAAAGCGGACTGGATTGGGATGACGTAGAACTCTCGCTATCCTTCGCGCCACCCGATTACCAGGACACGCCGATACTGCAAAGCACCAATGTCGCCGTCGCCGACCGCACCGTTGCCGCCATTTTTGGCGAAAACGCGCCCTTTGGCATTGGCGCCGCTGCCGCCAAAAGCGGCCCGACCGTTGTTGCTGCCGGGAAAAGCGAGGCGACCGCCAGCGAGAACGACGTTGCCATTTCCGGCGTGGATTTCGACGTCAAAATCCCCGGCCGCCACAACCTCGCCACCTCACGCGACCGCTACCAGCTCACCTACTGGCAAAACCGCAGCCACACCAAACTCTACAGCGCCGCCTACGCCTGGGTGGAAAGCAAGGCGCTGCTCGTTGCCGAGTGGCAGCAGCCGGACGGTTACGGCTTCTACCCCGGCCATACCAATTTCTTCCGCGACGGCAACCGCATTGGCCAACTGCGCCTCGACCGCACCATGCGCGAAGGCAGCCGACAAATCATGAGCTTCGGCGAAGACCCATACACCGAAGTGCAGTACAGCGCGCCGCCGGGCTACAACATGAGCAGCGGCCTCGTCCTCAAAGACCGCATGGAAAAACGGCAGACCATCAACCTGCGCAACAGCGGCAAGATTGCGCGCGATGTCCGCCTCTATGCGCGTCTGCCGATTGCCACACAAAGCGATGTCAGCGTTGAGGCAAAATTTGACCCCAAACCCGACCAGGAAAACGTCGAAAACGTGCGTGGCATTGTTCTTTGGGAGAAAAACCTGGCAGCGGGCGACGCCTGGCGCATTGAAAACAGCTACGACGTGCGCTATCCGGAGGGTAAGCGGCTGGTAGGAATTGATTAACCCGCACATTGCTCAAGCAAAAGGCGCTCTTGATGGGCGCTTTTTTCTTGCTTGCGTTGCGGGCTTCACCTGGCAGCAGCGGTTGCATGAAGGGCGCGCCGCCGCCATCCATGCGGGCGCTATAATGCAGACATCCTTTCAACCGGAGCAATCATCATGACAAGACTTGCTGGAAAAACCGCCCTCGTCACCGGTGCTGCCCGTGGTATCGGTGAGGCCATCGCCCGCGCTTTCGCTGCCGAAGGCGCGTTTGTCTATTTGAGCGACATCAACCACAGCGACGGCGAGCGCGTCGCCGCGGAAATCGGCGCGAACGCCCGCTATCTGCCGCTGGACGTGCGCGAAGAGCGTGATTGGGAAGCGGCGTTGCAAACCGTCGCTGCCGACGGACGCACGCTCGACATCCTCGTCAATAACGCCGGCATCACCGGCATTGAGACCAGCCGCGAACACGACCCCGAACACGCCTCGCTTGCCAACTGGCACGCAGTGCTGCACACCAATCTCGACGGCACCTTCCTCGGTTGCCGCTACGCCATCCGTGCGATGCGTCCGCAGGGGACGGGTTCCATCATCAACATTTCCTCGCGCTCTGGCTTGGTCGGCATCCCGACCGCCGCCGCCTATGCCGCAAGCAAAGCAGCCATTCGCAACCACACCAAGAGCGTCGCCCTCTACTGCGCGCAGCAGGGGCTGGCGATTCGCTGCAATTCCATCCACCCGGCAGCGATTGATACACCAATGTGGTGGCCAATGCTCGGCGGTACGGAAGCGCAGCGGCCGGAGCGCCTTGCCGAAATGGCGCGCGCCATTCCCGTGCGTCGCCTCGGCCGCGTCGAAGAAGTCGCCGCGCTGGCGCTGCTGCTCGCCTCGGACGAAGCAACCTACGTAACCGGTAGCGAGTACAACATCGACGGCGGCCTACTCGCCGGTAGCGCCGCCAGCCCCAAATCGGAATGACCATGCACGAACTTCACCTCAGCGCCGCCGACAAGGCGGCGCGCTACGCCCAACTACTACCACAACTGCGCGCCATCATCGCAGACGAAAGCGACATCGTCGCCAACCTCGCCAACACCGCCGCCGTGCTGAAAGAAGCGTTTGGCTGGCTGTGGGTTGGTTTCTACCGCGTCGCTGGCGACGAGCTGGTATTAAGCGCCTTCCAGGGGCCGCTTGCCTGTACCCGCATCGCACGCGGTCGCGGCGTCTGCGGTCAGGCGTGGGCGCAGCAGCGCACGCTTATCGTGCCGGACGTCAATGCCCACCCCGACCACATCGCCTGTTCCTCGCGCTCACAAGCGGAAATCGTCGTGCCGCTATACGACGCGAGCGGCGTAGTGTGGGCGGTACTCGACGCGGACGCGGAAACCCTCGCCGCCTTTGACGACGCCGACGCGCAGGGGCTGGAAGCCATCACCGCGCTGTTGGCGGAAAAACACGGATAGCACACCCCCACCCGCAAAAGGACTCGCCATGAGCATCGCCACCCTCTTTTTCCTGCTTGGCCTCGCACCACACGGCAATTTTCCGTTCACGCCACCACCTGCCCGCCAAACACCGCCTGCCGTCCAGACAACACAAGCCACAAACGACAGCATCGCCCAACTGGAAAAAGCGGCGATGCGAGGTGACGCCCGCGCGCAAAGCCAACTCGCCGAGCGCTACGCCTGCGGCGACGGCGTACCGCGCGACGAAGAAGCGGCGCTGAAATGGTGGCAGTCTGCCGCCGACCTTGGCGACCAAGAGGCGGCGCAAGCACTCGCCCGCTACCAGCGCGACAGCGCCCCCAGCGAGCAGCACCTTCCTGCCAACGTCCTGCCCAACCCGAAATTTACCCAGGCCTTGCGCGACCTCACCGCTGCGGCTATCGCCTTGCAACAGCAAGCAGAAGCAGGCGACGCGCATGCGCAATACGCGCTTGCCGAGCGTTATCGCAAGGACGAAGCTGTCGGAGCAAATGGAAAACACGCGGACTACTGGCTGCGTCGCGCCGCCGCGCAAGGCGAGGCGAACGCCACATACCAACTAGGGCGGCAGTATTACGACAGCGGCGATTACGCCGCCGCCCGCCATTGGCTGCAACAAGCGGCTTTCGCCGATACCGTCGGCGCGAACTACCTGCTGCTTTCCCTAAAAGCGCGGCAATGCTTCAAAAACACCCGGCCTGCGCACGAAGCCATCTCGGCCTTGCAAAACCAAGCGAAGGCAGGCGACGCCGCCGCGCAATACCGCCTTACCCTGCGCTACCTCGCAGGCAAGGACAAAGACCACGAACAGGCGCGCTACTGGCTGCAACAGGCGGCAGAAAACGGCGACCGCGACGCGCAATACTGGTTGGGGCAGCACTACTACCACGGTAGCGGCGGTTTCCCCAAAGACACAATGAGCGCGCACCGCTGGCTGGACAAAGTCGCGGCAGAAGGCGAACCCAACGCACAGAACCAAGTTGGCATGACCTACTTCCGTGGTGACGAATACGCCGCCGCCCGCTACTGGCTGCAACAATCCGCCAAACAAGGCAACACAGAAGCAGCGGACATCCTGCAAACCATCAATGCCTTCATTCCGCACAACATTTCATCTACAGACGCGCTACTTATGGCAGCGGTCGCGGGCAATGCCAGTGCGCAATATGCAATAGCATGGCGCTATCGTATGGGCATTGGCATTGAGAAAGACCCGGAAAGGGCGGATTACTGGCTGCAGCGTGCTGCCGAACAGGGGCAGGAGGACGCGCAAATCGTTGTGGGCGGGCGTTACCTCGATGATTTACCGCAATGGCAAAAAAGCGATGCCATCATCTCGCCGTTGCTGGAGATAATCGGCACAGAAGGCGATGCCGTCATGCAATACAAAGCGGGCATGGCGTACCTCGAACGCGGCGACAACGTGGATGCCCGCCGCTGGCTGCATCGCGCCGCCGCGCAAGGCGAGGCCGTCGCCGCAAGCGCGCTACGACAGCTTGACGCGCAACAGCGCGAAGTCGCCGAACAGCAACGCCGCGCGGAAATGGGCGATTCCTATGCACAATTTGAACTTTCCGAGCGCTATCGTTGGGGAAAAAGCGTCGCCCAAAATCAGGAAACCGCCAATTACTGGTTACAGCGGGCGGCAGAAGGCGACGTTGTCGTCGCCAAATATCGTTTAGGGATCTACTACTACGAGGGCGCCATGGGCTTTCGCAAAGACAAAGCCATTGCGCGCACCTGGCTGGACAAAGCGGCGGCGCAAAGCCCTGGAACGATGCAGTTTCAGGTTGGTATCTTTTACTTTACGCACAACGAGTACGACAACGCACGGCGCTGGCTGCAAAAAGTTGCGGACAGTAATGATGCTGCAGCCAATATCGCTGCCAGCTCGCTGGACGTGATAGACGCCATCCAAGGCGTTACTACCACGCCTCAAAAAAAGCAGAAGACACCGTAAGGCACAGCAAAAACGCCGCATCCAGCGGCGTTTTTATGCGGAATATCGCCCACGCTTTCAGCGCCCATTCTGCCCGCGTTGGCGCAGGTAATGGTCGGCGAGGGTCAGCGCCAGCATCGCCTCAACAATCGGGCAGGCACGCAGGGCGACGCAGGGGTCGTGCCGCCCTTTGGTAACCACTTCCACGTCCGCGCCGTGTATATCGGTGCTGTGGCCGGGGATGAGAATGCTGCTGGTCGGCTTGAAAGCGGCGCGGGCGAGGATGCTCTGCCCGCTGCTGATGCCGCCGAGGATGCCGCCGGCGTGGTTGCTGTGATAGCCGTCCGCCGCGCTGCGCTCGTCGCGGTTTTCGCTGCCGCGTTTTTCGATAACGGCGAAACCGTCGCCAATTTCCACGCCCTTGACCGCATTAATGCTCATCAGGGCTTTGGCAATATCGGCGTCCAAGCGGTCAAAAACCGGTTCACCGAGGCCGGCGGGGACGTTTTCGGCGATGACGGTGATTTCCGCGCCGATGCTGTCGCCCGCGCGGCGGATGTCGGCAAGGTAGCGGTCAAGCAGCGCGGTTTGCTGGTCGTTCGGGCAGTTGAACGGGTTTTCGCTGACGTATTGCCAATCGACAAATTCGAGGCGGTGCTCGCCGATTTGCGAGACGTAGCTGCGGATGCGGGTGCCAGCGAGATGGGCGAGGATTTGCTTGGCAATCGCGCCGCCGGCGACGCGGATGGCAGTTTCGCGGGCAGATGAGCGCCCGCCGCCGCGGTAGTCGCGGATGCCGTATTTGGCGTGGTAGGTGTAGTCGGCGTGGCCGGGGCGGTATTGGTCTTTGATGGCGCCGTAGTCGCGGCTACGCTGGTCTTCGTTATAAATGAGCAACCCTATCGGCGTGCCGGTGGTCTTGCCTTCAAAAATGCCGGAGAGGAGTTGCAGGCGGTCGGCTTCTTGGCGCGGGGTAACGTGGCGCGAGGTGCCGGGCTTGCGCCGGTCGAGTTCCGCCTGAAGCGCCGCTTCGTCGAGGGGAATGTCGGCAGGCGCGCCGTCAAGCACGCCGCCGATGGCAGTACCGTGGCTTTCGCCGAAGGTAGTGAGGATGAGGTTTTGTCCGATGCTGTTGCCGCTCATGTTGGGATTCCGGGTTGGTAACTATAAAACGCGCCACGTTTTGCGTGGCGCGTTGTTTGTCGTAGCCGTTTACATACAGGGTAGCGGGGATCGTGTATGTAAACGGTTTGGCTGTGCCGCTCTTACTCTTTCTCTTTCGCCGCATTCCACTCAATCGGCAGCGGGCAGGTGCAGAACAAGTGACGGTCACCATAGACGTTATCGACGCGATTGACCGGCGTCAGGTACTTCGCCGGATTCATGCCATCCAGCGGGAAGATGGCCGTTTTGCGGTCGTAGCCACGGTTCCAGTCGCCGGTGATGTCGGCCAGCGTGTGCGGCGCGTTCACCAGCGGGTTGTCTTCCTGCGTCCATTCGCCGTTTTCGATGCGGCGGATTTCTTCGCGGATGGCAAGCATCGCGTCGCAGAAGCGGTCGAGCTCGGCGAGGCTTTCGCTTTCGGTTGGCTCAATCATCAGCGTGCCGGGGACGGGGAAGCTCATCGTCGGCGCGTGGAAGCCGTAGTCCATCAGACGCTTGGCGATGTCATCGACGCTGACGCCGGCGCTGTCTTTGAACGGGCGGACGTCAATGATGCACTCGTGCGCGACGTGGCCGTCGGCATCGGTGTAGAGTACCTCATAAGCGCCGTTTGCCTTGAGGCGGGCGGCGATGTAGTTGGCGTTCAAAATGGCAGCCTGGCTCGCCTGTTTCAGCCCTTCCGCGCCCATCATGCGCAGATACATCCACGAGATAACATCGACCAGCGCGCTGCCCCACGGCGCGGCGCTGACTGCCAAACCGCCGCGGTGCTCAAGCGGGACGACGCTGTGGCCGGGCAGGAACGGCTTCAGATGCTCTTTGACGGCAATCGGGCCGACGCCGGGACCGCCGCCGCCGTGCGGGATGGCGAAGGTTTTGTGCAGGTTGAGGTGCGAGACGTCCGAACCAAAGAGACCGGGCGCGGCGAGACCGACTTGCGCGTTGAAGTTGGCGCCGTCGAGATACACCTGGCCGCCATAGCCGTGGATGATGGCGCAGAGTTCGCGGATGTTGCGCTCAAAGATGCCATGCGTTGAGGGGTAAGTAACCATGATGGCAGCGAGGCGGTCGGCGTTTTCCTCGGCTTTGAGGAGGAGGTCGGCGATGTCGATGTCGCCATCTTCGTCGCAGGCAACGATGACCACTTCCATGCCGGCGAGCGCCGCCGATGCCGGGTTGGTGCCGTGCGCCGATTGCGGGATGAGGCAGACATTGCGTTTACTGTCGCCACGGCTTTCGTGATAGGCGCGGATGGCGAGCAAACCGGCATATTCGCCCTGCGCGCCGGAGTTCGGCTGCAGCGAAACGGCGTCGTAGCCGGTCGCTTCGGCGAGCATCGCTTCCAGTTCATCAAACATCTCGCGGAAACCTTCCGCTTGTTCCAGCGGCGCGAAGGGGTGAATGTCGGTGAATTGCTTCCAGGTAACGGGCATCATCTCGCTGGCGGCGTTCAGCTTCATCGTGCAGGAACCAAGCGGAATCATGGTGCGGTCGAGCGCCAAATCCCAGTCGGAGAGCTTGCGCAAGTAGCGCATCATTTCCGTCTCGCTGCGGTGTTCCTTGAAGACCGGGTGCGCGAGGTAAGGGCTGCCGCGCATGGCGAAGGCGGGCAACATCGCCTGCGGTTTTTCCAGCTTGATGTCTTCATCGGTGCGGCCGCTGAAAATGGCGACCAGCAGTTTGACTTCCGCCTCGCTGCTCAGCTCGTCCAGCGATACGCCGATGCTGCTGGCGTCAATGCGGCGCAGGTTGTAACCGGCATCGAGCGCGCGCTGCATGATGAGGTCGGCGCGCGTGCCAACGTCGATGTGCAGGGTGTCGAAGAAGTGTTCGTAAGTGAATTTGAAGTGGTGTTTTTCCAGGGTCAAAGCGAGCTGGGTGGCGAGCTGATGCACGCGCACGCCGATGGCGCGCAGCCCTTCCGCGCCGTGCCAAACGGCATAGCAACCAGACATGATGGCGAGCAAGGCTTGCGCGGTGCAGACATTACTGGTCGCCTTCTCGCGGCGGATGTGCTGTTCGCGCGTTTGCAGGGCGAGGCGGTAGGCGGGCTTGCCGTGGCTATCGACGGAAACACCGACAAGCCGCCCCGGCATTGAGCGCTTGAAACTGTCGCGCGTTGCCATAAACGCCGCGTGTGGGCCGCCAAAACCGAGTGGCACGCCAAAGCGTTGCGCGTTGCCGACGACAATATCGGCATTCCACTCACCCGGCGGGGTGAGGATGGTCAGCGCGAGGAGGTCGGTCGCAACCACCAGCACCGCATTATTGGCATGAGCTATTTCGGCAAGCCCGCGATAATCGGCAACATGACCATGCGTATCGGGATATTGCACCAACACGCCAAAATATCCCGTCTGCGGCAAATCGTTTTTACAATCGACGACGGCAATCTCAATATCCTGATAACCGGCGCGGGTTAATAACACATCAATCGTTTGCGGATGCACACGCTGATCGACCAAAAATACATTGGATTTTGCCTTGCTTTGCCGCCGCGCGAGTGTCATCGCTTCTGCCGCTGCCGTTGCTTCATCCAATAATGAGGCATTGGCAATATCCATTGCCGTCAAATCACAAACCATCGTCTGGAAATTTAATAGCGCTTCCAAACGGCCTTGCGAAATTTCCGGCTGATACGGCGTATAAGAAGTGTACCAACCCGGATTCTCTAACACATTGCGCAGAATAACCGGCGGGACAATCGTACCGTAATAACCTTGACCAATCAAAGAACGGAAAACCTGATTCTTGTTGGCAATCTTTTGCAATGTCGCCAACGCATCGCGTTCCGATAAAGGCGCGGGCAAACGCATATCCTTGCGGCGAATATCCTGCGGCACAACCGAATCAATAAAATCATCCATACGCTTAAAGCCAATCAGCTTTAACATTTTTTCCTGCTCAGCGGGAGAAGGACCAATATGGCGGGCAACAAAAGGCGCATTAGCAGACACGACAAAATCCTCAAGAAAAAAAGAGAAAAAAGCGCCACTCGCGCGGCGCTACAAAAAGAAAAATTACTTCTGGGCGAAATCGCGATATGCAGCCTCGTCCATCAAACCATCCAATTCAGCCAAATTGGCAAGCTGAATCTTATAAACCCAGCCCTCGCCTTCCGGCGCGGAATTCATCAAACTCGGCTCATCAACCAAAGCCTGATTCACTTCAATGACCTCGCCAGATACCGGGCTTTTTACTTCGCCGGCAGCTTTAACCGATTCAATTACCGCAGCTTCATCGCCTACAGCGAGTTGGCGACCCACTTCCGGCAATTCAACGAAAACAATATCGCCCAACGCATCTTGGGCAAAATCACTAATGCCGACCGTGCCGACCGAACCTTCGACGCGCACCCATTCATGATCATCAGAGAACTTCAACATAAAACACCTCATAAAAATAAACATATGTGCAAAATGCCACTGCATTCTAACACAAGAAAAAGACCCGACAATGTGGTAACCTTCGCCCCCGCTAACCCCCCTCACACAAGGAAAAAACATGAACATCATCCTGCTCGGCGCACCCGGTTCAGGCAAAGGCACACAGTCAGCATTTCTCATCGAAAAACACGGGCTTACCCACCTCTCTACCGGCGATATGCTGCGCGCCGAAATCGCCGCCGACAGCGACCTCGGTCGCCAGGCAAAAAGCATCATGGAAAGCGGCGCGCTCGTTTCCGACGACATCGTCATTGCGATGATTGCCGCACGCCTTTCCGAAAACGGCGCACTTTTCGACGGCTTCCCGCGCACCATCGCCCAGGCAGAAGCGCTAGATAAACTTCTTGCCAGCAGAAACAGCCAAATCGACCACGTGATTGAGCTGCAAGTCGATAACGAAGAAATCGTCAAAAGAATGCTCGCCCGTGGCAGAAGCGATGACAACGAAGAAACCATCCGCAACCGCTTGGCGGTCTTTGAAGCGCAAACCAAACCGCTGATTGCCTATTATGCAGCGCAAGGCAAATTGCGCAGTATTGACGGCAGCGGCGAATTGGACGCCATTCGCGCGCGCATAGAAGCCGCATTGGCATAAAGCGAGAATGCCATGAGCGAATTCGACGCCGATTACCAGCCACTCTATGAAATGTACGACGATGACTATTACCCCAATTTCCTCGTCGATAAAATCAAGGCGGAACTTGATAAAGTCGAAGCGGTGCTGGCAGGCGGTGAAAAAGATACTGCCATTATTCAGCAACATTTCGACACGATGACGCAGGCAATCAATGACCTGGAAGACGAATTTGATGAAAACGACAGCGAAATCGAAACCGTCGCCCGCGAATCCATTGGTGAAGCCGTCGATTACCTTCTACAAAAATACCGCATTGATATTGACGTTGAAGAAGCCATCCGCGAACGCGAGTGGTAAATATAACCTTCCACCGAAATTTTCATACTGTGTTGCGCCGCTTGACCGGGCACCCTAGAAAATGGCGCTGCCATTTTCTAGGGAAACCCGCGCCGTACAAATGCGTACTGTCTTCAGCGGCGCGCCTTGTCTGAAACTCTCGGTGGAAGGCTATAACCAAAAAAAATCCCGCCTTGCTGCGGGATTTTTATTAAAAAACGCATGGCGCTGTAGCGCCGATTTGTCACTATCCATCGGAGTTACCATGAAATTCAAATCCCTTCTGCTTAATATTGCCCGCCGCTTTGGTTATCGTCCTATAGCGGACACACCTCTTTTAGGAGAAAAAATAGATTATGTGGAAGCTAAGTCCACCGGTGAAATGGGACAAATTCTTTGGGAAATTCATCATGGCAACCATGAAAAAGGCATGCTGCAACTGAAAAAATTAGCAGAACAAGGCGATGCCGTTGCCCAATTTAATTATGCTTCAGAATATCTAGGCGCCAAAGAATACGATAAAGCCTACGAATGGTTCAAAAAAGCGGCAGCGCAAGAAATGGAAATGGCATATGGACAATTAGCACACCTTTATCATGAAGGATTGGGGGTAACAAAAGATTACAACCAAGCATTTGTATGGTTCGAAAAAGGCGCAATTGCCGGAGATGTATCGGCACGATTTGATCTCGGGTTGATGTATTACCAAGAAGAATATGGCAGACAAGATTATCAAAAAGCCAAGACATGGTTTGAAAGAGCGGCAGCCATGAATGATGCAAGGGCACAAGGAATGCTGGGCATCATGTACTTGAATGGTACAGGCGTCAAACAGGATTACCAACAAGCGCGAGAATGGTTGGAAAAATCGGCAGCAGCAGGTGAAAGCCTCGCACAAAAATACTTGGGTGATTACTACACCGAGGGCTTGGGAGGTGAAGAAGATGCAACCAAAGCATGCGAATATTACGAAATGGCGGCAGCACAAGATGATATATACGCACTCTATATCGTTGCCCTTATCTATCTCAATGGCAACGGTGTGGAAAAAGATGCTGACAAAGGAATGGCGTATCTGGAGCGTTCTGCTGTGCTAGGGAATGCCGATGCGCAATTGGTACTTGCCGGAAGATACTATTCCGGCGATTTCGTCGCCAAAGATATAGAAAAAGCCCGTGAATGGCTGGAAAAAGCCGCCGCTCTTGGCAATGAAAAGGCCAAGAATGCTTTACAAACGTTCTAAATTTATTGCGATTTGTCTGCACCATAAAACCCACGGAGTAAATCATGTCCGCCAATCGTTATCCCAAAACCGCTACTTTCCGTCGCTTTGCCCTTTGCGGTATTCCCTTGAGTATTGCGGTGGCAGTCGCCGTGTATTTCGCCCTGCCCCGCCTGCAAATTCCAACCGATAACCCGATGTTCACCGCCATTTTGCTGCTCATTGCGCCGGCGGCTGCCGTCATCGCGGGCGGAAATTTCATCGCCGCTTTCCGCCTGCGCAAAACCTTAGCGGGCTTTGTCGTCGCAACGCTGATTTCCTTCCTCGCTGCTTTCTTTTGTACCGCCGTAATGACCCGCACCGGTCATTTCAACGAACCCGACAGCAAACTGGCGCTGCTTTGGCTCGACCTCGCCCTGGGCATTGCCAACGGCACCATCACCGCCGCTATTGCGCTGCTTGGCGCGATGGATGAAGAAGACGATGACGAGTAACGCTGAAACAGCAGCTGCGCGTTTACATACATGAGTCCCGCCACCCTGTAGAGATTCGCGTATGTGAGGAAACCCCGTTTAACACGATTCACGAGCTGCTTGCGCCTTTTGAGCAGCGCTTCGGACGCAAAATCAAAAGCGATATAATAAACTTCCTTCCAAACTATCTTTTCTGCGGAATTTATTTATCCCTGCCCTCACCCCAACCCCTCTCCCACCGGGAGAGGGGCTTTTTCGGATTAAAGCATTGGCATCGGTTTCCTGCAAAATCGTGGTTTGGAAAGAGGTCTAATAGCGTTTTTCCCTGGAGATTCGATGAAAAGCCTCTGGCTCGGCATCACCCTCGCCATAAGCACGCACGCCCTGTGGGCAGAGACCACCATCCCCGAAATTCCGCTGCGCTTGCGCACGAGCCTGCCGGCAGACACGCTGGAAGCGGACAAGGCAGCCGCGCGCCTCCGCCTGGCTTACAACGCGGGCAAAGAAAAAATCACCTACTTTGCCGATGACGACACGGAAATCACCCAACCAGCCAAAAGCGGCTACTTCCGCAAAGTCCTCGGCAAAACCGCCGATGGTCGCCGCGTAGTGCAGGATTTTTATCAAGATAGCGCCACGGCAAAAACGGCGCCGTATGCGCTGGTCAAAGAAGCCCCTGCCGCACCAGCGCTAGCTGACAACGGTAGCGAGGTGGGCTTGCTTATCGCTCCGTTGCAGGCGGGCAAAACGCTCGGGCGGGCGGTCGCACGGTTGCGTGCCGACGCGCAGCGGGAGCTGGTTGCCGACGGTGCACAGGTGTTTTTCGACCGCAACGGGGCGCTCACGCTCATCATCCCTTGGCACGCCGGCACACCCGCAGGGCGCTCCCATTTTTACCACGCAGGCCGTCTGTACGCGCAGTCGCCGCTACCGCAACACGCCGACGAAAACACAGACACACTGCCGGAATTACGCGCTTTTGCGCACACGCACCGTCGCCTGTTTTACCCGGATGGCAAGCTGCTGGCGCTTGCTCCGCCTTTTTTGTATGGCACTACCGCAAGCGATGGGCGCATCGTCATTTACCGCAACGACGGTACGCTGCTTGCCAGCGGCTACGGCGACGATCCCGAACAATGGCAGCTGCGCGACAGGGCGGGTCAGGCGCTCGCCCCCGAAACGGCGACGTATGCAGCCGCAGCAGCAGAGTTGCAGGCGGCGCTTGCGCAAATAGCGTTACTGGACAGCTACTTCATTCAAACCATGCAAGCGCTCCGCTACGGCGTGCGCCACGATGAAAACGGTGTGCCGGTGGTGGAAGTCAGCGACATGGACGTACCGCTACGCCTGACGACTACCCTGCCAGAAAACCTACTGGATGCGGCAAAAGTCATGGCAGAGGCGGACATCGGCACCCGCGTCCACGGTGCAGAAAAAATCTTCTACTGCGACGCTGCCGGCCAAAAAGCCGCTCAAGCCGTTGCAGGCGGCTACTTCCGCAAACTTCTCGGCAAAACCGCCGATGGCCGCCAGGTAGTGCAGGATTTCTATCAGGACAGCGGCAAGCCGCGAACCTCGCTTTTTGCCTTGCGGGCGGACGCGGCAGCGGATGATTTCCGCAAGCAAATGGCGGACAGCCCTGTGGTTACCTACAACCACGACGGCAGCACGCTTAACCTGTATTACCCCGTGGCAGCGGACAAAACGACGCAACGATTCGCGCTTTATGACGAAGGCCACCTGCTTTTGCAAACTGCCTTGCCGCCGGGGACAAATGACCCGACCGACTCTTTGCACGAACTCCAGGCATTTGTAGATTACCAGCGCCTCTATACCCCGGCGGGCGCGCTGTTGATGCGACGCCCTCCCCAAGACGGCGACGGCATTACGGTGGCTTACCGTGCCGACGGCTCACTACTGGCAACCATTAGCAAGGATGCCGATGGCGGGCAGGTACGCTATTGGGCCGCCAACGGCCTGCCGCCTGCCAACACAGCGGCTTTTCAACAAGTAGCGCAGGAATATGCGGCGCAAGTGGCAGAGATAGATGCGCGCTTTCAGGAAGTGATGCGGACAATGGCGGCACCATCGGCTACGGGCGGGCAGTGAGGTTACGGTATGCGGCGATGCGGTCGCCGCTTATAGCAATCCACCGAAAGCCTCATACGGTGTTGCGCTGCCTCGCCGTACAAATGCGTACTGTCTTCGGCAGCGCGCCTTGTCTGAAACTTTCGGTGTATCGCTATAAGGTGGTGCGGCTGGGCAGGTTGTTTTCTGCGGGCAGTTCGGGGGGTTGCAGCTAGGGGGCAGTGAGGGTGTCTTCCAGCAGCGGCGTGGTATCCGGCGTGGCTTGGGCGATGGCGAGGGTGAGGTGGCGCATGGCATGTCCTTATGGTGCAAAGGTCGCCGGTTTGTGCGGGGTTTTACCGGGGCTGTCAAAAGGCGCGGTTGAGATTTTCGCGTAATTGTTAGCGCTGTGTTTTGCGCGAGTGTATCAATGGGTGGGGGTGTTTTCGCTTCAATCTTTTTTGGCGCTGCGCGGTAGGTTTGCTGCCCCCACCCCAGCCTCCCCCACGGGGAGGGAGCGCATTGGCTGTAACTGCGGTAATGGTTACGGGCAGTCGCTTTGTCGCTGCGCGATTTTTCACACCCCCACCCCGGGTTCCCTTGAAAAAGGCATCCGCCTTTTTCAAGGGGAGCCCCGTCCCTCGCCCGCTTCGCAGGGTAGGGGGGATATCCGCTATACTAACCCGTCTGTAATTTCTTTTATCACGCTGAAAATTCTATCTTTTCCATGAACTCACGCTATATTCTCTGCATGAAATGGGGGACGAAATACCCCGCTGCCTTCGTCAATCGCCTTTTTCGCATGGTGTCGCGCCATTTGTCGCTGCCCTTTACCATGATTTGTTTGACCGACGACGCGGCAGGCATCGACCCGGCGGTGGTTTGTCATCCCATTCCGCCGCTTGATTTGCCGGACGGCATTCCGGAGCGCGGCTGGCGCAAGCTGACCACCTTTTCCCCCGATCTCTACGGCCTCAAGGGGACGGCGCTTTTTCTCGATTTGGACGTGGTCATTCTGCGCAACATCGACCATTTTTTTACGCATGAGGCGGCGCGCGGCGGGGTTTTTATCATCCGCGACTGGAAGAGGCCGTGGCGCATGGTTGGCAACAGCTCGGTCTATCGTTTTGAGCTGGGCGCCTATCCGACTTTGCTTGAGGACTTCCGCGCCAATTTTCAGGCAATCCGCGCCAATTACCGCAATGAGCAGGCGTGGCTTTCTGCCTGGCTGCGCGAGCGCAAGGCGCTGCGCTATTGGCCGGTGAATTGGTGCAAGAGTTATAAGTATCACGCGCTGTATCCGCTGCCGCTGTCGTTTTTTCTCGCGCCGCGCCGCCCCGACTGCGATATTTTGATTTTCCACGGTGAGATTAACCCGGACACCGCTATTACCGGCGGCGGCGGCAAGTGGTACCGCCATGTGCGCCCCGCGCCGTGGCTCGCCGATTTTTGGGGGTAGCATGGCGCGTTTGAGCGTGGTGATGATTGTGAAGAATGAGGCGGCGAATTTGCGCCGCTGTCTGCCGCGACTGGCGACGGTTGCCGATGAGATCGTGATTTTGGATTCGGGCAGCACGGATGAGAGCGCGGCGGTTGCCGCAGAACATGGCGCGCGCTGGTTTGTGGATACTGACTGGCAGGGCTATGGTGTGCAGCGGCAACGCGCACAAGCGCTTGCCACGGGCGAGTGGATTTTTGCGATTGACGCCGATGAGTCGCCCGACGATGCGCTGCTTGCCGCCCTCGCGCGTATCAAGGACGAGACGCCGGGCGATACGGTTTTTGGGGTGCGCCGTCTGGATGTGCTCTTTGGTCGCTTCATCGATCATCCGCGCTGGCGCAATAAACCGTTTTGGCGCATATATCCGCGCCGTTTTCAGTTCAATGCCTTGGCGGTGCATGAGTCGCTGGATGTCAGCGGCGCGCGCACCCAGATCTTGCCCGGTTTTCTTGAGCATCACACCGCGGATTCGCCCGCGTTTTGGCTGGAAAAGCGCCTCGCTTATGCCAATACGTGGACGGAAGCCGCCGCAGCCCGCGGCAAGCGAGTTTCGCCGTTTGGCGTTTGGCTGCGCAGTTTTTGGATGTTTTTTCGGCAGTTTTTCCTCGCTGGCCGTTTTTTGCGCGGCAGCAGTGGCTGGGTTTTTGCCTGGCTCTTTGCGCAATATACGTTTAATAAGTACGCGCTTCTCTGCGACCGCAATACCCGCCCTGCCAGTTATGCCGCCGATTTTCAGCCGCATGCGGTCAATGTGCGCACGCTGCCGCTGACGCCGCCGCCCGCGGGCAAAAATCCGCACGCGCTCAGTGTGGTGATGATTGTGAAGAATGAGGCACGCCATTTGCCGGCGAGTCTTGCCACGGTGCGCGATATTGCCGATGAGATTGTGATTTTGGATTCGGGCAGCACGGATGAGAGTGCGGCGATTGCCGCCCGCTTTGGCGCGCGCTGGTATGAAAACCGCGATTGGCGCGGTTTCGGTGTGCAGCGGCAACGCGCGCAGGCGCTCGCCAGCGGCGATTTTGTGCTGATGCTCGATGCCGATGAGCAGCCGGATGCGGCGCTGAAAGCGGCAATTCATGCGGTGGTGCAACAGCCGCCCGCACCCGGCACGGTTTATGCGCTGCGGCGCAGTAATATTTTTTGTGGCACGGCGATTTATCGCCGCTACCGCGACCGCATTATTCGGCTGTACGGCCGCACGCATTTTCAGTATCACCCGTATGAGGTGCATGAGTCGCTGGCGCGCGGCAAGGCGACGGTGGTCTGCCTGCCCGGCGATTTACTGCATTTCACCAATGACAATCTCGCCCATTTTCTCGCCAAGAATTTGCGCTACAGCCGCGAGTGGGCGCTGGAAAAGGCGGCGGGTGGCAAGAAGGCGCCGTCGTTGTGGGCGCTGCCGTTGCGCGCGCTGGTCGCTTTTTGTCGCGAGTATTTTGTCCGCGGCGCGGTGTTTGCCGGGCGTTATGGCTTTTTCTTTGCCGCCAGCTCGGCTTCTTATAATTTCAACAAGTATTTGATGCTCGCCTGTCTCGCACGGCGTGAGAGGGATTCATGAATGCCTTTTTGCCGCTATTGGTTAATGGCGCGACATTTTTGTTTTTTGCTTTGAGCCTCGGCGTGAAAAGCGGCTACAGCTACGGCGCGGTGCTGCTGTTGCTTACCGCGCTCTTTTCTTGCCGTCTTTGGTGGCGAGATCGTCCGCGCGATGCGGCGCTGCGCTGGCTCGCCGCCGCGTTTTTCGCCGCCGGGCTGCTCGCCCTGCTCGATGTGATTCGCGCCGATTTGGGGATGCGCGGGCTGGAGCTGCCGCTCAAATTTTTTGCCGTGCCGCTGCTGCTTTATTTTTTAGCGGCTGTGCCGCCGCGCCCACGTGCGATTTGGGCAGGGGCGGCCTGCGGCGCGTTGCTCGGTCTGGCGGTGGCGTGGGGGTATGCGACCTTTGCCCCGGAAGCGTTGCCCTATGGCCGCGCCGCCCGCTTTCTCCATCCGATTCAGCTCGGCAATCTGGCGATGCTGCTCGCCCTCATCACCGCGTGCAGTCTGCGCGCCAAGCCACGCGGCTGGCAACTGCTGCTGACGCTCGCCGGTGCCGCCGCCGGGGTTTATACGGCGTTTCTGTCGCAGACGCGCGGCAGTTTTTTCGCCCTCGCCTGGGCACTCGTCTTCCTCGGCCTGCTGTCGCTACGCCGCCGTCATTTCCGCGCGCGCAGCGTCGCCCTGTCGGCGCTGATTGTCGCCATCGCCGCGCCGCTGTTCTGGTTCGCTAATATTGAGGTGATTGAGGAGCGGCTGGCCGAGGCGCAACACGACATCGCCCTTTATCAAGAAGGCAAGGCGGATACCTCCATCGGCGCGCGTTTTGAAATGTGGCGCTTTGCCTGGGCGGAGGGGGTTCGCTATCCGCTCTTCGGCGCGGGCACGGCGCAGTTGAATGCCGACAAGGACGGCTGGCACGCCGCCGCCGACCTCGCCGCCTTCGGCCATCTGCACAACGAGTTTCTCGATGCCTTCGCCCGGCGCGGTCTGGTGGGGCTTGCGGTATTGCTGTTTTTGTTCGTCTGGCCGCTGGTGCTTTATCGTCGCGGCGAGGAGCGCGATTCGCCCGATGCCGCCGCGCTGCGCCTCGCCGGGCGGGCGCAGGTGCTGCTTTACAGCGGCTTCAGCCTGACCCAGGCGGCGCTGTTCAGCCACAACAGCGGCCTGCTCTTTTTTGTGTTGCCGCTTTGCCTGATTGTTGCCGCGCTGCGCGGCGAAGGACACGCCCATGTTTGACCGCGACGACCGCGCCCGCTATCTGCGCCTGCTCGCCTTTATCCGCCCGCATTGGAAGGTGGTGCTGCTCGCCGCCGGCGGCACGGTGCTTTATGGCTTGACCGAACCGCTGGTGCCGTTTGTCCTGCAACCGCTGGTCGATGGCGGCTTTGCCGAGGGCGATATGCGCACGGTTTATGGGCTGACCGCGCTCTTGTTCTTCGGCTTTATGCTGCGCGGCGCGGCAAGTTATACAGCCACGTGCAGCATGAACTGGCTGGCGCAGCAGGTGGTTTACACGCTGCGCGGGCGGATGTTCGCGCAGTTGCTGCGCCTGCCGATGCGCTATTTTGACGAGCACAGCGCCGGCAGCATCGTCTCGCGTTTCACCTACGACGCGCTGCAATTGATGGCAGCCAGTACCGATGCGGTCGCCATTCTCTTGCGCGAGACCGTGACCATCATTGCCCTGACCGTCTTTCTCTTTTATCTCGATTGGAAGATGACGCTGCTGTTGTTCGTGGTAGCACCAGTGCTTGCCTACATCATTGTTCACGTCTCGAAGAAGCTGCGCAGCATGGCGCGGGCGATGCAGGAAGACATGAGCGGCATGAATCATGTCGTCGATGAAAGCCTGCGCGGGCGGGCGATTGTCCGCATTTATAACGGCCAGGATTATGAATTCGCGCGCTTTGAGCGGCAGGCGGAGGCGGTACGCTTCCACGCGGTGAAATCGACGAAAATCGCCGCCAGTGCCTCGCCGGTGGTGGAGATGACCATCATCGCCGCGCTCTGCACCGTGATTATTTTGTTCGCCTGGAAGGCGCGCAGCGCGCCGGCGCAGATGACCACCGGCGTCTTCGTTTCCTTCCTCGGCACGATGGCGCTGCTCTTCCCGCCGATTAAGCGCATGGGCAAGATTAACGAGCCGATTCAGCGCGGCTTGGCGGCGGCGCAAAGCATTTTTGATTTTCTCGACGCGCCAACCGAGCCGCAGCCCGCCCTGCCACCGGTAACGCTGACGCGCGGCGAGATTGAGTTCCGCGAAGTCAGCTTTTCCTATCCAGAGCAGCCAGTGCTGGAACGCTTCAGCCTGCACATCCGCGCCGGCGAAACCGTCGCCCTCATCGGCGAATCGGGCAGCGGCAAATCAACCATCGCCGCGCTGCTTGCCGGTTTTTACCCGCCAGACGCCGGGGCGATTTTCATCGACGGCCACGACCTCGCCGAGGTCAGCCTTGCCGACCGCCGCCGCGCCATCGCCTTCGTCTCACAAGACACGGTGCTGTTTTCCACCAGCATCGCCGCCAACATTGCCTACGCCGACCCAACGCCAGACATGGCAAAAGTGCAGCTCGCGGCAGAGTCCGCCAACGCCGCCGATTTCATCGCCAAACTGCCGCACGGTTACGCCGAAAACAGCGGGCAGCAGGGTGGCCGTCTTTCCGGCGGGCAGAAGCAGCGCATCGCCATCGCCCGCGCCTTATATAAGGACGCGCCGATATTGATTTTGGACGAGGCAACCTCGGCGCTCGACAACCACAGCGAGGCGAAAGTGCAGGAAGCGATTGAGCGCCTGCGGCAAAACCGCACCGCGATTATCATCGCCCACCGCCTCTCTACCATCCGCAATGCCGACCGCATTGTCGTCCTCGAAAAGGGCAAAATCGTCGAAAGCGGCAGCCACGCTGAACTCCTCAAACGCGGCGGCAGTTATGCTAAACTGCTGCACCGTATCTAATCCAACTCCCTGAATTTTATGAAAATCCTGATGGTCTGCACTGGCAACATCTGCCGCTCGCCGATGGCGGAAGGTATTGCCCGTTTTTTGTTACAGACGGCGGGGCGGGACGACATTTCCGTCGATTCTGCCGCCACTCTCCCCTACCACACTGGCAAAGCCCCCGACCCGCGCGCCTGCCGCGTCATGCGCGCCCACAACATGCCGATTGACGACCTGCGCGCCCGCACTTTTACGGTGGAAGATTTCTACGCCTTCGATCTGATTCTCGTCGCCGACCGCGGTCATTACCGCCATTTGCAGGCGCTGGCGCCCAGCGATGAATCCTGCGCCGAAGTCGCCTATATGCTCGACACCCTGCCGGACGACCCGGGAGCGGATTTACCCGACCCCTATTACGGCGATGCAGCCGATTTTGAAAGTACCTTTGCCCTGCTGGACGCCGCGCTGCGCGCCCGCTTTGCCACCCTTCGCTGATAACAGCACCCCGCGCCGCTACGCTGGCGCCCCTCTCTTAACCCAAACTCTCTGAAAAATCATGAATATATTGATGGTCTGCACGGCCAATATTTGCCGTTCGCCGATGGCGGCAGGTATTGCCCGTTTTCTGCTCAAGGCAGCAGGACGCGCTGACGTTCGCGTCGATTCCGCCGCTACCCACGACTACTGCCTCGGCAAGGCAGCGGATTTTCATCTCACCTTCAGCCTGCTAGAACGCGCCCTACGCGCAAGGTTCGCCAATGGCCGCTGAAACGCAGTACTACGAGCAGGCGTTGCGCCTCTGGCAAAGCGTGCTCGACATGATGGCGCCGCTCTGCTCAAAGGATGACAACCTCATCCTCGCCTCGCTCACCCTGCGCGCGAAAAGCGAGAAGGAATGGATTTTGCTCGCGCCGAACAAGTTTGCCTGCGAGCAGATTAAGAAATCGCTGTTTGAGGCGCTGCAAATGTTCCTTGGCAACAAGGGGGTGAAAAAGCTCAAGGTGGAAGTGGCGACCACGCAGGACATGTTTGTCGCCGACACCACCACCCCGGCGCCGTTTGAGAGCAATCTCATCAGCGACTACCAGTTCCATAACTTCATCGCCGCCCCTTCCAACC
This sequence comes from uncultured Cardiobacterium sp., assembly GCA_963553325.1. Taxonomy (GTDB): domain Bacteria; phylum Pseudomonadota; class Gammaproteobacteria; order Cardiobacteriales; family Cardiobacteriaceae; genus Cardiobacterium. The sequence continues at coordinate 21,643 of CAUVOF010000022.1, forward strand.
ATGAGGCCGTCGCCGCCACCGAGCGCGTTTCCAGCGGCGTTTTCCTCGCCGACAGCAACCCGCTACTTATCTACGGCGCGACCGGCCTCGGCAAATCGCACCTGATGCACGCGGTTGGCAACGCCATGCGCCGTAACGGCCGCGCCGCGGTGATGTACATGAACGCCGAGCAGTTCGTAAACGAGTTTATCGCCGCCATTTCCGGCAAATCGCAGCGCGCCTTCTCGCAGCGCCTGCGCAACGTCGATGCGCTGCTCATTGACGACGTGCAGTTTTTGGGCGGCAAGGAACAGTCGCAGGCGGAATTTTTCCACACCTTCAACGAGCTGATGGACAAGAAGCGGCAAATCATCATGACCTGCGACCGCTACCCGAAAGAAATCGAGGGGCTGGAAGCGCGGCTGAAATCGCGTTTCGGCGCCGGGCTATCGGTGTCGGTACGCACGCCGGAGCCGGAAACGCGCTTTGCCATTTTGAAGAACAAGGCGAAGGAACAGCATTTTCCCCTGCCGGACGAAGTCGCCTACTTCATCGCCGACAACGTCGAATCGAACGTGCGCGACCTCGAAGGCGCGCTAAAAAAGCTCATCTTCCAGTGCCGCGTCCTGAAAAACGACGCGCCGGCGACGCTATCGCTTGCCCAGGCGACGCTTGCCGACCTGTTGCAGGCGCAGAAAACGCAGACCAGCGCGGAAAACATCCTGCGCGTGGTGGCACGCTATTACGGCGTCAGCGTCGAGGATTTGCTTTCGCGCAGCCGCAAAAAAATCTACGCCGAGCCGCGCATGCTGGCGATGGCGCTTACCCGCGAGCTAACCGACCTGCCACTGAAATCCATCGCCCGCACCTACCAGCGCAAAGACCACAGCACGGTGATGCATGCCATTGAAAACCTGGAAAAACGGCGGCACAGCGAGCCGCGTTTGCGCGAAGAATACGACAACATCCGCACCATCATTACCGCCTGACGGCAATGTGGATAACTTGGTGGATAGAATGTGGATAACTTGGTGGATAAAGTGTGGATAACTCGATTTGCCGGATGCCGCGAAAGTTATCCACATCCTATCCCCCGACTTATCCACACTTCATCCACAAACAGGCCGCGTAAAATTCCTTTACACTACAAGTAGTCAGGTCACTTATCCACATATCCACAGACACGACTACGACGACGATATTACTTAAAGAGGTTAAATATGAAATTCAGCATCGTGAAAGAGAAGTTCCTTGAACCACTCGCAGACATCAATGGCATCGTTGCCCGCAAGACCACCAAACCCATCTTGAGCCATGTGCTGTTACAAGCAGGGGCGGACCATCTGTTGCTAAAAGGCACGGATACCGAAGTAACCTTGCAAGTCCTCTTGCATGAGCTGGAAGTACAAGATATCGGCGCGATAACCGTACCGGCCGCCAAGCTGCTGGATGTGGTGCGCCACCTGCCGGCACAGGCAACCGTTTACTGCGCGCTGGAAAAAGAGCAATTGCTGGTGAAAGCCGCGGGCAGCGTGTTCCGCATCGCCACCCTGCCCGCGGAAGACTTCCCGATACTGGCAGAGGCCGACATGGCGCGGCGCATCGAAAGCGAGAGCCGCGCCCTGCACGACATCATGCAGAAAGTGCGCTTTGCCATGGCGAGCGAAGACGTGCGCTACTACCTGAACGGCATGTACCTGAACGTGGTCGAAGACGGCAACGCCATCCATGCGGTCAGCACCGACGGCCACCGCCTTGCCTGCGCGCGTAGCGCCCTGCCGACCCCAACCGCGATTACCAACCTCATCCTGCCGAAAAAAGGCGTGAGCGAGCTAATCAAGCTGCTTGGCCGCGTCAGCCAGCCGGTGGTGTTGAACCTTGGCGAGCGCCAGTTAAGCCTGACCCTCGGCGGCTACCGCCTGACCAGCCAACTGATTGACGGCACCTTCCCCAACTACGAGCAAGTATTGCCGCCGGCGCAGGAAACGCCGATTCTCATTGCCCGCCAAGCCTTCCTCGAATCGCTGCAACGCGCCAAAGTGCTGCTGCTGGACCGCCACGACGGCATCCGCCTCACCTTTGGCGAAAACAAACTGCAACTCGCCGCACGCAACCTGGAAAACGAAACCGCCGAAGAAGCGCTGGACATCATCAACCCGCAGGCGCGGCAATTGGAAGTGGCGCTGAACATCAACTACCTCATCGACGCCATTTCCACCATCAACGGCGACAACGTGCAGCTACACATCGCCGACGGCAACAGCCCCTGCCTGATTACCAGCAGCGAGGACGAAGGCGTGCGCTACGTCATCATGCCGATGCGGCTGTAACCACCAAGCGCACAAGACAGAAGACTAGGCGTTTACATACACCAACCCCGCTACCCTGTATGTAAACGCCAAAACCGAACCCATAACTTCACAACCAACCCCATGAGCGAAAACCCCAACACCCCGGAAAACGACGACCCGGAAATGCCCATCGTCGAGCACCTCATTGAACTGCGCACCCGCCTCTTGCGCATCATCTACGCCCTGGGCGGCGTCTTCCTGCTGCTGCTGCCGTTTCGCAACCGCGTTTACGAGACCTTTGCCCTGCCGGTGCTGAATAACATGCTGCCCGGACAAACCATGCTCGCCTACGACGGCATCGACATCTTCCTCACCCCCATCAAAGTCTGCCTCTTTCTCGCCTGCCTCTTTACCATTCCGTGGATTCTCTACCAGGTGTGGGCGTTTGTCGCGCCGGGGATGTACCGCCACGAAAAGCGCCTGGTGCGCCCCATTCTCATCTCTTCCACCGTCCTTTTTTACACCGGCGTGCTCTTTGCCTACTTCGTCATCCTGCCGATACTCTTTAGCTTCCTCGCCGGGATTGAGCTCAAGGGCGTCGAATACAAGCCGGACATCACCCAATACATGAACCTTAGCCTGACGATGTTCATCGCCTTTGGCGCGGCGTTTGAAGTGCCGGTAGCGACGGTCATCTTCATCATGCTCGGCATCGTCCGCCCGGAAACGCTGGCGCAAAAGCGCCCCTACATCATCCTTGCCGCCTTCACCATCGGCATGCTGCTCACCCCGCCGGATGCCATCTCGCAAACGCTGCTCGCCGTGCCCATGCTCATCCTCTTTGAAGCGGGGCTGTACATCGGCAAACGCCTGCTCGCCAAGAGAGAGGCGGAAGAAAGCGAAGCTAAGCGCTAAGGCGTGTTTACAATTGGACAATCCCCCTCCCCCGCAGGGCGAAGCCCGCAGCGGGGGA
>CAUVOF010000023.1:0-24386 GCA_963553325.1 uncultured Cardiobacterium sp.
AGACCTTCCAGATGTTCAACGGATGATTGCATGCTATCCTCGATTAAAGCTGTGGCTATTGCCAGTAAATTCAAAATTGGAAACTGTGGTGCGAAAGGAGAGACTCGAACTCTCAAGGGTGTTACCCCGCTGGAACCTAAATCCAGTGCGTCTACCAGTTCCGCCACTCTCGCAAAGCGGCGCATTTAAGCACAGGCTTTTACCAAATGCAAGACGCTCGCGCGAGTAAATGGCAATTGCGCCGTTGCAGCAAATATGGATAATTGCGCCGTTTCTTTATAAGCGAGGCGCTATATTTTGATAATGAATACGGGGGCATGGGCAGATATCCGGCAGGGTATCACCGGTTTTCGCTTGTGGCAATCGCTGGCGCGACAGGACATTCGCCTGAAATACCGCCGCTCAACTTTGGGGCCGTTTTGGATTACCCTCAGCATGGCGGTAACAGTATCGGCGATGGGTCCTCTTTATGGCGCGCTGTTTTCCACCGATTTGGCGGCGTTTGTGCCGCATTTGGCGTTGGGGCTGATTTTTTGGGCGTTTATCGCCGGTTCCATCAGTGAATATGCGGAAACGTTTACCGCCAACGAGCACATTCTGAAGCAGTCCTACCTGCCGTTGTCGGCGCTGGTGATGCGCGTTTTTTACCGGCAACTGCTAATTTTGTTGCACAACCTGATGATTTATCCGTTCGTGATGTTGTTCTTGGGGCTTGGCATTAATAGCAACATCTTTTGGCTGTTGCCTGCCTTCGTGCTGGTGTCGCTCAATATCCTCTGGCTTGGTCTTATCATCGCTATTTTTTGCACGCGCTTCCGCGACATGATGCCGGTGATTCAAAGCGTGGTTACGCTGCTCTTTTTTGTCACGCCCATTATTTGGCGATTGAACCAGTTGCCGGAAGGACGACTGCATATCGCGCAAATGAACCCCTTTACCTCGCTCATTACCCTGCTGCGCGACCCGGTGCTTGGCGTCATGCCCGCACCGCTCTACTGGCAGGTGGCAGCCGCGTTCGCCCTTGTTGGCACGACGTTGGCACTGTGGATTTTTTCCCGCACGCGGCAAAAAATCACCTACTGGCTATAAACGATGTATATCAAGGCAGACGACGTCTGCGTTACCTTCCCCGTATTTGACGCGCACCAGCGCTCGTTCAAAAAAACCTTCTTCAAAGCCGCAGCGGGCGGTGGCCTCAGCAGCTTTCGCAAGGGTTTTGCCGAAATCGAAGCGCTGAAACATATCTCGATGGACATCCGCGAAGGCGAGCGGGTCGCGCTTATCGGTCATAACGGCTCTGGTAAGACGACGCTGCTGCGCGTTTTTGCCGGCGTTTACGCACCGACGCGCGGCAAGATTGCCGTTGAAGGCAGCGTTACCAGCCTGTTGGACGCGATGCTCGGCATGGATGGCGAGGCGACAGGTTTTGAAAATATCCGCATGCGCGGCCTTTTTCTCGGTCTTTCGCCAAAGCAGATTGAGGCGATTACCGATGAAGTGGTGGAATTTAGCGAGCTGGGCGACTTTATCAATATGCCAGTGCGCACCTATTCCAGCGGCATGGTGCTGCGCCTTGCCTTTTCTATCTCGACCAGCATCCGCCCGGAAATCATCCTCATGGACGAATGGATGAGCGTTGGCGACGAAGCCTTCCGCCAGAAAGCCGAAGCGCGACTGATGCGTTTTATCGAAAACGCCGGCATCCTCGTCTTTGCCACACACGATTTTGACCTCGCCAAACGTTTATGTAACCGCATGATATTTTTAGAACACGGCGAACTTATCCGTGAAGAAACAAACTCACCGGAGACTCACCCATGAAAGACAAAATCCTCGTAGTTGGCGCCGGCTTTTCCGGCGCAGTCATTGCCCGCACCCTCGCTGAAGCTGGGCTGACCGTTGACGTCATCGAATCCCGCGCGCATATCGCGGGCAACTGCTACAGCGAACGCGACCAGGAAACCGGGGTGATGGTGCACGTTTATGGCCCGCATATCTTCCACACCGACGACGCCGAAGTATGGGCGCTGTTGCAACGTTTCGGCGAATGGATGCCTTACACCAACCGCGTCAAAAGCACGGTGGACGGCCAGGTGTACTCGCTGCCGGTCAATCTGCACACCATCAACCAGTTTTTTGGCAAAGCCTTGCGCCCGGACGAGGCACGCGCATTCATCAGCGAGCAGGCGGACAACAGCATTGCCGAACCGCAGAACTTTGAAGAACAGGCGCTGAAATTCGTCGGCCGCGCGCTGTATGAGGCCTTCTTCAAGGGCTACACACAAAAACAATGGGGCTGCGAGCCGCGTGAACTGCCGGCGAGCATCCTCAAGCGCCTGCCGGTACGCTTCAACTACAACGACAACTACTTTTTCCACCAATACCAGGGCATGCCGAAAGACGGCTACACCCCCATCGTTGCCGCACTGCTTAACCATCCGGCCATTAACCTGCGCCTCAACACCCGCTTTACGCGCGCCGACAGCGCTGCCTACGCACACACCTTCTACAGTGGGCCGCTTGATGGCTACTTCGACTACCAGCTTGGCCGCCTCGGCTACCGCACCCTCGATTTCGAGCGCTTCACTGCCGACGGCGACTACCAAGGCACGGCGGTCATGAACTACGGCAACGTCGAGGTGCCCTACACCCGCATCACCGAACACAAACACTTCGCGCCGTGGGAGGCGCACGAAAAAACCGTGTGCTACCGCGAATACAGTCGCGCCTGTGGTGCCGACGACCTGCCGTATTACCCCATCCGCCTCACCGCCGAACAACAAATGCTCGCCGACTACGTCCGCGCGGCACAGGCGCTGGAAAACGTTACCTTCGTCGGTCGCCTTGCCACCTACCGCTACCTTGATATGGACGTTACCATCCGCGAAGCGCTCGACGCAGCGCGTGGCTACCTTGCTGCCCGCGCAAGCGGCGCACGGGTACCGGTCTTCTACTGCGACATCTGATGAACATCGTCGCCGTCATCGTTACCCACAACCGCCGCTACGCGCTGCTGCAAACCCTGGCGGCGACGCTGGCGCAGCCGTTCGCGGGCGTGGTCGTGGTTGATAACGCCTCAAGCGACGGCACGCGCGAATGGCTGGAACAATGCGATGACCCGCGCCTGCACCTCGTCCTGCACGACAAAAACAGCGGCGGCGCGGGTGGCTTCGCCCTCGGCATGGCGGCAGCGCTCGCGCACTTTAACCCCGACTGGTTGCTCTGCTACGACGACGACGCCTTCCCCGCCGCCGACACCCTGCGCCAATTTGCCGCCGCAGACCTTAGCGACTGCGACAGCGTCGCCGCTGCCGTTTACTACCCCGACGGCAGCATCTGCGAAATGAACCGCCCCAGTTACAACCCCTTCTGGCACCCGCGCAAACTGCTGCGCACCGCGCTCGGCGTCTTCAGCGGACGCGCCCGCGGCGCCTTTCACGTCGCCGACAGCGCCTACCAAACGCACGACGCCCTGCCGATTGACAGCTCATCTTTCGTCGGCTACTTCGTCCGTGCCGACTGGGTGCGCCGCCTGCCGCTACCCGAACCGGGACTATTCATCTACGGCGACGACGTTCTCTACACCCTGAACCTGACCAAACACGGCGGACGGCATCGCTTCCTGCCTGCGGTGCGCTTCATCCACGACTGCTCCACCTTCCAAAACACCCGTCGCGGCTACCACCCGATGTGGAAAGCCTACTTCACCTACCGCAACGGCCTGCTCATCTACCGCATGGCAGCGGGACTGTGGTTTTACCCTGTCGCCCTGCTCAAAGCCATCCTCTGGCTTGCCGCCGCGCGCCATTACCACAACAAACGCCGCTACCTGCGCCTCTGGTGGCAGGCAGTACGCGACGGCATCCGCCAAGACCTGACGCGCGACCCTGCCGTTATCATCCAGCAATACCACGACGATGCACCTGCACCCCAAAGCCGCCCGTAACGGCGTCATGCCCTACATGCACTGGCTGGCGAAATGCGCCGACGGTGCCAGCATCTACCTCGCCGGCGCCATCACCTTTTGGGCGTACTTCGGCTACCCCGTCTGGCAGTGGGAACGCTACCAGTGGATGACCGCGCTCTCTTCACTAATGGGCGTCCTCATCCTCAGCGGCTGCGACGTCTATCGCTCCTGGCGCGGCGCCCTGCGCGCGCCGTTGCTCTTGCGCCTCGTGCAAGGCTTCCTCTACCTCGCCGGCATCATCGTCGGCTACCTCTACCTCACCAAAGCCGGACACCACTTTTCCCGCTTTTGGTTCGGCCTCTGGCTTGGCACCGCCTTCGGCCTCTGCATCATGAGCCGCATCACCGCCTACTGGCTGCTCAGCCGCCTGCGCGCCGCCGGGCACAACACCCGCGCCCTTGCCCTCATCGGCAACCACGCCACCTGCCGCGAAGTCTTCCGTTCCATCCGCCGCGACCCGCTTGCCGGCTTCCAAGTACAACAAATTCGCCTGCTCGATGCCGACGAAGCCCTCTTTAACCAAGTCGAAGACGTGCGCCGCTTCGACCCCGCGCGCGACGGCGAACCGCCCTGCGACGAAATCTGGATATGCCTGCCGCTGACCGCCGGCGATGCCGTCGGCGACATCCTCGACGTCCTGCGCTACAGCACCGCCAACATTCGCTACATCCCCGACCTGCGCAGCTTCCGCCTCATTAACTACCAGAGTTCCTACATCGTCGGCCACTACGCGCTCGACATCAGCATCTCGCCGATGCACGGACGCAAACGTCTGACCAAATGGCTGGAAGACAAAATCATTGCCAGCCTTGCCCTCATCATCCTCTCGCCGCTGTTGCTTGCCGTTGCCCTGTGGATACGCATCCGCTCGGGCAGCCCGGTCTTCTACCGACAAGAGCGCGTCGGCTGGAACGGCGAAGTATTTAACATCTTGAAATTCCGCACCATGCCGACCGACAACGAACAGCGCGGCGCGACCTGGGGCGGCGCCGGTGACAAACCCACCATCCCGCTCGGCCGCCTGCTGCGCCGCCTGAGCATTGATGAGTTGCCGCAATTTTGGAACGTCCTCAAAGGCGAAATGTCCGTCGTCGGCCCGCGCCCGGAACGGCCGCAATTCGTCGCCCAATTTCGAAACGAAATCCCCGGCTACATGCAAAAACACATGGTGAAAGCGGGCATCACCGGCTGGGCGCAAGTAAACGGCTGGCGCGGCGACACCGACCTCGAAGAGCGCATCAACTACGACCTGTGGTACATCGAAAACTGGTCGCTGTGGCTTGACCTCAAAATCATCTTCCTCACCGCCCTGCGCGTCTTCCATGACCGCAACGCCCAATAAATGCCCACTAAAAAGGGCAGATGCGCGCGTAGTGAGAACGAAAAAATCCCTGTAAAATGCGCACCTTCATTAACCCCTTTCAGCAAAATTCCCCACTACTCCCGGAGGGTACGGACATGAAACACACCTGGTTGGGCGCCGCCCTAATCTCGCTCCTGCTTGGCGGCTGCACCGTTTATGGCACCGAAACCGCGCGCGTGGTTGACCGCAACGTCGCCTATGGTCAGCCCGTTGATTTTGGCGGCCAGGGCAATATGCCGCCACCGCAACAAGGCGGATTCAATTTCAACGGTGGCGGACAAGCCGTGCCACCGCCAGTCAACCAGGAAAACCACTACGGCTTTGGCCAACCGATGCGGCCACAGACAGCACCGCCACCGGCTGTGGCTAACGTACCGCCACCGGCACAACAAACCCAAGTGCAGGCGGCAAGCCCCTACCAGCCCGCCGCGCCGACCATCGCCAAAACCCCGGCACCGGCTGCCGGCTGGGGCGCCCCGGCTGACCAACCCAAAGTTACCCCGAACCAGCCAGCAGCGCCGGGCGCCGCCGCCATTCGGGACGCGGTGAAAGAAGCGCCGAAAGTCGCCGTTGCCGCCCCTGATGCGGGCAACAACAAACGCCAGGCGATGCGCCCGAACAGCGGCAACGAAAACCCTGCCACCCCGCCGCCGGTTGAAACCAACAAAACCGTCGCCAGCAACGCTACGGCAGCCGCGCCGGCCGAAGGCGAAACCGCCGTTTCCGCGTTGCTGAAAAAAGCCTCCGGCTCGCTTGGCAAAGGCGACCTCGACGGTGCCGCTGCTTACCTCGAAAACGCGCAGCGACTCGACCCGAAAAACAGCAAAATCCTCTTTGACATCGCCAACATCCGCTACCACCAAGGGCGCTACAAAGAAGCAGAAAGCATGGCAAGCCGCGCCGTACAAAACGGCGGCAACAACGCCATGCTGAAAAAATCCTGGTCGCTCATCTCCAACGCGCGCAACAAACAGGGCGACAGCCAGGGCGCGGTACAAGCCGCCACCAAAGCCGCATCGTACTGATTTGGCAGACATCAAGGCGCTCTTTGCCGCGGGTGGCGCGCTGGCAAAAGCCATCCGCGACTACCAGCCGCGACCGGGGCAACAAGAACTGGCAGAAGCCGTCGCCGACAACCTCACCGGCGACGGCATTTTGTTGGCAGAAGCGGGTACCGGCACCGGCAAAACCTTCGCCTACCTGCTGCCGCTGCTTGCTAGTGGCAAAAAAGGCCTGGTCTCGACCGCTACGCGCAACCTGCAAGAACAAATATTTAGCAAAGACCTGCCACTGGTGCGTAAAGTGCTCGGCTCACCGGCGCGCGTTGCCCTGCTCAAAGGGCGGCGCAACTACCTCTGCCACCACCACTACCACCAATACCTCGACAGCGAACCGCACACGCGCGAAGAAAAAGCGTGGCGGCGCGCCATCGAACACTTCTTTGAAACCACCGCCGACGGCGACCTTGCCGCGCTCACCGCTATTCCGGAAGACGCACCAGTCATCGCCCGCATCACCTCGACCGCGGAAAACTGCCTCGGCCGTGACTGCGCCTTCTTTGAAGAATGCTTCGTACAAAAAGCGCGACAGAAGGCGAAAGAAGCGGACGTTACCGTCATCAACCACCACCTGCTGCTCGCCGACTTCGCCCTGAAAAGCGAAGGCTTTGCCGAAATCCTGCCGGACATCCAGGCGTTTATCATCGACGAAGCGCACCACCTGCCGCTGACCGCCATTAACTTCCTCGGCGACCGCCTCTCCGCGCGGCAACTACTCGGCTTCATCAACGACGGCGAACACGCCGCCATCACCGAAGCGCCGGACGCGCTCGAACTGCGCGAGATCCTACGCGACCTCAAACTACAACACAGCAAAATCCTCCTCGCTGTGCGCCAGCCGCACGAAGCCCGCCTCGACGAGGCGCAACTCTTTGCCAACCGCGAATTCTGGACAGAATTGCAGACGTTGGCGTCGCTCTTTGCACTGCTGCACGCCCAACTCGCGCCACAAAAAGCGCGCGGCAAACTGCTCGCCCACCTCGACAGCCGCTGCCAAGACCTGCTGAAACTCATCGCCGCCTTCCTCGCCGAAGCGCAAAACGCCGCGCCGCTCGCCCCTGAAGCGAGCGATGCCAGCGAAGAAGAAAGCGAAGACAAAGCGCCAGTACCGCGTGCCATCTGGCTCGACGTTGGCCCGCGCCACTACACCCTCTGCTCGGTGCCGGTCAATGCCGCCGGGCGCTTCGCTACCTGGATCGCCAACAGCAACGCCAGCTGGTCATTCCTCTCGGCGACCTTGGCGGTCAATGGCAAATTCGACCACTTCAGCCGCGAACTGGGACTTGGCGAATACCGCAGCATCCAGCTGGAAAGCCCGTTCGACTTCCGTCACCAGGCACTGCTCTACCACCCGCCCGGCCTGCCCGACCCAAACGACGCCAGCTACAACGACGCCCTCATCAGCGCCATCCTGCCGGTACTGGCACGCAGCGGCGGCCGCGCCTTTCTGCTCTTTACCAGCTACAAAGCGCTGCATGCCGCCGAACGCGCCTTGCAAGGCAGCGACTACCACCTACTGGTACAAGGCCGCGCCGGCAAAAACGCGCTGCTCGCCGATTTTCGCCGCAAAGAACGCGCGGTGCTGCTCGCCACTTCCAGCTTCTGGGAAGGCGTGGACGTACGCGGCGACCGCCTCGTCTGTGTCGTCATCGACAAACTGCCCTTTGCCGCGCCGAACGACCCCGTCACCCGTGCCCGGCACCGCCTGCTTGAAGACAAAGGCCTCTCGCCCTTCATGCACGACACCTTGCCGCAGGCCATCATTACCCTGAAACAAGGCGTCGGCCGCCTCATCCGCGACGCCGGCGACTACGGCGTCCTCGTCCTTGCCGACCCACGCCTCACGCAAAAAAACTACGGCCAGACCTTCCTCAACAGCCTGCCGCCGATGACCAAAACCCGTAAAATAGAAGTCATCGACCGCTTCTTCGCCTACCACGAACAAAAACCATGACCCTGCCCAACAAACACAGCACCCTGCTCGCCCTCGATACCTCAAGCCCCGCCTGCTCCGTCGCCCTGCTTAACGGCGGCAACACCCTGCAAGCCTACGAACTCGAAGCACAAAAACACACGCGCGAAATCCTGCCGCTGGTGGACAAACTGCTACAAAAAGGCGGCGTCGGCAAAGCGGACATCGAAGGCATCATCATCAGCGCCGGGCCGGGCGCATTTACCGGCCTACGTGTCGGCGCGGCGGTGGCGATGGGACTGGCTGCCGCCTGGAACGTGCCACTCTTGCCCGTCTCCTCGCTCGCCCTGCTCGCCGCCACCGTCCGCCGCCACAGCGGCAGCACAAAAATCCTCGCGGCGATGGACGCACGCATGGGCGAAGTCTATGCCGGCCTCTACGACAACGGCGTCTGCATCGGCGAAGACCGCGTCTGCGCGCCGGAAGCCCTGCCTGCCGAATGGTTCGACGGCGCACTGGTCGCCGGCGCTGGCACCGTTTACGCCGAGCGCTTCTCGCCGGGTGCGACACTTGCCGAAGACCACTATATGCCGGAAGCGATAGACGCCTTCAGCCTGCTCGATAGCGCCGACTGGCAGCCACCGCTGCAAGGCATCGAACTGCACTACCTGCGCAATGATGTGGTGCAAGCCTGAAACCGTCGCTATACATACACGAACCCCGCTACCCTGTATGTAAAAACCTCTCTTTGCTGCTCGCAGGAGAGGTTTTTTCATGAGGGCGGGGCGGGCTATACCACCCGTATTTCCTCGCCAAACCACAGCACCGATTGCGCCAAATCGACGAAAGTCTTTTCATCCTCGCGCAAGACGGCAAGCGCCGCCTGTCCGGCAGCACTTTCACGTGCCGCGTTGCACTCTGCCTGGCTGTCGTACCACAACTCGCCCATCGCGTCCCAGGCAAAAGGCAGCGTGTCGCGCAAGGTTGCCGGTTGGTCGGCGCACAGCGGCAGCGTTTTCGCGTAGTGGCGGATGCGTAGCGCCTCGCGGAACGTCAGCACCTTTGCCGAATGCGCCTGCCAACGGGCGCGAAATTCGTCGTCGCTTAGCCCCGCTTTTTTCTTGACCAACATGGTGATTTTGAACATCGCTCACCCCGCTCTGTCGTGCAAACAGTCCTGCACCGCCTGCCACACCGTGGGTAAGGTGGTGATGCCGTCGGCGGCAAGAAAATGCCCGGCGTCGGCAACACGATGCACCGTGCCGCCAAGACGCGCCGCCAGCGCCTCGCTGTTGGCGGGAGCGACGACGTAGTCATTGCTGCTGATGAGGTGGTGCGTGTGCGGCGTCAGCGCGCGCAGGACGGTGTCGTCAAGGCGGGCTTGGTCGATATAGGCGTCAATAGCGAAACCGCCGATGGTCGGCAATTCGGGTAAACGTGCGCCGAAACCGGCGACGAGAACCATGCCGCCGACCCGCGCCGGGCGTGTCGCGCTCAAATAATGCAGCAGCGAAATCGTGCCGAGGCTGTGGGCGATGAACAGCGTCTGCGCGTCCGCCGTGCCGATGTCGGTGGCAAGCGCCTCTTGCCAGCGCGCAAAATCGGGCTGTTCGGCGTCGGGCATGGCGGGAACGCTGACCGCAAGCCCGGCGTCTTGCAATTGCTGCGCCAGCCAGGGAAACCAGTGGTCCTGCGGCGTCGCGCCGTAGCCGTGGATGATGAAGGCTTTTTGCATGGATTGGCTCCGTAGTGAAGGAAGGGCAGAGTATGCGGCCTGCCACAGTGGCAGGGTCAAGGGTTGGCGCGCCGGCCGCTTTGCATCAACGCCATGCCAACAACGGTGCAACTGCCACCGGCGACCAGCGACAGGCTCAGCGCCTCATCCAGCCACAGCGCGGCAATCAGCACCGCAAAAACGGGGACGAGCGTCAAATAAGCGGCGGCGTTGCCCGCGCCGAGGGCGGCGATGCCCTCGAAGTACCACAGATAGGCGAGCAGGGTCGCGCCGAAAGCGAGCGCCAGCAGGGCGAACCAAGCAGCAGGCGGCGCGGTGGGCAGTTGCCCCCAGGCGGCGATGCCTTCACTGCCAAGGCTGACGGCGAGCAGCATCAGCCCGCCGAGGAGGGCGGTGGCGCTAGTGGCGGTGAGCGCGTCAATCCCCGCCAACATCCGCCGCGCAATTAGCGAGTAACTGACCCAGCAGCAGACGCAGCCGAAAATCAGCCATTCACCCTTACCGAGGGCAGCAAAGAGCAGCAGCGGATTGCCGCGCGCGGCGACGGCGAGTGAGCCGCCAACGGCAAGCAACATACCGCAGAGGATGCGGCGGTTGAGCCGTTCAGCAAACAACCAAGCGGCAGCGAGGATAGTCAGCGCCGGATTGATGGAAAAAATGACAGAAGCACGACCGGCGGCGATGTGGCGCAGACCGAGCATAAAAAAGACCGCATAGGCGCAGACGCCGCAGGCAGCGGTAAGCGCCAGTCCCGCCCATTGCGCGCGCTTGAGTGCAGTGAGCGGGCGCAGGCGGTCGCGCTGGAATTGCCAGAGAAGCAGGGCGAGGCTGGCGATGAGAAAGCGCAGGGTGGCGGCGGTCAGCGGTGGCATCGCTTGGGCGAGGACACGCCCCCACGTCCACGAAGCGCCCCAGAGGAGCGCCATGCCAAGCAGTTGCGCGTGAATGCGCCAGGGGGTGTGAGTATTCATTGGGTCTCCGCGGCGGATGGGAGAAAGCATCATACGCCGTGGTTGCCGCCTGTGCGCGGGCATGGTAAAAAGCGCCGCTATTTCATCCCCCGGAGCCATCATGAGCGCCATCCTTGTCGCTGAACAATTACAAAAAGTTTTTGCCGGATTCACCGCGGTGAGCAATGTGGACATCCACATCGACGCCGGCGAAACCGTCGCCCTCGCCGGACATAACGGCGCAGGCAAATCCACCCTGATGAAAATGCTGCTCGGCCTGCTGACGCCAACACATGGCAGCATCCGCATCGACGGCCACGCCGCCGGTAGCGTCGCCGCGCGGCAAATCATCGGCTACCTGCCGGAGACGGTCGCCCTCTACCCAAACATGACCGGCTTCGAGACGCTTAGCTTTTTCGCCAGCCTCAAGGGCTTGAGCGATGCCGCCAATCGCGACTTGCTGGCGCGCGTCGGCATTTTAGAAGCGGCGGGCAAGCGCGTCGGCACCTATTCCAAGGGGATGCGGCAACGCCTGGCGCTGGCGCAAGCGCTGCTCGGCCAGCCGAAAATCTTGTTGCTGGACGAGCCGACCACCGGACTTGACCCTGCCTCGCGCGCCGATTTTTACCGCATCCTCGCCGAGTTGGCGGCGCAAGGCACGGCGATTCTTCTTTCCTCGCATGCGCTTGCCGAACTCGCCGACCAGGCCGACCGCATCGTCATCATGAAAAACGGCGTCAAAACCGCCGACGGCAGCTTGCAGGAACTGCGGCAAAACGCCGGACTGCCGACGCGGCTGCGCGTTTGGTATGACGATGCGGCGATTGCCCTGCCCGCACCGTGGCAGGCGGACGGCGCCGGGCAGTGGTTCTGCGACGTGAGCGAAGGCGAGAAAACAGCGCTGCTCGGCGGGCTGTGGCAGGCGGGGACACCGCGCAATATTGATATGCTGCCGCCGGCGCTTGATGATTTATATGCCCACTTTTTACGCCGCGAAGATGCAACCGCCTGAAAACACCGCATCGCGCGCCCTCTTTGTCGATGTGCTTATCGTCCTTTCCGCCTTGGCGGTGGTATTGCTGCACGCCAATGGCGTTTTTTGGTCGCGTCCGCAAGGGCGGCTATGGCTGACCAGCAATATCATCGAAACGGTGTTTTATTTTGCCGTGCCGGTATTTTTCATGATTTCCGGCTATACCCTGCTTGATTACCGCGAGCGTTATGACACGAACACCTTTTTGCGCAAGCGGATGCAGCGCACGTTCATTCCGTTTTTATTCTGGTCGCTCTTTGGCTTTGCTTATTTATGGTTAGTAAATGGCGCCCCACCGGATGACAGTTTGCCGCGCGTTATCGAAGGGGTATTGACGCACCGCCATATTGATATCTATTGGTTCTTCATGCCGCTGTTTGCCATTTATTTAGCATTGCCAGTCTTTGGCTTGATTCCGCGGGAAAAACGTCAGCCAATCTTTCTTTACCTGATTGCCTATGCCTTTGTTTCCTTCGCGGTATTGCCTTTTTTACGCGAGGCGAGTGGGCTGCAATACGACTGGCAGATTCAAACCCCGGTTTCGGGTGGCTTTCTTCTCTATGTATTGCTTGGCTATTATTTAGGAAATTGGCCGCCGTCAGTACGCTGGCGCCTGCTCATTTATCTATTGGGTATCGCCGGGCTGCTGCTGCATTGCCTGGGTACGATTCTGCTCTCGCCGCCGGACAAAATAAATACACTGTTCAAGAATTATCTGAACTTTCCTTGCGTCTTTTATTCTGCGGCTATTTTTCTCTGGTTTCGTATGCACGACTGGCGTCAGTTAATGCAGGGCAGGGTAGGGCGGTTGCTGAGTATTTGCCGCAATGCTTCTTTGGGTGTTTATCTGCTGCATATTTATTTTATCTGGCAGGTCAATGCCATTTTGCCGCAATCGTCGCACGCCATTTGGTTTCGCACCTTAGGGGCTGTTGCGATTTTTGCGCTTTGTGTGGCAATTACCACCCTAATACAAAAAATCCCCGTATTACGCACTTTAATTCCCTAATGGTTGGATAACACGATGAATACTATTTTTACACTCGCTTATAAGGAACTGAAAGACGGTTTACGCAACCGCTGGGTGTTGGCAATCGCCATTCTGCTCGCTGCTTTTGCCTTAACGCTTGCCTTCTTGGGCAGCGCCCCCGCTGGCGAAACCAAGGCAAACGCTCTGGCGGTAACTGTGGTGAGTCTCGCCACGCTTAATATTTATTTGATTCCGCTGATTGCCTTGCTGCTTTCTTATGACGCGATTGTTGGCGAGATTGAACGCGGCACAATGGCGCTATTGCTGTCCTATCCGCTGTCGCGCTGGCAGGTGATTGCCGGCAAGTTTTTGGGACAAAGCGCGATTTTGGCAGTCGCCATTGCCATTGGTTATTCCGTTGCCGGTATTGCTGTGGCATTTCTGCACAAAAACGTCGGCTTTTCCTGGGCGGTATGGCAGCCTTTTCTGAAAATGACGCTGACGACGCTATTGCTCGGCGCGGCTTTTTTGGCGATGGGTTATGTCTTGAGCGCCATTGCCAAACAGCGCGGCAGTGCGGCGGGGATGGCGATTGGCATTTGGCTGTTTTTTGTCCTGCTTTATGATTTCGCCCTGCTTGGCCTTTTGATTGCTGATAAGGGACAGCATATTGGCGCAGATTTGTTAAACGTATTACTGCTTGCCAACCCAACTGACACCTACCGCTTGCTCAATTTAAGCGGCAATGTCGCCAGTGGTCTCGGCGCGCAGAATGGTCTTGCCAATGGCGTGCTGGCACTGGTTTTGCTCGCCTGGATTGCCGCACCCTTAGCTTTGGGTATTTTCTTGTTCCGGCGCAAGACGCTGTAATTTTTTGAGGAGTTTTTATGCAAAAGATTTTTGCCTTTATCGTTGCCGCTGCCTGGTTTGCCGCCGATTATTTCAGCAAGCTGTGGGCGTTGGATAATTTACGCGGCGGCACGATGCGTTTAACCGCTTGGATGGATTTCAAACTCGCTTTTAACAAGGGCGCGGCATTCAGTTTGTTTGCCGATGGCAGCGGCTGGCAGCGTTGGTTTTTTATGGGCGTCGCCATTCTGATTGGGCTATGGCTGTGTTATGCGATTTTGTTTGAGCGAACTTATGCGCTGGTGCGCTTCGCCTATGCCAGTATTTTGGGCGGCGCCATTGGCAATTTATACGACCGCATTATGCACGGCGCGGTAACCGATTTTATTAGCTGGCATATTGGCAATGCCTATTGGCCGACTTTTAACGTTGCCGATGTGGGCATTTGCCTGGGCGTTGGTTTGCTGATTATTGCCTGGATTGTCGAATGGCGTGCCGGGAGTCGCTTATGAGCGATGTACTCGTCATTTATGCCGGCGGCACCATCGGCATGAAGCCAAGCGGCGGCGGTTTGGTGTCTGACCCGCAATTTGTCGCGCGTTTGCAGGCGGCGTTGCCAGAGATGGATTTTGATGTCTTTACCTGCGAACCGGCGCTGGACAGCTCTTCCGCCACACCCGCCGCCTGGCAACGTCTCGCCGATGCAATCATCGCCAAGCGCGAGGCATACCGCGGCTTTGTCATTCTGCACGGCACCGATACCCTCGCTTACAGCGCCGCCGCCTTGAGCGAGATGCTGCGCGGTTTGGGGCGGGCGGTGCTGCTGACCGGCGCGCAAATTCCGCTGGGCCAGCCGGAGAGTGATGCGCTACGCAATGTGCGTGGCGCGCTCGCTTTCGCCGCGCTGGATGAGGTGCAGCAAACGGCGGTGTTTTTTTATGACCGCCTGCTGCGTGGCGATGCGGTGCGTAAGCTAGATGCGCAGAGTTTTGCCGCCTTCGACAGCCCCAATGCCGACTGGCTCGGCACGTTTGACGGGCAGACGGCGCTGCTGTCCGCGCCGCTTTTTGAGGAACGCGAGGAAAGCGCCTTTTTGCGCGGCGACTGGCGCGGTTTTCAGGAAGGCGCGGTCGCCAGTTTGCTGGTAACGCCAGGGATGCCGGCGAGCGCCTTTGCGCCGCTACTTGCCGATGAGAACCTGCGCGGGCTGGCGCTTTTAAGTTATGGCGTTGGCAATATTCCGGCGCGCGCCGATTTGCATCAGGCGCTGCAAGCGGCGATAGCGCGCGGTGTCTGCGTGGTGAACGTTAGCCAGTGCTGGCGCGGTGAGGTCGCCGGGCACAGCTATGCGGTTGGCGCGGCACGCTTGGGCGCGCTCGGCGGCGGACGGCTGACGCCGGAAGCGGTTTATACCCGCCTGCATTGTCTGCTCGCCGAAAGCGAGGCGCCGTTGGTGGCAAGATGGACAAATACCTAAAAGAAAACGCCCAACCGTGATGGTTGGGCGTTTTGGAATTTACTGGTCGGAGAGACAGGATTTGAACCTGCGACCCCTTGCACCCCATGCAAGTGCGCTACCAGGCTGCGCTACACTCCGACTTGAAGCCGCGCATTATAGAGATTTGGAGGTTCGATGCAAGCGCTTTTTCCCGTAGAAATCCCGTGGCTGGCGGCAGATTGGCCACTCGCTGACCGCTTCATTGCCGGCACGACGACGACAAACAGCCCGCTGGTTAGCGCGGGCTTCAATTTAGCGCGCCATGTGGCGGACGAGCCGGCGCGGGTGGCGGCAGCACGGGCGCAGTTGGCGCGGCTGTTGCCAGCAGCGGCGCAATGGCTGTGGTTGAGCCAGGTGCATAGCGCCACGGTGTGGCAGGCGGCGGATTATCGGGCGGGCGTGGAAGGCGACGCGCTGGTGAGCCGCGAGGCGGCGCGGGTGCCGGTGGTGATGACCGCTGATTGCGTCCCCGTTTTGCTTGCCGATAGTGCGGCGACGGCCTGGGCGGCGGTACACGCCGGTTGGCCGGGGCTGCATCGCGGCATTATCGCGGCGACGGTGGCGGCGATGACGGTCGCGCCGCAGTCGCTTTTTGCTTGGATTGGCCCCTGTATCCGCCAGGCAAGTTATGAGGTGGATGCGCCGTTTTATCAGCGCTTTGTTGAATTAGACGGGCGCTTTGCCGCGGCGTTTGTTGCAAACCGTCCCGGTCATTGGCTTGCTGACCTGCCCGCCATCGCGCGCCTGCAATTGCAGGATGCAGGACTACCCGCCGCAAATATCTACGACAGCGGCCTCTGTTCTTTTGCCGACAGCCGCTTTTTTTCGCACCGTCGCAATAGCGCAGAAGCAGGGCGGATGGCGTCCTTCATCGCGCCGCGGCCGTAGGCTGGTGCTATAATTTAATTTTTCTAATAAACAACGGAGGATAAGAGATGAAAGCAGATACACGCATTTTATTGTTGGAAGGCATTCACCCGAACGCGGTCAAAACCTTGCAAGAGGCGGGGTTTTCAGCGGTCAAATTGCTGCCGTCCGCGCTGGAAGGCGATGCTTTGCTCGCCGCTTTGCAGGAAACCGACGTGCTCGGCATCCGCTCGCGCACCCGCCTGCCCGAAGCAGTATTGCAAAGCGCGCCGCATTTGCAGGCGATTGGTTGCTTTGGCATCGGTACCAACCAGGTGGCGCTGGATACGGCGCAGTTGCTCGGCATTCCGGTCTTTAACGCCCCCTACGCCAACACGCGCTCGGTGGCGGAATTGGTGCTGGCGGAAATTCTTTGCCTGTTCCGCGGGATAACCACGCACAACCAGGCGGTGCACGCCGGGCGCTGGTCGAAAGGCTCGCGCGAGGCGCACGAGGTGCGCGGCAAGACACTCGGCATCGTCGGATACGGCAATATCGGCGCGCAGTTGTCGGTGCTAGCGGAAAGCCTCGGCATGCGCGTCATTTTCTACGATATGCAATCGCGCCTGCCGATGGGCAACGCCGAAGCGGTTGCCTCGCTGGATGCGCTGTTGGCGCAGGCGGATGTCATCAGCCTGCACGTGCCGGAAATTCCGGCAACACGCGGCTTGATTGGCGCGCGCGAGTTGGGACTGATGAAGCAGGGCGCGATGCTGATTAACGCCGCCCGCGGTCATTGCATCGTCATCGATGACCTCGCCGCCGCGCTGCGTAGCGGTCATTTGGGCGGTGCGGCGCTGGATGTGTTCCCGGCCGAGCCGAAAGCCGCGGGCGAGGCGCTGGATTCGCCGCTGCGTGGCATGGATAACGTCATTCTCACCCCGCATATTGGCGGCTCAACCGTGGAAGCGCAGGCGAATATTGGTCTTGAAGTGGCGGGGCGTTTTGTCCAATACCTGCAAAGCGGCGCGACGGTGGGCGCGGTCAATTTCCCGATGGTGTCGCTGCCGATGCGCGAAGACGCGCACCGCCTGCTGCACATTCACCGCAACCAGCCCGGCGTGCTTTCTGCGGTAAACCAGCTCTTTGCCGCGCACAACATCAACATCGCCGCGCAAACGCTGATGACCAAAGGCGAAATCGGCTATTTGGTGATGGACGTCGCGCACAGCGACTCAGAGGTAGCGCTGACGCAACTGCAAGGGGTCGCCGGGACGATTCGCAGCCGCATCATTTATTAGCATTTGGCAACGTGTGCCGTTCGTAGCATAATGCCGCGCTTCTCGGAACCTATTGATTAAGGAATAAAACAACATGGCAGAAGAAACCGTCAAAGAATCCTGTTCGATTCTGATGATTAGCAATGATATGGAATGGATGCTCGCCTTCTCTAAAGGGGTGCAGCGTTTTTTCCTGTTGGAGGAGCGCCGCGCGGAATCGCTGGAGCAAGCCGAAGCGCTGATGCTGGAAAGCCGCCCGGATTTGGTGATTCTTGCGGTGCAAGATGGGCTGCCAACGATGGACAAACTGCGCCCCATTGTGCGCGAGAAAATACAGCCGCCGGTGCCGGTTATCGTCATTGACAGCAAACCGGAAGGGCTGGACCAATGGATTAAGCAGGGTGCGGAATACGCCTGCGCCCGCCGCGATTTATTGAGCGCGGTCAAACACGTGCAGCAGCTGATGCGCGTTGCCCATTTCGACCGCACCCTGCGCGGCGTGGAAAACAATGCCAAGGCGGTTGCCGAGCGCTATGACCGCATCTATCACGACCTGCCCGACCCGGTTGCCTATGTGCAGGACGGGCTGTTTGTCGATGTAAACCCCGCCTTTTTACATGTTTTTGGCGTGAAAGACCGCGCGGCGCTGGATGAACTGACCTTGATGAACTTCGTGCCGCATAAAAGTGAGCGCGGTCTTAAGGCGCTGTTGAAAAAGGCGACCGAGAAGGAAGTGGTGCCGAGTGAGCGCTTTGAGCTGCAGACGATGGAAGGCGGCAAGATAGACGTCAATATCAGCGTCTCCAGCGTGTTTCTGCGCGGCGAACCGGGGCTGCAAATGTATTTCCGCAGCAGCGAGGCGAGCGGCGGCGGTGGTGGCGGGCTTGACCCAACCACCAATCTCGCCGGGCCCCGCATCATCGCCGCTTCCATCAAGCAAACGCAGGAGCGCAGCGAGCCGAAAACCGTGCTGGGTTACTGGGTTTATGCCTGGCTGGAAAACTACCGCGAAGTCTGGCAGAAGGACGGCTACAGGGCGGCGGAAATCATGATAAAAACCGTGGTGGATGCGACCAAACGCCTGCTGCCACCAAGTACCGAAATTGCCCGCTTTACCGATGATGGTCTCGTGTTATGGCTGACCGGCAAAAAGGATGAAACCATCAAGCGGGTGAATGGCTTGATTACCCATCTTGACGAAGTGGTGCCGGAAAATATCGGCCGCCTCGTCCATCCGCGGATGTTTGCCGGTATCACCGAAATCACCACCGAAAGCAGCTACGATGACCTCGCTTCCAAAGGCTTCCGCGCGGTGCGCGCGCTGGCGATGAGCCAAAGCAGCGAGCGCGTTGCCGAGCCGATGAGCGGCGACATCTCGCGCAAAGACGAGCGCCGCGTCAATGAAATCCAGGCGATTCTCGATGATAACCGTCTGCGCCTGCAGTACCAGCCCATCAGCGCGCTGGAAGCCGACGGCGTGCCGCGCTATGCCGACCGTCTCACTGTACTGCCGCCGGAAAGCGACGTGGAAGGCGAAGCGCCGCAGGTGATGGAAATGGAGCAAATCATGCAGGTCGCCGAACGCTTTGGCTTCGCGCGCCAGTTTGACCGCATCAAAATCACGAACTTTATCCAGGACATTCTTTCCTACGAAGGCGACCAACGCGCACTGCAATGCTTTATCAGCATCAGTGCCGACACCATGCTCGATGAAACTTTCCCCGAATGGATAGACAGCCAGCTGCGCGCCACCGGGATTGGCCCTAACCAGATTGTTTTCGAGTTGCGCCTCGATAACCTCGCCAACGGCTTTACCGGCGCAGTGCACCTCATCAACCTGATGCGCCCGCAGGGCAGCCGCTTCGCCCTTGCCGGGGTGGGGCGGATAGATACCACCGTGCAGGAAATGCTGAAGCGGGTCAAACCGGAAATCATCAAGCTGGATATGCACGAGATTGACACCTTTGAAGACCGCGAAGAAGAGGAATTCATGCGGGAAATCAAGAAGTACGCCGAGGAACACAACACCATGTTGATTGCCGACAACATGGAATCACCGGCGCAACTCTCGCGCGTCTGGCCGCATGACATCCAATATATCCAAGGCGATGGCATCGTGCCGCCGATGGACAAGTTCTCCTTCGACTTCAGCGAGCCGCTGTTCTAAGCGACGCTCTGCGTTACCCATCCACCGCCCGCTTTGCCGGGCGGTTTTTTTGCGCGCCCATAAAAAAAGCCGGAAGGTGTTGCCACCTTCCGGCTTTGGCGCAAAAAACTTTGCTTATTCGCCTGCGACCACGCGCACCAGCACTTCGGTGCTGATACCGGCGAAGAGATGCAGGGTAACGTTGTACTCGCCCACTTCGCGGATGGTGCCGTTCGGCATCATCACTTCGCTGCGTGCCAGTTGCAGGCCTTGCTGTACTGCGGCGTTGGCGATGTCTTGCGTGCCGACAGAGCCGAAGAGTTTGCCTTCATCGCCCGCTTTGGCAAGGATGGTCAGCACTTTGCCGGCAAGGGCAGCGGCGCGACGCTCGGCGTCGGCCAGTTTTTCCGCTTGTTGGCGTTCCAGCTCGGCACGACGGGCTTCAAAGCGCTCGATGTTGGCTTTGGTGGCTTCGGTCGCCTTGCGTTGCGGGATGAGGAAGTTGCGGGCATAACCGGCTTTGACTTCTACGCGGTCGCCCAGTTCGCCCAAACCGGCGATTTTTTCCAACAGAATAATGTTCATCTGTCCCCCTTAGTGCTGGTCAGAGTAAGGCAGGAGTGCCAAGAAACGCGCGCGCTTGATGGCGGTTGCCAGCTGGCGCTGATAGAAAGCGTTGGTACCGGTGATGCGTGCCGGGACGATTTTGCCGGTCTCGGTAATGAACGATTTCAGGGTTTCGAGGTCTTTGTAGTCGATTTCTTTCACGCCTTCGGCGGTGAAGCGGCAGGATCTGCGACGTGCCATGGGTTAGCCCTCCTTCTTCTTGCTGTCTGCCATCGGGGAAGCCTCGGTGATGGCTTCATCGCGACGGATGGTGAGATGACGCAGGATGGCGTCGTTGAAACGGAAGTTGTTTTCCAGCTCGGCCAGGGTAGCGGCGTCGCACTCGATGTTCATCATCACGTAGTGCGCTTTGACCAGTTTGTTGATCGGATAGGCGAGCACGCGACGTCCCCAGTCTTCAAAGCGGTGTACTTTACCGCTCGCTGCTTCAACGATGCCGCGGTAACGCTCGCTCATCGCATTGACTTGTTCGCTTTGGTCCGGGTGAACCAAAAACACGATTTCATAATGTCTCATAAAGATTCCTTATGGATAAACAAAGCCGCCATGCGGCGGCAAGGAAATGCCGGCGAACCGGCAAGGGCGCGCATTATAGCCGCTTCGCCGCGCGCTGCCTATGTGTCTTGCAAAAAATCTCTGCAAGCGCGTCGCGGGTTTTGCCGCCTGCGGAAAAAGAAAGCCTTTTCCGCCATCTACCGCATAACACCCGCGCGCGTTACAAAAAATCAAATCATTGGCAGCGATTCCCGCTACACTCTACCGCCTTGCCCCACTACCACAAGGAGAAACCCATGAATCCTGTCGTTCTCGCCGTCAGCCTGATGCTGATTTTGTCGCTGGCGCGCGTCCACGTTGTCTTTAGCCTCATCATCAGCGCCTTTATCGGCGGCATGGTCGCCGATATTCCGGCAGACACCATCCTCGCCGCTTTCCCCGACGCGGGCGTTAGCGAGCCCGGCAGCCTGCTCAAGCTGAAGTATCTCGTCAAAGTCTTCGAAGAAGGCATCGCCGCCGGCACCACTACCGCGCTGTCCTATGCGGTGCTTGGCGCCTTTGCTGTCGCCATTTCCTATTCCGGTCTGTCGCAGGCGATGGCGAACCTCATCATCGGCCGCGCGCAACGCGGCAAGGGCGCAAGCGTCAAATGGCTGCTCATCATCGCGCTGCTGGCGATGAGCATCATGAGCCAGAACCTGGTGCCGATTCACATCGCCTTTATCCCGCTGGTGGTGCCGCCGCTTTTGCTGGTGATGAACCGCCTCCAGCTTGACCGCCGCCTGCTCGCCTGCGTCATCACCTTCGGCCTCGTTTGCACCTATATGTTTGTGCCGTATGGCTTCGGCGACATCTTCCTCAACAAAATCCTTCTCGCCAATATCGAGAAATTCGGCATGAGCGTCGCCGGCGTCAATATTTATCAGGCGATGGCTATTCCGGCGCTCGGCATGGTCGCAGGCCTTGCCATCGCCATCTTCTACAGCTACCGCAAACCGCGCCAGTATCGAGATCTGCCGGTCGAGGGCGCCGCCGAACAAATAGAAATCAAGCCGCTCAACATCATCATCGCCCTCATCGCGGTCACTGCCGCCTTCCTCGTACAAAAATACAGCGGCTCGCTCATCCTCGCCGGCCTCATCGGCTTTGCCATTTTCATGATGGCGCGCGTTATCCGCTGGCAGCAGGCGGACACCGTCTTTAACAGCGGCATCCGCATGATGAGCATGATTGCCTTCATCATGATTGCCGCCAACGGCTTCGCCGCGGTGATGAACGCCAGCGGTGGCGTTGAGCCGCTGGTGCAAGACAGCGTCGCCTTCTTCGGCAACAGCCGCGCGCTGGTCGCACTCGCCATGCTGGTGGTCGGGCTTTTGGTAACAATGGGCATCGGCAGTTCGTTTTCGACGCTGCCCATCATCGCCGCCATCTACGTGCCGATTTGCGCGCACATGGGCTTCTCGCCGCTCGCCACCGTCGCCATCATCGGCACCGCCGGCGCGCTCGGCGATGCCGGCTCGCCCGCCTCGGATTCCACCCTCGGCCCGACAATGGGTTTCAACGCCGACGGTCAGCACAACCACATCACAGACACCGTCATCCCGACGTTCTTGCACTACAACGTGCCGCTTTTGCTGGCAGGTTGGATTGCCGCGCTGGTGCTGTAAGCGCATCAAAAAAACGCCGCATCAAGCGGCGTTTTTTATGCGACAAAGGCGGGCGCAACGCTTATTCCAGCGCTGCTTTCGCCATGCTGTTGCCCTGCATCGCCGCTTTTTCAAACCAGCTACGCGCCTGCGCCGCATCGGCGGCAACGCCCAGACCTTCCCGGTACATCACCCCCAGTTTGTACTGCGCATCAGCATTGCCGGAAGCGGCTTCCTGCTGCCATTGCGCCAATGCCTGGCGGTAATACGTTTCCGCCTTGGCATGGTCGCGCGCGGTGCCTTCGCCTTCATCGTGCATCAGGCCAAGTTTGAAGGCAGCGTCGGCGTTGTTTTGCGCAGCGGCTTTTTCCAGCCAATAACGCGCCGTTTCGGCATGTTGCGCGCCCGCTTCCCCGGCAAATTCGATACCGAGACGGTATTGCGCGTCGGCGTCGCCCTGTTCGGCACGCTCTTCCAGCTGCTTGAGCGGGTGGCTGGCGAGTTGCTCGTCCAAGGCGGTGAGCAGGGTGAGGGTGGGCGTGGGAATATTGCCTTCGAGCAGTGGTGCAAGCGGCGAGGGCGGCTTGTTGGCAGGATGCCCTGGCGGCAGGCGCAGCGGACTGCGCATTTCCTCATAATGCTCGCGGCGGCGCTGGTTGAGGATGGCTTCAAGATTGGCGGGGGCGACAAAGCCGGGGATGAGCGTGCCATCTTCAAGAATGACCGACGGCGTGCTGGCAACGCCGATTTGCAGGCCGGTAGTGAAATGCTGGTGGATGACGTCGTTGCAGTCACCACGGGAATTGGGCAAGGGCTGGTCGGTTTCGGCGAGCAGCAGCGCGCTCAAGCGGTCAGCCGAACACCACACCTGCGACATCCGCAGGGCAGCGACGGACTGCGGGCCGCTGCGCGGAAAGGCGAGGTAGCGGATGGCGATGCCGCGTTGGGTATATTCGAGGATGTTTTGCTGCATAACGCGGCAGTAGGGACAATCGACATCCACGAAGACCGTTACGCGGTATTGCGGCGAGTTGGGCGAGACACTAATCATCGTTTTCGGGTCGAGCTGCGCCAGCGCCTTGACCCGCTCGGAAGCGCGGAACGCCTCGGTAACATTGCGCTGCGTTTGCAGGTCAATCATTTCGCCTTGCATGACATAGCGGCCGTCGGCGCTGATATAAAAGACTTCCGTGCCTTGCGCAAACTGGTAAAGACCGGGAATCGGCGATTCCACGGCGTTACTCATAACGCGCGGGTCGAAAACCGATTTTGCCAGTTCCATATTAGGTGAGGCGGCTTGCGCGACAGACCACGCGACGATGAGCAAACCAGTCAGAATTCGCATAGAAAAAAAGCAGAGTATCCGGGGTGAGAGAGGCGCGTATCATACCGACAACAAGCTTGTTGCATCATGACGAAGCAGGGAAAATTACCGTACCGCAACCTCACGCGCTTGTCGCACCGAGACAACAACGCCCGCCCGCTACAATAACCACATCCCCCAAACGACAAACCACATGAAAAAACACACCCTGTACCGCGCTGCCCTGCTGCCGCTCATCACCGCCACCCTCATCGCCTGCGCCTGGTGGAGCCTGCACGACGACCGCGCCCTCATCCTGCGCGACCAGCCGCTGCTGCAACTGAGCGAAGCACAAAAACAGGCCATCCGCGACCTTCCCGGCGACATCACCCTCGAAGCCTACGTGCGCAACAACCCGCGCCAGCGTCGCGGTTTCGCCGACCTCGTCGCCCCCTACAAACAGATTCAGCCGCGCCTGCACCTCGAATTCATCAACCCCGACAGCGACCCGCTGCGCGTCCAAGAACGCGACATCACCCGTGAAGGTCAGCTCTACCTGACAGACGGCACACATGGCGAGCGCATCGACATCGCCAGTCCGCAAAGCCTCGCCACCGCGCTGCTGAACCTCAGTGAGAGCAACGACAGCCAAATCCTGCACCTGCAAGGCCACGGCGAACGCGCCTGGCGGCAAGACAGCAGCGGCAA
>CAUVOF010000024.1:0-24075 GCA_963553325.1 uncultured Cardiobacterium sp.
CAGCGAAGCCATTGCAGCGGATAAAGTCGGTCTGAGCGGTGAGTATTACGGCTACAACGACGATAGCATTGACCGCTTGGTGCAAAACAATCCAAAAGTTGCTGCCAATGTACGTTGGCATGCCGATGATAAGACGTCCCCTTCAAACCTGAATAATGGTCACAACCTGTATGACCTTAATTTCACGGAGAAGATGATCAACGGACGTAATGGCGGTAAAGTTACTGGCGAGATTAAATCTGCTGCCGAAGGGACTCCGGATGCACGCTTCACCGTCACCGATATCAATTATGGTGGTAAAGCAGCGGTGTCCAGCGGTCTCGCCAACAACGAGAAAACCGCTGTGGGTCAAGGTTTAAGCCAAAATAGTGCTCTGCGCAACTTCCTTGATGTCAATGGCGCGGAAGACGCTGATTCCGCCAGAGTCGAAGCGGGCGCGCCGTATAAGGGTACTTCTGGCCTCGGCTATACCACTGATGCTGCCGTACGGATCGTGGGCCACGTCTATTTCGGTGAAGGCACCTACGACTTCAAGTTTGCACTTGATAACGGGGCAACAGTCCGTATTGATGGTAAAGATATCTACAAAGATTTCTCCATCAGCGAGGCCGATACACTTGGCAAGCATCCGAATGGTATCCACCTGACTGAAGGTGTACATAGCGTGGAAATTATCTATCTTGAAGAAGGTTCGGTTTCCACCCTGCATATGCAATACAAAGCGCATGGTGCAGCGGATAGCAGCTATCAGACTTTGGGGCTGGATAACAATCTCATGCTCAAACCAGAAGCCAGTCTGGATCTAAACCAGTTGCAAGACGTGCACAATACCGGCACGGCAAACAACCCGGCATGGCACGTCCGCACTGGTGCAACGCTGGACGGTGGTGAAGGCAAAGACGATATCACCGGATCCGATGGCCGCGACTTTATCTACGGCCACGACGGCAATGACAGCCTGACTGGTGGTAAGGGTGGCGATACCTTCATCTACAATACGAAGGCAGCGAATGGCCACGATGTCATCAAGGACTTCAAAATTGGCGAAGACAAAGTCTCGCTCACCGATCTATTGGATACCAAGAGCATCGACGCCAAAACGCCGGGCTGGAAAGGCCTATCGGAAATCCAGAACGCCCAGTGGGATGACAGCGCACACAAACTTAGCTTCGACACCACCGATGGCGTGAAGACCTACCACAACAGCATTACCTTTGAGGGCATGACGCACAGCTACAGCAGTGCCGAAGAATTCCTCAAGGACAACACGCACATCATCTGATTCGTGCAGTGGTAAAACCCGAAAGCCGCCCGCAAGGGCGGCTTTTTTGAACTTCAGCCCATTTCACCAACCCCCCACATGCAAAAAATCCACTTCCTCTACAATTTCCTTGTCGTCATTGCCACGCTGCTTGCCTGCGCCATTGCCGGCGAGTTTTATCTCAGCACCCTGCTGCTGTTACTGCCGGTGTATTACTTCGCCTATGTGATATATCTCGCCGCCAGTTACCGCAAAAAAGCGGCACGCAGCGCGTTCCGCCAGCAATGGCTATGGCTACTGCCTGCCAGTTTTCTGATTTACATTGCCGCCTTCGCCGCTGCCGTTATCATTTGGCGGCAGATTGACCGCAGCGTTGCCGTCGAGATAGAAAACATTCCGCCTTGCGCCACGCATGAAAATTGCAGCGAAGCGGTGGTGCTGACTTACCATCATTTGCTGGAAAAACGCTTTTTCCTGACGCGCGATAACCGCTGCGTTCATTTGCGCAGCCCCGCTTATGCGCTCGTCAAAAGCGAACACGATTATTGCCAGCGCGCAGGAGAAAAACCATGAGCGGCATTCATGACTTATACCAATACATTCTCGGCGTCATTGCCGTCATTCTCGTCCCTGGCCCCAATTCGCTTTATTGCCTAAGCGTTGCCGGACAATATGGCGCGCGCAATGCCTATTATGTGATTGCTGGCATTCTTCTCGGTGATGGCATTTTGATTCTTTCGACCATTTTTGGCGCCGGCGCCTTAATGCACGCCTATCCGCCAATTTTTCATGTGATTAAAGTTGCGGGCGGACTTTACCTCGCCTGGCTCGGCTACAAATTGCTGCAAGGTGGCTGGCTCGCCTGGCAGACGCGGCGCAACCGGCAGCCAGTTACGCGCAAGGTCGAAAAACAGCGTTTCTTTCGCCGCGCCCTCACCTTAAGCCTGATGAACCCGAAGGCGATTCTGTTCTTTCTCTCGTTTTTTACCCAATTTGTCCGCGCTGATGCGCCTAATCCGCTGTGGAGTTTTCTGATACTTGCGCTGATTTTGCAATTCGTCAGCTTTACTTATTTGAACGTGTTGGCATTTGGCGGTTCGCGTCTGGTGCATTTCTTTGCCCATTCGCGCGCCCTTGCCGCGCTTGGCATGGCAAGCGTTGGTTTGCTGTTTATCGCTTTTGCCGTCAAGCTGTGGACGGCAACACTATAAATTTTTACCGGAGGACATTACCGTGAATATGCAAAACGAACACATTGATGCCTTTGCCCGCTTTTTGGACGATTTACAAGCGCGCATTACCGCCGCGCTTGCCGCTGAAGACGGTCAGCCGTTTGAGCGCGATGCCTGGCAACGCGATGGCGCAGACGGCGGCATACGCGGGCATGGCACCACGATGGTGCTGAAAAATGGCGCGGTGATTGAGCAGGGCGGGGTGAATGTGTCCGCCGTGCACGGCGAGCAGCTGCCAGCGGTTGCCACGGAAAAACGGCCGCATCTTGCTGGCTGCGCCTTTAGCGCCTTCGGCCTGTCGCTCGTCATCCACCCGCGCAATCCCTATGTGCCAACCAGCCACGCCAATATCCGCCTCTTTGTCGCGCGCGATGGCGAGACGGTGCGCGACTGGTGGTTCGGTGGTGGTTTTGACCTCACGCCGTTTTACCCGTTTGACGACGACTGTATCGCCTGGCACAGCGCGGCGCGCGCCGCTTGTGCACCCTATGGCGCGGCGCTCTATCCGCGTTGCAAAGACTGGTGCGACCGCTATTTCTACCTGCCGCATCGCGGCGAAACGCGCGGCATCGGCGGCATTTTCTTTGATGATTTCAACGAACTGCCCTTTGCCGACGCTTGCGCGTTTACGCAAGGCGTGGGTGAGGCCTACCTCGCCGCCTATCTGCCCATCGTCCAGGCGCGGAAAAACATCGCTTGGGGCGAGCGCGAACGCGAATTTCAGCGCTACCGCCGCGGGCGTTACGTCGAATTTAACCTGCTCTACGACCGCGGCACCCATTTTGGCTTGCAAAGCGGCGGGCGCACTGAATCCATTTTGATGAGCCTGCCGCCGCAAGTACGCTTTGAATACGCCTACCAGCCGCCGGCGGGCAGCGCCGAAGCGCGGCTTGCCGCCTATCTGCAACCGCGCGCCTGGCTTTGAGCGAGGCAAAAATGCCATCCGATTTACCCCGCTTTTGGCGCGAGCGCCGCCTGCTCAGCTATCTGTTGCTGCCGCTGGCGGCGCTTTTTGCGTTCATCACCGCCTGCCGCCGCGCCCTGTACCGTGCGGGAATTCTGCGCCGCTATCGTGCGCCCGTTCCCGTCCTCATCGTTGGCAATATCAGCGTTGGCGGCAACGGCAAAACGCCGCTGGTGCAGGCACTCGCCTGCGCCTTTCAGCAAGAAGGCATCGCTGTTGGCATCATCAGCCGTGGTTATGGCGGCACGGCGGTTGAGGCGACCGACGTCGCCGCCTGTCCGGACGCTACCATTGTTGGCGATGAGCCGCTGATGCTCTGGCAAAGCAGCGGCGCGCCGGTGGTTGTCGCGCGCAAACGTGCCGCAGCGGCAGAAAAACTGCTGCGCGATTACCCGGTAACCCGCCTCATCCTCGCCGACGACGGCCTGCAACACTACGCGCTCGCCCGTGATGCGGAAATTGCCGTCATCGCTACCGACCTCGGCTTGGGCAACGGCTTCCTCATGCCCGCCGGCCCCTTGCGCGAAAGCGCCGCCCGTCTAAAGCGGGTCGATGCGGTGGTGTATAGCGGGGCAGGGCAGGGCAGGGTGGACGGCTACCGCCTTCGTTATCTAAGCGATGGCGTGCGACCGCTTACCGGCGGCGAACTGCGCCCGCTTGCCAGCCTGCACGACCGCCCGCTTTATGCGCTCACCGCCATCGCCCGCCCGCAGCGCTTCTTCGACAGCCTGCGCGCGCAGGGCGCGAAACTCGCCGCGACGCATAGCCTGCCCGACCACGCCGCCATTCCCGCTGAAGCCGCGGCATTCGCCGCCGACGGCTACCTCATCATCAGCGGCAAAGACGCGGTCAAAAGCAGCGCCTGGCCGCCAGCGCTCAAAGCACGCACCTTTGTCGCCGATTACCGCGTCGAATTGCCACCACAGCTGTTGCCTGCATTGCGCCGCAAACTACGCTTATAGCCTTCCACCGACAGCTTCATACGGTGTTGCGCCGTCTCGCCGTACAAATACGTACTGTCTTCGCCGGCGCGCCTTGTCTGAAACTCTCGGTGGAAGGCTATATAAATTAGTCGAATCGTTTTGAATCATTAACAGCAATAGCATTGCAAATTAAAGAATAACGGTCGCGCCTAATAATCGTGCATTGGCGTTGGTATAAATAAAAGGGTGATATAGCAAAAACAGCGCATCAGGTAATTTCCCCACTTTATTGCACCGTTGTAGGCAAAATAGCGCCATTTCCGCATTTTTAGAGAAAAATATCGCTTGTTACCGCCGTTTGTGCGCTATGGCAAAAGCGGTAATACGGCCCATCAATATGGCGAAGGCATTACGTAATCTTTTACTAAAGATGACAGGGGGTATAATGTGGGAAATTGTGCAACAGAATGTAACCCACGCCGTTAACCCATGCCATGTTCCGCGGTATCTATCACATTTCGCTCGACAGCAAGGGGCGGCTATCCGTCCCCGTCAAAGTGCGGGCGCAGTTTGAAGAAGAAAGCGGGGGAATGCTGGTGGTAACCGCCGATTTGGAAAACCAGCTTCTGCTCTACACCCTGCCGCAGTGGCAAGAGGTAGAGGAAAAACTGGTGAAACTGCCCAGTTTCGACCCGCAAATTCGCCGCCTGAAGCGCCTCTACATGGGCAACGCCGCCGAATGCGAGTTGGACAGCACCGGGCGTATTCTCATCCCGCCGCCGCTACGCCAGCGCGCCGGGCTGGAGAAAAAAGTGGTGTTAAGCGGCATGGGAAACAAATTCGAGTTGTGGAGTCAGGAAGCCTGGGATGCCATCAACGCCGAAGATGGCGAAGCATTGCGTGCCGACGGCCTGGATTTGAATGGTGCGCTGGAGACCCTTTCGATATGAGCGAACATACTACGGTGCTCCTGCAAGAAGCGGTGCAGGCACTTGCCGTCCGCGCCGACGGCAAATATCTCGACGGCACCTTTGGCCGCGGTGGACACAGCCGCGCCATCCTCGCCGCCCTCGGTGAAAGCGGGCGGCTCTACGCGCTGGACCGCGACCCGCAGGCGGCACAAGCCGCGGCGGCGCTGGCGGACGCGCGCTTTCACTTTGCGCGCAGTCCGTTTTCCGCGATGGATACGGCGTTTGCCGACCTTGGCGTCGCCAGCCTCGACGGCGTGCTGCTCGACCTCGGCGTTTCCTCGCCGCAGCTCGACCAGGCTGCGCGTGGTTTTTCCTTCGCCAAAGAAGGGCCGCTCGATATGCGCATGGACAACGAAAACGGCATCACCGCCGCCGACTGGCTCGCCGCGACTGACGAAGCCACGCTGGCGCGGGTTATCCGCGACTGGGGCGGCGAGACGCATACCGTTGCCAAGCGCATCGCGCGCGCGGTCATCGCGGCGCGCGGCAAACTGCGCACCACCCTTGATTTGGCGGCGGTGGTTGCCGATGCCGTGCCGCGCAAGTTGCACAAAGCCGGCTACCACCCGGCAACACAAACCTTTCAAGCGATTCGTATCGCCGTCAATGACGAAGTCGGCGAAATCGAACGCGGTTTGGCTGCTGCCACCCGTCTGCTCAAAGCGGGTGGCGTGTTGGCGGTGATTACCTTTCACGGACTAGAAGATGCGCTGGTAAAGCGCTTTGTCCGCGCCCACGAGGGCGCACGGCTGCCGGCAGAGATTCCGGCGGCGAATGACCGGGTGAATCCGTTGCTGCGACTGGTTCCCCCCGCCATCAAGCCGTCCGCCAAGGAAGTGGCGGACAATCCAAGAAGTCGCAGTGCTCGTTTACGTAAGGCAGAAAAAATATGAAATTGATGATGTTTATTTTGGTTTTGCTGATTTTGGGTGTGTGCTACAACGGCATCCAGGCTGCAAAGTTCGCCCACGAACAAAGCAACCTCGTCAATGAAGTACAGTTCCTGAAAAAAAAGCGCGACCAAATTAACGCCGAGTGGACGCAGCTGCTCTTAGAGCAAAAAATGCTTGCCGATGACAGCGTGATTGACCATGCCGTGCGTAACGGCCTGGATATGCACATGCCGCAGGCGACGCAAGTGGTTTACCTGGACTGAACCGTGGCGCGTTTCATCTCTCGCCACGCGACGCGCACCGCCTCGCGCTACGGCGCGACTGCCCGGCGCAATGTCGTCATCGCTTTCCTGGCGTTGGTGGCATTGGGGCTGGTGGCGCAGCTCATCTATTTACAAGTCGTCACCTCTAGCGACCTGGTCAAAAACGGCTACGAGCGCAGCCTGCGCGTCCAAACCGAAGACGCGCTGCGCGGCATGATTCTCGACCGCGAGGGCGAGCCGCTTGCCATTTCCACCCCGGTCAGCACCCTCATCATCGACCCGTCGCGCCTGTGGGAAACGCTCAATAGCGACTTAGAACACCTGCGCAAAGCCTGCAAGGAAGACGGCAGCTACAGCACCGACTGCAGCTGGGTAAACAGCGGCAACAAAGACGAAGCGCGCCTGCGCTACCAGTACGAAATCCTGCGGCCGCTGGCGGCGGTACTTGGCGAAGACCTTGCCAAGTTTTACGACACCCTGGCAGAGCGCCCCGACTTGCGCTTTCTCTATTTGGGGCGACAAATGCCGCCAAACATCGCCAGCGAAGCGCTAGAGCTGAAAATCCCCGGCCTGCGCCGCGAAAACGGCTACAAGCGTTTTTACCCTTCCGGTGAAATCTTCGGCCAAGTCATCGGCTACACCGATTTAGAAGACAAAGGGCAGGAAGGGCTGGAAAAACGCTACGAAGGCTGGCTTGCCGGCAAACCGGGCAAAGTGAAAGTGCTGCAAGACCGCGCCGGACGCGCGCTGCGCATCGTCGAAGAAATCAGCCCCGCCGCCGCCGGCGCGCAGTTGCAGCTTTCCATCGACAAACGCATCCAGTACATCACCCACCAAGTGCTGCAAGACACCATGAACGAAACCCGCGCCGAAGCAGTAACGGCAGTGATGGTGGATGTCAAAACCGGCGAAATACTCTCGATGGTGTCGCTGCCGGCGGGCAACCCCAACGTCCTCGCCGAGCGCCGCGCCGAACTCTTGAAAAACCGCAGCGTTACCGACACCTTCGAGCCGGGCTCAACCATGAAACCGCTTGCCGTTGCCGCCGCCTTGGAAGCGGGCGTTATTACCCCGAAAACCAGCTTCCGCACCAACGGCACCTACAAAATGGGGCGCTACACCGTGCGCGACGTGCACAACTACGGCACGCAGGACACCATCGGCATCATCCGCAAATCCTCAAACATCGGCATGGCGATGATTAGCGAGCGCATGCCGCGCAAAAAATACCGCGAATTCATGACCAACCTCGGCTTCGGCCAGCCAACCGGCATCAGCTTCCCCGCCGAACAGCGCGGCCACCTGCCGCACACCGAAAAAATCAGCGCCTTCGACTACGCCACCACCTTTTTCGGCTACGGCGTCAGCAGCAGCGCGCTGCAACTGGCGCACGCCTACGCCACCGTTGCCAACAACGGCGTCGCCATGCCGCTCTCGCTGCTCAAAGTCGAAGAACCGCCGCAAGGCACGCGCGTCATGAGCGAAAAAACCGCGAAAGCGGTGCAGAAAATGCTGGAAGCGGTGGTCAGCGACGGCGGCACCGGGCGACGCGCCAACACCGAAAGCTACACCGTCGCCGGCAAAACCGGCACCTCGCACAAAGTGCGCAAGGGCGGTGGCTATGCCGAAAAAAACTATCGCGCCATCTTCGCCGGCTACGCCCCGGCACACGAGCCGCGCATCGCCATGGTGGTCGTCGTCGATGACCCGAAAGGCAGCGACTACTACGGCGGTCTCGTCGCTGCGCCGCCGTTTTCCAAAATCGCCGACTGGTCGCTGAAAATGCTCGGCGTCCTGCCCGACAAAATCGCCAAATCCGGCGAAATCGGCCTGGTCGCCGATGCCGCCCTCTTTGAAGACAACGACTCTGCCGGAGCGCCCCCGCATGAAATCGCCGAAGAAACTGAATGAACTGCTGCATGGCTTCGCCACCGCCGACGCACGCCCAATCGCGGCGCTTGCCAGCGACTCGCGCGCCGTAACCGCAGAAACCTTGTGGCTCGCCGCGCGCGGCGTAACGCATCACGCACTGGATTACTACCGCGACGGCTTGCAAGCCGCCGCCATCGTTTACGAACCGCCCTATGCCAACCCGCCCGCCGGCGCCATTGCCTGCGAGCAGCTCGGCGCACACCTCGGCGAAATCGCCGCGCGCTTCTACGACCACCCCGCCAAAGCGCTCAACGTCATCGGCGTTACCGGCACCGACGGCAAAAGCTCGCTCGTCCACTTCCTCGCGCAAGCAACCGGCGGCGCGATGCTTGGCACCATCGGCTACGGCACGCTGGATGCGCTGGAACCTGCCAGCCACACCACCCCCGACCCGCTGCGCCTGCAACAGCACCTCGCGCAGTACCGCGACGCCGGCGTGCAGACGGTGGCGATGGAAGTATCCTCACACGCCCTCGCGCAGCACCGCGTCGGTGGCATTGCATTCCACATCGGCGTCTTTACCAATCTGAGCCGCGACCACCTTGACTACCACCGCGACATGGAAGACTACTTCCTCGCCAAAGCCAGCTTATTTGCGCGTCCGCTGCCCGTCGCCGTCATCAATATCGACGACGCGCACGGCCGCCGCCTGCTTGACGAAAACCGCGTCCATGCCGACACGCGCGTCATCGCCGTCAGCAGCCACGGCAACAGCCACCCGCGCGCCGCCATCACCCTGCAGGCGCGCGACATCGAGTTAAGTCCCGACGGCATCGCCTACACCCTCGCGCACGATGCGCAGCAGGTCGCAGTGAGCAGCGGTCTGCTCGCCCGCTTCAACGTGGATAACCTCTTAAACACCGCCGCCTGCCTGCTCGCCCTCGGCGTGCCATTTGCCGACATCCCGGCAAAACTCGCCGCGCTGCACGGCGTGCCCGGCCGCGCCGAGCGCATCGGCCTCGGCAACGGCGCCGCTGCCATCGTTGATTACGCCCACACCCCGGCGGCGCTTGCCAACATCCTGCAAGGCGTGCGCGCTCATGTGCCGGGCAAACTGTGGTGCGTCTTCGGCTGCGGCGGCGACCGCGACCGTGGCAAACGGCCGCTGATGGCACAAGCCGCCGAACAATACGCCGACGTCGTCGTCATCACCGACGACAACCCGCGCACGGAAAACCCGGCAGACATCATCGCCGACAGCCTGCGCGGCATGGGACACCGCGAAAACGCCTGGATCAAGCGCCCGCGCGAAAGCGCCATCACCTTCGTCCTGCCGCAACTGCAACCGGGCGACGCCGTCGTCATCGCGGGCAAAGGCCACGAAGACTACCAAATCCTCGGCACCGTCAAACACCACTACTCCGACCAGGAAACCGTGCGCGCATGGCTGCAAAACCACTGAACACCCCGCTCACCGCCGCCGAAATCGCTACCCTCTGTGCGGGCACACAGCGCGGCGCCGACTTCAGTGCACTCAAAATCAGCACCGACAGCCGCCGCTTGCAAGCGGGCGAACTGTTTGTCGCCCTGCGCGGCGAAAACTTCCGTGGCGAAGACTTCTTGCCTGCGGCGAAAGAGCGCGGCGCCGTTGCCGCCATCGTCGCCGAACACCAGCCAGACGTAGATTTGCCGCAAATCGTCGTCGCCGACACCCTGGTCGCCTTGCAAGCACTCGCCCGCGACCGCCGCGCGCGTTGCCAGGCGCAGTTTTTTGCCATCACTGGCAGCAACGGCAAAACCAGCACGAAAGAAATGCTGCAACGCCTGCTGCAAACGCGCGGGCAGACCCTCGCCACTATTGGCAACCTGAACAACGACATCGGCGTGCCGCTCACCCTGCTACGCCTGCGCGACGAAGACCGCTTTGCGGTGATTGAAATGGGCGCGAACCACCCCGGCGAAATCGCGCGGCTGGCGACGCTTACCCGCCCAGACGTGGCGCTCATTACCAACGTCGCCCCGGCTCATCTCGCTGGCTTCGGCTCGCTCGAAGGGGTGATTGCCGCGAAAAGCGAAATTTACGCCTACAGCGACGGCGCGATAGTCCTCAATCTCGACCTGCCCGCCGCCGCACGCTGGCAAGACCAGTTCCGCGACCGCCCGCAATACACCTTTTCCCTCAATCTCGATGCCGACGTTACGGCGCACGACCTCGCCGCCGACGGCAGCCGCTTCGTCCTGCACGTCGATGGCGCCGATTACCCGGTGGAATGGCAACTGGTCGGGCGGCACAACGTTATGAACGCGCTCGCCGCCTGCACCGCCGCCCGCCTCGCCGGCGTTACGGGCGCGCAAATGCAGGCGACGCTTAACGGCCTTGCCCTGCAACAGTCGCGCTTGGCCGCCATCCGCTACGGCGTGCATACCATCTACGACGACACCTACAACGCCAACCCCGCCTCATTCAAAGCGGCGATTGACGTGCTTGCCGCCGCGCCGCAAGCGCTGGTCATCGCCGGGGCGATGGGTGAATTAGGCGCAGAAGAAGCGGCGCTGCACCGCGACGTTGCCGCCTACGCGGCAGAAAGCGGCATCAGCACCTTTTGGTCGGTCGGCGACGGCCTCGCGCAAGCCTACGGCGACGGCTTTCCCGGCACGCACCACTTCGCCGATACCGCCGCCGCGGGGGCAGCGCTTGCCGCCTATTTGGCGGACGCGCCGGCGACGGTCGTCCTCGTCAAAGGCTCACGCAGCGCCCGCATGGAAAGGGTGCTTGCCGCGGCAGGCATCGCCAGCGGCGGCGGACATTGAGGGGATGCGATGAATAAAAGTGTCATTTGGCTTGCTGCCCCATTTACATACACGAACCCCGCTTTCGCGTATGTAAACGGTCAAAAAATCGTTGGCTGCGCCGCGGTGCAGTGTCGCGCAACCTATGGCGGTTCGCTAGCCGAGGTAGCACCCGCCGCCCCCATAACCCATTTACATACACGATTCCCGCTTTCGCGTATGTAAAATTCCCACACAACAAAAAATCCTAAGGAATAACCCACAATGCTCTACCTCCTCGCCGAATGGCTCAGCAGCCACCTTACCCCGCTTAATGCCTTCACCTACCTCACCTCGCGCGTCATCTTTGGCGCGCTGACCGCATTACTGCTCTCTATCGGCTTCGGCGCGCCGATGATTCGCCTGCTGCGCCGCCTGCAAATGGGGCAGTACGTGCGCGACGACGGCCCGCAAACCCACCTGAAAAAAGCGGGCACGCCGACGATGGGCGGCGCGCTCATCATCTTGAGCGTTTGCGTGGCGATGCTGCTTTGGGCGGATTTGCGCGTCAAATACACCTGGATTGCGCTCTTTGTCATGCTCGGCTTCGGCGTGGTCGGCTGGATTGATGATTACCGCAAACTGATTTTGAAAGACCCGCAGGGGCTGCGCGCCAAGCACAAATACGCGCTGCTCTCGCTAGTTTCGCTCTGCACCTGTATTTGGCTCTACGCCAGCGCCACCTCGCCGGTGGAAACGACGCTCTACGTGCCGTTCTTCAAGAATTGGTCGTGGCAGATGGGCTGGGTGTTCATCCCCTTTGTCTATTTCGTTTTGACCGGGGCGAGTAACGCGGTGAACCTCACCGACGGCCTCGACGGCCTTGCCACCATGCCGGTGGTGCTGGTCGCGGGCGGGCTGGCCGTCTTTGCCTACATCTCCGGCAGCCCCAATTACGCGAGCTATCTGCACCAACCAGTGCTGCCCGGCGTCGGTGAAATAGCAGTCTTCTGTGCGGCGATTGCCGGCGCGGGGCTGGGTTTCCTCTGGTACAACGCCCATCCGGCGCTGGTTTTTATGGGCGACGTCGGCGCGCTCTCGCTCGGCGCGGCGCTCGCTACCGTCGCCGTTGCCATCCGTCAAGAGCTTGTTTTCGCGTTGATGAGCGGCATTTTTGTCGTGGAAGCGCTTTCCGTGATGATTCAGGTCGGCTCTTACAAACTGCGCGGCAAGCGCGTTTTTCGCATGGCGCCGCTGCATCACCATTTTGAACTCTGCGGCTGGCCGGAATCGCGCGTTACTATCCGCTTCTGGATTATCACCGTGATACTGGTGCTAATCGGCCTCTCCACCCTGAAACTCCGCTGAGGGAACACAACATGGATACGATGACCAGCAAACTGCGGGCGCTGGCGCTCGCTGAACCGATTTTTGTCATAGGCATGGGCGCATCCGGCCATGTCGCGCTCGACCTCTTGCGCGAAGCGGGCTACGACGCGATCGGCCTCGATGAACGCCTCGACGAACGCCGTATCGAAAAACGCGATTTTGACGACCCGCAGGCGTTCGCCGGTGCGGGGACGCTGGTGGTCAGCCCCGGCATTGACCGCCGCCGCGCCGCCTTTACCAACTCTTACGCGCAGCAAATCAACGATGTTGAGCTGTTCGCCCGCCTGAACGACAAACCGGTACTCGCCGTGACCGGCAGCAACGGCAAATCGACGGTGGTAACGCTTTTGGCAGACGCGCTGAACCATGCGGGCTACAAGGCAAAACTCTGCGGCAACATCGGTCGCCCGGTGCTGGATGCCCTCTTTGACGGCGAACCGGCCGACTGCTACGTGCTGGAACTGTCCAGCTACCAACTCGAACTCTGCCCGACGCTTTACCCGCGCGTCGCCGCCGTCTTGAACGTTACCCCCGACCACCTCGACCGCTACGACGATTTCGCCGCCTACGCCGCTGCCAAGGCGAACCTGGTGCGCCAGTCCAGCATCTGCATCTTGAACGGCGACGACGAAGCCTGCGTCGCCATGGCCGCCGACGGGCAGAACATCATCTACTACGGCGCATCCGCCACCCTGCCGAACCGCGTCGCTGACGGCAAAATCTGGCTGCACGGCCATGCGCTGCTCGATACCAGCCGCCTGCGCCTCGGCGGCGCGCACAACCACGCCAACGTCCTCTGCACCCTGCTGATGCTGGAAGCCTTTGGCGTCGCGCCGCAGCAGGCGTTGCCCGCGCTGGAAACCTTCGCCGGCCTGCCGCACCGTATGCAGTTGGTCGCCGAGGAAAACGGCGTGCGCTGGATAAACGATTCAAAAGCGAC
Organism: uncultured Cardiobacterium sp.; assembly: GCA_963553325.1. Taxonomy (GTDB): domain Bacteria; phylum Pseudomonadota; class Gammaproteobacteria; order Cardiobacteriales; family Cardiobacteriaceae; genus Cardiobacterium. The sequence continues at coordinate 13,478 of CAUVOF010000024.1, forward strand.
CAACATCGGCGCCGCTGCCGCCGCGCTGGCGGGCATTGATGGCGCGGTGGTGCTGATTGCCGGCGGCGTTGGCAAAAATCAGGATTTCTCGCTGCTCGCGCATGAACTGCAACAAGCCAAGCTGCGCGGCGTGCTGCTGATTGGCACCGACAACCGCGACATGGCGGCCGCCTTCAGCGCTGCCGGGATTGCCTTTGAGGACTGCGGCACGATGGCAAACGCCGTCGCCCGCGCCCGCGCCCTCGCACAAGCCGGCGACAGCGTCCTGCTCGCGCCAGCAACGGCGAGTTTCGACCAATACAGTGGTTATGACGCGCGCGGCAACGATTTTGCCTATGAGGTAACGAGCGCATGCCGGTAAAAAACGACAACACCTCGCTGCGGCCGCGCATCGTGGCAACGCGGCACACGGCAGACGCCGCCGGCTACCTCAATGCCTATCATCACAGCCAGCAACGGGTGAGCCGCTTTCATGGGCTGGAATTTCCCGATATCTGGCTGCTTTTTGCCTGGGCGGCGCTGATTGCCATCGGCATGGTGATGGTTACTTCTGCCTCGATGAACAAGGCAATCAACCACAACGGCGACCTCTACCACTACACCAGTCGCCAGGCGTTCTATTACATCGCTGGTCTGGCTTGCGCCTGGTTCGCCTTTATCACGCCCAACCGCCTGCTCTATCAGTATTCGCGCAAGCTGCTCTTTTTTTCCTTCATCCTGCTGCTGCTCATCTACATCCCCGGCGTCGGCCTTTCGGTCAATGGCGCGCGCCGCTGGCTCAATCTGCGCTTTTTTAACCTGCAAGTGGGCGAAATCGTCAAGCTGGCGATGATTCTCTACGCCGCCGCCTTCCTGCACCGCAACACCGCCAAGCTGGAAACCGCATGGTGGCCGATGGTGCAGCTGCTCATCATTACTTTCCTCTTTGCCGGCATTCTGCTGATTCAGCCGGATTTCGGCACGACGATGGTGATGGTCGCCGTCGTCCTCGGCATGATGTTTATGGCGGGGGTGAATCTCTACCGCTTCGGCACATTTTTCCTGGTGGTAGCGATACTGATGGCATTTGCGCTGATTATCGAGCCTTACCGCATCACCCGCCTGACCACCTTCCTCGACCCGTGGAAATACAAATTCAACGAAGGCTATCAGCTGGTGAACTCGCTCATTGCCGTCGGCAGCGGCGGCCTCTTTGGCAGTGGCTTGGGGCAGAGCGTGCAGAAGCACGACTACCTGCCGGAAGCGCATACCGACTTCATCTTTGCCATCATCGCCGAAGAGTTCGGCCTTTTTGGCGCGCTGGTGGTGATGGCGCTGTTTGCGCTCATCGTTTGGCGTGCCTTCGCCATTGGCCACCTGGCCGACTGCGTGCGCCGCCGCTTCGCCTGCCTGGTCGCCTACGGCGTCGGCCTGCTCATCGCCATTCAGGCGCTGGTCAATATCGGTGTTACCACTGGCGCGCTGCCGACCAAAGGCCTGACCCTGCCGCTGGTTAGCTACGGCGGCAGCTCGGTGGTCATCATCTGTATCTCGCTCGGCATCCTCGCCCGCATTGATTCGGAATGCCGCCATATGGCGAAGCGGGAAGGGATTTTGCAATAAGGAAAGGACGAGATGAGCAAGTTACAAGGAAAAACGCTGCTGATGATGGCAGGCGGTACCGGCGGCCACGTCTATCCGGCGCTTGCCGTCGCCCGTGCGGCAACGGAAGCAGGCGCAACGGTGCATTGGCTCGGCAACGCCGCCGGTTTTGAAGGGAAAAAAGTGCCGGAAGCGGGTTTCACTTTTCACGACATCGCCGTCAAGGGACTGCGCGGCAAGGGCATCATCGGCTGGCTGAAAGCGCCATTCATGCTGGCGCGCGCGCTATGGAAGGCGAGGGCGGTGCTGCGTAAGGTCAAGCCGGATGTGGTCGTCGGCATGGGCGGTTTTGCCGCCGGGCCGGGCGGGCTAATGGCGGCGCGTGCCGGTATTCCGCTCATCATTCACGAACAAAACGCGGTCGCGGGGCTCACTAACCGCAAGCTGGCGCACCGCGCCCGTCGCGTCTTGCTTGCGGATAGTCGCGCCGCCGCCAAAATGGGCTTGCAAGCGGGCGAATACGTTGTTACCGGCAACCCGGTACGCGCCGACATCGCCGCCGTTCCCATCCCGGCGCAGCGCTTTTTGGGACGACTGGACGCCATCCGCCTTTTGGTACTTGGCGGTTCGCAGGGCGCAAAAGCGCTGAACGAACTCTTGCCGCAGGCACTGGCGCTGCTGCCAGAAGACGCGCGGCCGCAGGTGCTGCATCAGGTTGGCGCGCGCTGGCTGGACGAGACCCGCGCCGCGTATCAACAGGCGGGCGTTGCCGCCGAGGTCGTCCCCTTTATCGAAGACATGGCGGCGGCTTACGCCAATGCTGACTGGCTGGTCGCCCGCTCCGGCGCGCTCACCGTCGCCGAAGTGGCAACCGTCGGCCTTGCCGCCGTGTTTGTGCCGTTCCCTTATGCCGTCGATGACCACCAGACGGCAAACGCGCAAGCGCTGGTCGATGCTGGCGCGGCAACAGTGGTGCAACAGGCGGATTTGTCGCCAGAGCGCCTCGCTGCAATCATCACCGCGCAGCGCGAGCGCGGCCTTTTACTCAAACAGGCAGACCGCGCCCGCAGCCTCTCACACGCGCCGGCGCTCGCCAAAATCATCCAGGAAATCGAGACCGTTTTATGAGTGCAGACCTTCACTTTGGCCGCATCGAACGTCGCCAGATGCGGCGGGTGCGTAATGTTTTTTTCGTTGGTATCGGCGGCGTTGGCATGAGCGCCATCGCCGAGGTGCTGATTACCCTCGGCTATGCGGTGAGCGGTTCCGACCTAAAACCGTCCGCCAATACCGAGCGCCTCGCCGCCAAAGGGGCGAAGCTGTTTTTCGGCCACGCGGCGGATAATGTGAAAGACGCTTCCGTGGTCGTTACCTCATCGGCGATTGATCCGGCCAACCCGGAAGTACAACGCGCGCGCGAACTGGGCATTCCGGTTATCCGTCGCGCCGAAATGCTGGCAGAGCTGATGCGCTTCCGCTTCGGTATCGCCGTTGCCGGCACGCATGGCAAAACCACCACCACCAGCCTGATTGCCTCCATCCTCGCCGATGCCGGGCTTGATCCGACCTTCGTTATCGGCGGCGTGCTGACTGCCGCCGGCAGCAATGCCCGCCTTGGCGACGGCCAATATCTAGTGGCGGAAGCGGACGAATCGGACGCTTCCTTCCTGCACTTGCAGCCGATGATGTCGGTCGTCACCAACATTGACGCCGACCACCTGGAAAACTACGGCGGCAGTTACGACAACCTGAAGCAGGGCTTCGTCCGCTTCCTCCACAACCTGCCGTTTTACGGCTTGGCGGTGCTGTGCATTGACGACGAAGGCGTGCAGTCCATCCTCGGCGACGTTGGCCGCCCGGTGCGCACCTACGGCTTTAGCGAGGTGGCAGATGTGCGCGCGGTGAACGTGCGCCAGGTCGGGCTGGAAATGCACTTTGACGTGGTGGACAAAGTGAGCGGCGAGACCTTCCCGCTCGCCCTGAGCATGCCGGGCAAGCACAACGTGTTAAACGCGCTCGCCGCCTTCATCATCAGCAGCGAGCTGGGGCTGACCCGCGCCGAGATTACCGCCGGGCTGGCGCAATTCAAGGGCGTCGGCCGCCGCTTCACCCACCACGGCATCATCGAACACGAACACGGCCGCGCCGAAGTCTTTGAAGACTACGGCCACCACCCGAACGAAATCCGTGCGGTGTTGCAGGCGGCGGCAGAAGGCTTTGCCGGGCGGCGCATCTTCGCCGTCTTTCAGCCGCACCGCTTCACCCGCACCCGCGACTGCCTGGACGACTTCGCCGAAGTGCTGTCCAACTGCGAGGCGCTGGTGCTGACGGACGTCTATAGCGCCGGTGAGCCGCCGATTGCCGGGGCGGATTCGCGTGCGCTGGCACGCGCCATCCGCGCGCACGGCAAGGTTGAGCCGGTGCTGATTGCCGACAAGGCGGCGATTAACCAGCAGCTCTACGACAACCTCTTGCAAGACGGCGACGTGGTGATTTACTTCGGCGCGGGCGACATCGGCCGCGTCGCCAAAGACATGGCAACGGAGCATGGCATCCATGAATAACGAATTTGGCAAAGTCGCCGTGCTCTACGGCGGCACGTCTTCCGAGCGCGAAGTGTCGCTGGCAAGCGGCGCGGCGGTACACGAAGGGCTACGCGCCAGCGGTATCGACGCGCATCTCATCGACACACGCGACCATCCGGCGCTCTTTAACCTGAAAGGGCAGGGCTATGACCGCGCCTTTATCGTCCTGCACGGCAGAGGCGGCGAAGACGGGCAGGTGCAGGCGATACTCGACTGGCAGGGCATCCCCTACACCGGTTCCGGCGTGCTTGCCTGCGCGCTGGCGATGGACAAAGTGCTGACCAAGCGCGTCTGGCAGGCGTCCGGTCTGCCGGTGCAGCCGGACAGAGTGATTGACGCCACTACCCGCTACGACGAACTGGTCGCCGCCCTCGGCGCGCAGCATTTCGCCATCAAACCAGCGCTGGAAGGTTCCAGCGTTGGCGTTAGCCGCGTGAGCAGTCAGGCGGAACTGGAAGCGGCCTACCAAAAAGCGGGCGGCGCGCGCGAAAAAGTGATGGCAGAGCCGTGGGTGGTCGGGCGCGAACTGACCTATCCCATCGTCGGCGGTCGCGTCCTTTCCGGCATCGAAGTAACGGCGAGCGCCGAGCACCTTTTCTACGACTACGACGCCAAATACCTCGCCGAAGACACACGCTACCTTTGCCCGCCACCGCTTGATGCGGCGCTGGACGCCGAAATCCGCGCGCTCACCCGTCGCGCCTTTGACGCCATCGGTGCCAAAGGCTGGGCGCGGGTCGATTTCATTTTGGACGGCGACAACCGCCCGTGGATACTGGAAATCAACATGGTGCCGGGGATGACCTCGCACTCGCTGGTGCCGCTTGCCGCGCGCCACGACGGCATGGATTTCCCGGCGCTGGTGCGGGCAATCCTCGCGCAGACCCTCGGATAGCGCATGGCGGGTCCGCAAAATCCCTGGCTGGAACGTCCATCGGCGAGCGTGCCGCGCAAAGAGCGCAACAGCTGGCAGATGGCATATCTCGCCATCGAGTGCGTTGTTATCGTCGCGTTGCTCATTGGCATCGCGGTGGTCGGCTACAACCTCTACCAAAGCGTGTTGTCGCAAAATCTCTTCCCGCTGAAGCGGGTGGTTATCCGCGAGCCGCTGCACTATGGTGATATGCACGAAGTGAGCGAGATTATCCGCAACCACCAGCAGCGCGACCTGATGCACATGGACATTGCCGTTCTCGCCGAAGAAATGCAGCAACTCGACTGGATTGCCAAGGCGAGCGTCTATAAACGCTGGCCGGACACGGTGGAAATGGATTTGGTCGAGCGCGTGCCGGTGGTGCGCTGGGGGGAAAAAGCCTTTTTGGACGCCGATGGTGCGGCGTTTACCATTCCCGACAACGACAAACTGCGCCACCTCTTTACCGTACACGGGCCGGACGGCTACGAAAAACAGGTGCTGGGCTACTACCAGCTCATCGCGCCCTGGCTTAGCAAACAGCGGATTGCCATCCAAGAACTCTATCTCGACCAGCGCCTGGTCTGGCACGCCCGCCTGGAAAATGGACTGGACGTCATCCTCGGCCGCGACCAGCTCAATGAGCGCCTGAAAAAACTGATAGTGGTCAATGACAAAGTCATCGAACCCTACGCCCGCTACATCGACGGCATCGACCTGCGCTACCACGACGGTTTTTCCGTGCGCTGGAAAGCGGGGGTCAAACCCGTTACCGCCGAAAAAAATCCCGAACGGGGCGGCGAAAAAAGCGTGGTAAAAGCGACCGTCGCCGCTGCGCCCGTGGAAAAACCCAAAACCGCGACAAAAGCGGCAAACAAAGCGGTGGCAAAAGACGTGGTAAAAGAAACGGCGAAACCTGCCGCCAAAGAAACCCCCGTCAGCAAGGCGGTGGCAAAAGAAAGCGCCAAACCTGCCACCAAAGAAACCGCTGCGACAAAACCCGTCGTTGCCAAAACGGAAAACAAAGAAAAAGTCGCCAGCAAAGAAAACAAAGAAAAAACGACAGCCAAACCCGCTAGTGCCCCCAAAGAAAGCGGCAAAGAAAACAAAGAAAAAGCGGTGGCAAAACCGACGGTCGCGACAAAAGAAAACAGCAAAGAAAGCAGTAAAGAAAACAACAAAGAAAAAAGCGCCAACAAAAATAACCCACCGGCAAAAGAAAAAGCGGCTGCCAAAACAACAAACTCCACAAAAGAAAATAAAGAAAAACCTGCCACAAGCAAAACACCAGCAAAAGAAAAAGGTGCGGAAAAAACGTCCGCGCCTGACAAAAATACAGCGAAAGAAAACAAAACCCCAGTCACCCCGAAAAAAACCACAGAAACTAACAAAGAGAAAGCGGCACCAGCAAAAGCCGCCCCTAAAGAAAAAGAAACCGGAAAAAATAAAAAATGAGAAAACCCGTTGTCAAAGCCGTGCTGGATGTCGGCAGCTCGCGCACCCGCCTCGTGGCAGCCAGAATCGGCGCCAAAAGCGGCGTCTTTGAAATTGTCGGCTATGGCATATCCACCGCAGGCACGCTGAAAGCCGGCGTCGTCACCAACATTCCCGCCGTCAGCGAAGCCATCCGCCAGGTGCGGGAAATGGGGGAAAAACAAACGCGCCTGCTGCTGAACAGCGTTTCCGTTGCCCTTAGTGGCGAACACATCCTCGGCGTCAATAGCGAAGGGCACAGCACCATCCATAACCGCCACATCCAGGAAAACGACGTTACCCGCGCGATGATGCGGGCGCGGCAAATTGCTAGCCGTGACGGGCACCGCCCCCTGCATATCCTGGAACAGCAATTTATTATCGATGGCCGCCAGAGCGTAAGCGACCCGCGCGGTATGGTTGGCGACAGACTGGACGTGCGCGCGCATATCATCAGCGCGCGCCGCGCCATCATGGCGAACCTGGAACAGTGCATCCACAACGCGGGCATTCACATCGAAAACCCCGTCTATGCCGGGCTGGCATCCGCCTATGCCGCCAGCAGTCCGGAAGAGCGCGACCTCGGCATTTGTACCGTCGATCTTGGCGCCGGCACGGCAGACATCATGCTGTGGTGGCATAACCGGCCAATGCACGCAGCAACCCTGCCGATTGGCGGCGAGCAGATTTCAAGCGCGCTGGCATCATTTTTGCGCATCCCGCGGCAAACGGCAGAAATGCTTAAATGCCAATACGGCACCCTAAGCAGCAAACATAACCTCAGCTCGCGCATCCCCTTGCCAAGCACCGGACATTTCCCCGACCGCTATATCGCCAGCAGTGATGTCATCGGACAAATTAGCAACAGCTATCAACAATTATTTACGCAAATCGGCAAAGAATTTCAGCGCATCGGATTGCGGAAAATACTTGACGGCGGCATCATTTTTACCGGCGGTGCAGCACAAATGCCGGGACTGGCGGAAATGGCAAGTGAATTTTTTGACTGCGCGGTGCGGGTATTTGTGCCACCAGCGATCGAAGGTCTGGATAAACATCTGCAAAATGATGCGGGCATGACGACGGCACTCGGATTGCTTTATTTGCTATACGAACCTATAGATGATTACATTTGGGCAAGGGAAGAAAAAGAAGGTATAATCCCAAGCATCAGTAATTTCCTAAAGCGTTATTTCTAACGACTAAAACACATTAAAGAGGTAAAAATATGCCTATTAAGCTTGATGACGAAGAGCTGGTAAACACCCCCGTTGTGACGATTAAAGTCGTTGGTGTTGGCGGTGGCGGCTGTAACGCGCTGAAACAAATGATGGATTTCAACCTACAGGGTGTAGAACTGATTGTCGCCAATACCGACAAACAGGTATTGCAGGAAAATCCCATCCAAAACAAACTGCAACTCGGCGTAAAAACCACGCGCGGCATGGGCGCCGGTTCCAAGCCGGAAGTTGGCCGCCTCGCCGCAGAAGAAGACGTGGACAAAATCCGCGACGTCCTAAACGGCGCCGACATCGTCTTCATCGCCGCCGGCATGGGCGGTGGTACCGGCACCGGTGCCGCGCCAGTCATTGCCCATATCGCGCGCGACATGGACATCCTCACCGTTGCCATCGTTACCAAACCGTTCACCTTTGAAGGCGTACCACGGATGCGTCAGGCAGAAGCGGGGCTTGAAGTGCTGAAAAACGAAGTGGATTGCCTCGTCGTCATCCCCAATGACCGCATCTCGGCGGTAATGGGCGAAGATGCGACCCTCATCGGTTCCTTCAAAACCGTCGATAACGTTCTGCGCGATGCCGTCTATGACATCGCCCGCATCAGCCAAAAACTGGGCGTTATCAACACCGACCTGCAAGACATCCGCACCGTCATGGGCGAGCGCGGCATTGCGATGATGGGTTCAGGTGAAGCGAAGGGCGAAAACCGCGCCCGCGCCGCCACCGAAAAAGCCATTTCCTCACCGCTGCTAGAAAACATCGAACTTTCCTCGGCACGCGGGCTTTTGGTAAACGTCAGCGCCAGCAAGGACATCAAAACCACCGAATACCAGACCGCCTGCAACGTCATCTACGACATCATCGACCCTGAGCGTGTCATCTTAAAAATTGGCCTGATTATCGACGACAACATGGGCGACACCCTGCGCGTTACCGTGGTTGCGACCGGCATCGACGATAACGACAACAACAGCCTGCTCTTTGGCGTGAGCAACAACAGCGGTGGCTACACCAACCCCAACGAACTCTTCGGCATGCACGTCAGCGAAAGCGACGACAGCGCGCAGCTTGCCCGCGAAAGCGAAGAGCGCGATGCCTACCGCGATGACAATAGCGGCGGCGGTTTCAATTTCGCCAGCCTGCTGCGCAAACGCACCCGCTAACGCGCGCCCATGATTAGACAGCGCAGCATCCGTGACGCCGTTGCCGGTTCCGGCATCGGCGTTCACAGCGGCAAACCGGTCGATATCCGCCTCCTGCCCGCACCCGCCGACAGCGGTATCACCTTCCGCCGCACTGACCTCAATCCCCCCGTGGAAATCCCGGCGCAGGCGCATCTCGTGCGCGATACCCGGCTTTGCACCGCGCTGGTCGATGCAAACAACGTGCGCGTTGCCACCATCGAGCATCTGATGTCGGCACTGGCAGGCGTTGGCATTGACAACATCATCATCGAGCTGAACGCGCCGGAAGTGCCGATTATGGACGGCAGCGCCGCGCCCTTCGTCTATCTCTTACAACAAGCGGGCATTCGCGAGCAGGACGCGAGCAAGCGTTTCATCCAAATCTTGGAAGCGGTGGAAGTGCGCGAAGGCGACAAATGGGCGCGCCTTGCGCCCTTTGCCGGTTGCCGCTTCGACTTCTCGATTGAGTTCAACCACCCCGTTTTCCGCCACCGCAACAACCAAACCCGCCTCGATTTTTCTAGCCGCCGCTACATCCGCGAAATCAGCCGCGCGCGTACCTTCGGCTTTTTGCGCGACATCGAAGCGCTGCAAAGCAGCGGTTTGACCCTCGGCGGCGGGCTGGACAACGCCATCGTCGTTGATGACTACCGCGTTTTGAACGAACAGGGGCTGCGCTTTGACGACGAATTCGTCCGCCACAAACTGCTCGATGCCATCGGCGACCTCTACCTGCTCGGCGCGCCGCTCATCGGTCATTACCAGGGACACAAATCCGGACACGATCTCAACAACAAACTCTGCCGCGCCCTGCAAGATGCGCCGCACAGCTGGCGCTGGACGGAAATCGAGCGCAACAGCAAGATGGAAATCGACTACGGCGAAAACTACCCGCTGCCACAGGCGGGCTGAAATACGCCGCCTAGCCAGCCGTTGGCTGCGCCTCGACGCAGCGTCAGTATTCCTATCTCCCGGCAGCGCATTGACAGCGCTGCCGCATTTTTATCCCGCGACAGCAAAAGGACACACATGACTGCCTCCATTACTATTCTCCGCCTCGGCGCGCCCTGCGCGGAAACCTGCGCCCGCCTTGGCGGTTACGAAGACTGGATCGCACAGAACCTCACTACCGCGACCCGCAGTATCGACATCATCGGGGGCGAAGCACCGCCCGCGCACGCAGACTGCCGCGGCGTCATCCTTACCGGCTCGGCACATTCCGTGAACGAACGCCAGCCCTGGAGCGAAGCGCTGCGCCCGTGGCTGCAAGAGGCGGTCGCGCGTGAACTGCCCGTTTTTGCCACCTGCTACGGCCACCAACTCCTTGCCGATGCCCTCGGCGGCACCGTCGGCGTGAACCCCAACGGCATGGAAATCGGCAACATCACCCTCAATCGCCTGCCTGCCTGCGACGACGACCCGCTCTTTGCGCCGTTGCCCGCTACCTTCAGCGCCAACGCTTGGCACAGCGAAAGCGTCTTGCAGCTGCCGCCTGGTGCAGTGGCTCTCGTTGCCAACGCGCACGACCCGCACCACGCCTACCGTATTGGCAAAAACGCCTGGGGCGTACAATTCCACCCCGAATTTGCCCAAGAAGCCATGCGTGACATCATCGCGCAGAACC
>CAUVOF010000025.1:0-21870 GCA_963553325.1 uncultured Cardiobacterium sp.
GCCGCTTCCTGCGCACCCGCGACGAAATGCAGCACGCCGAAGCCGAAGCCAACGCGCGTTTCGACAAAAAACTCGCCGAAGAAGAAGTGTGGATACGCCAAGGCATCAAAGCGCGGCGCACCCGTAACGAAGGCCGTGTGCGCGCGCTGAAAGAAATGCGCGCCGAGCGTGCCGCACGCATCGAACGCCAGGGCAAAACCAGCCTGCAAGTGGACGTTGGCGAACGCAGCGGGCGACAAGTCATCGTCGCCGAAAACCTGAGCTTCGCCCACCCCGGCGGCGCGCCGCTCGTTGCCAACTTCAGCGACATCATCGAACGCGGCGAAAAAATCGGACTCGTCGGCGCAAACGGCGCGGGAAAAACCACCCTGCTGCGCCTGCTGCTCGGCGACCTCAAACCCAGCGGCGGCAAACTCAAACACGGCACCAAGTTAGAGGTCGCCTACTTCGACCAACTGCGCGCCCAACTTGACCCGGAAGAAACCCTGCGCGACAGCGTCGGCGCCGGGCGCGATTACGTCGAAATCGGCGGCGCGCGCAAACACATCGCCGCCTACCTGCAAGACTTCCTCTTCCCGCCCGAACGCTGGCGCACCCCGGTCGGCGCGCTATCCGGCGGCGAACGCGCCCGCCTGCTGCTCGCCCGCCTCTTTGCCCAACCGGCGAACGTCCTCGTCCTCGACGAACCGACCAACGATCTGGACATCGAAACCCTCGAACTGCTCGAAGAAGTGCTGGCGGAGTACCCCGGCACCGTGCTGCTGGTCAGCCACGACCGCGCCTTTTTGGACGCCGTCGTTACTCGCCTCTGGGTCTTCAACGCACAAAAAAACCGCATCGAACAAATCGTCGGCGGCTTTGCCGACTGGCAGAGCCAAGGCGGCGACATTGCCCAACTCGAAGTAGCCCCCGACCCCGCGCCCGCGCCGGCAAAACCCGCCGCGCCCGCGCCGGTTGCCGAGAAAAAAGCGGGCAAACTCTCCTATAAATACCAGCGCGAACTCGAAGCGCTGCCGGGACAAATCGAAGCGGCAGAAGCAGCCGTCGCCCGCCTCACCGACACCGTGCAACAGGCGGACTTCTACCAACGCCCGCCCGCCGAACAACAGGCAGCATTCGCCGAACTGGAGGCGGCACAACAAACGCTGGACGCGCTGATGGAACGCTGGATGCAGCTGGAAGAAGGCGAGGTCTAACCCGATTTACATACACGAATCCCGCTACCGCGTATGTAAATCGCCTGCCGCAAAACGGCCGCCGTTCTGCCCCTCTTTCTGTGGGGCGGTGCAGTAGCAGTAGGTCGGGCAGCAAGCACGCCGATGCCGCAACAAATGAAAGCCCAAATAAAAAACCGCCGTGGTCGGCGGCGGTTTTTTGCTTTTTCCCGCTTTAGCGGCTGCAGCGGGTGAAGTCATGGCTTTCGCGGTCTTCCATGATGAGCTGCTTTGCGCTCAGGAAAATAATGTTGGACGCCACGGTTTGCTGCGGTTTGCTATTGACGTCGCGCGCGATGTTTTCCGCGGCCATCTGCAGTTGCGCGGCGTTTTTCGCGGCGGGAATGAGGCGCGGCTTGATGGTTTCCATCAGCAGGCGGTCGCCAATCTGCCGCCAGTAGCCATCCGAGGCGTAGTCAAAGTAGAGGCGCACGGGCTGGACGTTTTTGCCGTGAATGTGCACTTCGAGTTTGCCCTCGCCGTGCAGGCTGCTATCGGCCTTGTGTTGCCAGTGGGTTTTATCGATAAAAATCAGATAATTGTTGCCATACGCGCGGTAACTGACCGTTTGACAGCTCCAGTTGCCGCTGACACTAAGCGGTGCCGCCTGCGCGGTAAGGGTAAAAATAGCGAGGAAAAGTGTGAAGATTCGTTTTTTCATGTGTTTTGCTAAGTAATTTAACGGTTGGTAATTATATAGGCTTTGCCCGACACGATTGCAGGTATTTTTCAATCGCGACAAGCGGCGCGGCGGCATCGGCAAGCGGGTCGTATTGGCTAATGGCGAGGTCGCGAGCCAAACGGTTGTTCATCCAGGTGATTTGTCGCTTTGCCAGTTGGCGGCTGGCGATGATGCCCTGCTCGATGGCGGTTTCGCGGTCGCAGTCGCCGTCGAGATACTGCCAGATTTGCCGGTAGCCAACGCTGCGCATCGAGGGCGCGGCAAGAGAAAGTTGTGGGCGTGCCTTGAGCGCGGCGACTTCGTCGATAAAGCCCTGTGCAATCATGTCGTGAAAGCGGGTGGCGATGTTTTGATGTAGCACGGCACGTGCCGGATTGAGGCCGATGGCGAGCGTCTGCCACGGCGGGCGGCGGTTTTCTTGTGCGGCGTAGAGCGCGCTGGGGGTTTCGCCGCTGGTCAGGATGAGTTCCAGCGCGCGCACCAGGCGCTGGCGGTCGTTTGGCTGGATGGTCGTAGCAGTCTGCGGGTCAAGCCGTGCCAGTTCGGCGTGCAGCGCAGCGCTGCCCTCGGCGGCAAGGCGCGCCTCAACGTGCGCGCGGTTCGCCGGGTCGGCGGGCGGCAGGTCGTCGATGCCGGTGTAGAGGGTGTGGTAGTAGAGCATGGTGCCGCCGACGAGCAGCGGGATTTTGTCCTGCGCGTGGGCGTGTTCGATTTCGCGGCGGGCATCGGCGGCGAAGCGCCCGGCGGAATAGGCTTCTTCCGGCTCGAGGATGTCGAGCAGCGCGTGCGGGTAACGCGCGAGGGTGGCGGCATCGGGCTTGGCGGTGCCGATGTTCATGCCGCGGTAAATCTGCGCGGAATCGACGCTGATGAGATGCACGGGGTAGCGGTCGGCTACGGCAAAGGCGAGCGCGGTTTTGCCGGAGGCGGTCGGGCCGATGAGGCAGATGACGGGCTTCAAGCTGGCGCTCCCATCAGCCGCTCACCGGCTGCGGCTGGAAGGATGCGGTCATTTGCCAGCCGTCGTGGTCGCCGTCAAAGACGAGAATCAGGCCGTGGTTGAAGGGGAAATAGCCCGCTTCACCGCGCAGTTGCGCCGCCAGTTGGCCAATCCACGGCAGGTGGCCGACGGCAATCAGCTGCTCTTCGCCCGTCGCCAGTAGGAAATCGAGGATGTCATGCGCGCTTTTGCCCGGATTGAGCGCGCTGAAGGCGGCAGAGGGGAACGGGTAATGCGCCGCCGTTTCCTGCGCGCGCAGCGCGGATGAGGTGTAAACGGGCGTCGCCGGGTAATGGGTGGCGAGCCATTGTCCGCCCTGTCCTGCCTGTTTGTGCCCGACCGGGTCAAGGGCGCGGTCGTAGCCGGTGTAGTAGCTGGCGCTGGCATGACGCCAAAGGATGAGTTGCATGGGATGCTCCTGTTGCAGTGATGGAGGCGTATTGTACGCGGCTTTCGCCGCTCACCCGTGCTTGCCGGGGTTGGGTTGAATCTCCCTCTCCCTGTGGGACAAGCATTACTCGCGTAGCGACAAGGATTGCTTGCAGAACAAGAGAGAGGGTTGGGGTGAGGTCAGCAACCAATTGAAAAATCGGAATTTCGATTCATCAGCAATATCGCCCACCCCCACCCCAGCCCTCCCCCGCTGCGGGCTTCGCCCTGCAGGGGAGGGAGTTTTCTATGTAGCCCGCTAGATTTTGAACAAGTTCTAAAGCGCAAGCAGCGTTTCGCTATTGAGCAGGGTAAACGTGCCGTCGGCGTAGCGCAGGATTTCGCCGTGCGGGCGCCAGTCGCCGAGGACATAGACGACGTTGCCGTTATCCAGGCGATGCACCGCCGGGCGGTGGGTGTGGCCGTGGATGAGAACCTGCGCCGCCGCTGTCTGCATCGCCGCGCGGATGGCGTCGGGGTTGGTGTCGGTGATGCGTGCGGCCTTGCGGCGGGTGCGCGTTTTACTCTGCGCGCGCAGTTTCGCGGCGATGCGCTGGCGCAAGGCGCGCGGCAGGCGGTAGTAAAGCCATTGCAGGCAGCGGCTACGCAGTACGCGGCGCAGGCGCTGATAGCCGCGGTCGTCCGTGCAGAGCAGGTCGCCGTGTTCGAGCAGAATCGTCTGCCCGTCCAGCGTCAGGCGGTAGCGCTGCGGCAAGAGACGCAGGCGGGCGGCGCGCGCGTAATCGGCGGCGAGCAGGAAATCGCGGTTGCCGTGCTGGTAGTAAAGCGGGCAAGGCAGGGCGGCGAGCGCAGCGGCGATGTCTTGCTGGTAGGGGCTGGCGAGGTCGTCGCCAAGCCAGTAGTCGAAAAGGTCGCCGAGGATGTAAATGGCATCGGCGTCGCGCGCAAGGGCGTCGAGGGTGGCGAGAAAGGCAGCGGTGATGTCGGTGCGGTTTTCGGCAAGGTGAATGTCGGCGAGGAAGTAGAGCGGCATGGGCTTTCCGGAAGTGGGGGCGGTTTATACTACCGTCCCACCCGCTTGATGGAAGAGCTTATGTCCCGCAAACAACGCACTATTCTGATTTCCTGCGGCATCGTCCTTGTCCTCGCCGCAACAGCCTTTTGGGCTTGTCGTGACGTGATAACGCGCTACCGCTTCCGCCACGCCATCGCGGTGGCGGCACCGCAAACGCCCGCAATCCCCGCCGTCAGCACCTACCCCACCCTGCCGCTGGAAAGCACGCTCATGCAAACGCCAGCGCAGCCGCTTACCGCCTTTCCTCTTGCCGAGCGGCGCTGGGGTGAGCGTTTCAACCCCGGCGGCGAAGTTCCCCGGCGGGGTTTCCACGTTTGGTTTTTCGACAGCCGCGACCCGGCGCAGGCGGTTATCGAAAAAGACAGCGAGCGCATTTCCATCAACTACGGTTTCCCCCAATACCCGGAAATCCCCCTCTCTGACCTCGGCGCCTACTGGGCTGGCACGTTGCACGTGCCGCACAAAGGGCGCTACGTCTTTCTGCCCGATGTGCAGCAGGGGCGCGCCCGCATCCTGCTCGATAAACACGTGCTGCTGACAAACGCCAGCCCCAACGACACCCCCGCGCCGGCGGTGGTCGAGCTGGAGGCGGGCGATTACCGGCTGGAGGCGGAATACCTGAATTTCCAACCCATTGAAGCCCACTTCCGCCTGGATGTCCTTGCCAGTCCTGCCATTTTCGACAGCGCTGGCCTCAACGCGCTCATCGCCACCCTGAAACTGCCGGAAAACACTGAAGCCTACGTCTCCGCCGTGTATGGCGCGGTTGACGACGACAACCGCGTTACCCTGCAGGCGCCGCCGGGCAAAGCGCCTTATGTTCTCTGGCTTGCCAGCGAACACGCGGTGAACTGGCAAATCAAAGGGCGCCAACCGCTGCTCGTCATCCACAACGCGCGCAGCAGCGTCGCCGCCGGCCTGCCCGCGCTCATCTGGACGGGCGCTTTTGGCAGCCACAGCCAGCATTGGCCGCCCTGCAAGTGTCGCGCCGGGCTGTGGCAATGCAATGCCGATGCCGCCACAAACCCCATTGCCCTTGCCGCCGAAATCCAGCGCATCAGCGGCCTGCCCCTGCGCGATTTCCGCAGCGGACAGCGCGTGAACGCACTCGCATTTCTCGGCCACACCGACGTCGCCAGCGACCCGCTTGCCGCGCACGCTGCCCTGCAAGAGCAACAGGCGACGGAGCGTCAGGCATGTCAGGCAGAAAACAGCGCGGTCAGCAGACAGCCCTTTGCCTATGACCGCGACATCCCGTCGCTTGCCGCCTATCCGCTGGCAAGCGACGGCTGGAGCGAGCAAATCAACCCCAATGATGCCGTGCCGGCAAGCGACTTTGCCCTCTTCTACCGCGACCGCGCCGCCCCGACGCAAATCGTCATCCAGGAAAACCCCTTCAAAATCGGCCTTGAATACTACATAGAGTCGCAACCATACGGCATCCCGGCGGAGCGGCTGGATGCCTACTGGACGGGGCGGCAGCACATCGCCGCAGCGGGTTACTACCGACTGCGCGGGGACAGTTCCCTTGCCGAGGTGCGCGTCCTGCTCAACAAACACATCCTCGCCGACAGCCCGCGCTTACACGACCTCGACAGCGCGCCACCCTTTTACCTGGAGGCAGGCGACTACCTGCTCGAAGTCGAATACCGCAGCCAGTCGGAACAAGCGCACTTTAAGCTGGAGTTCGTGCGTGATGAACAAGCGTTGGACAGTAGCGCCCTCGCCGCTGCCATCGCCGCCAAAAACCTGCCACCAAACACCGTTGCCTACGCCGTCGGCGTCAATCAAAAAAACGGGCGCGGTTACGGGGGCGCTAACCAAATCACCCTGCGCATCGCCCCCAGCAAACCCTACATCCTCTTTCTGGGCAATCACCGCCCGCTCAACTGGCGCATCGACAGCACCGGCAAGCCGCCGCGGCTCGTCATCGCCAGCGGCGACAGCAGCGTCAGCGACAGCGTCGGCTTGATGGATTTGAACAAAGACACCCTGCTCCGCGTAGGCGAGGGCGGCAACATCCTCCTGCGCTGGAACGTGCCGCTGGATGCCAGACTTGCCAAAGAAGCGCCCTACGCTTGCGACTGCTACAGCAGCGGACTGATATGCCCCTACAACCGCACCAACAGCCTGCGTAACACCGTCCGCCTGATAGAACAAGTCAGCGGCGTGCCGCTGGTTGGCGTGAGCAGCGAAGAACGCGAGGACATCATCAACGTGCCGCAAAAAGAGATAAACCGCGACAGCCTCGCCGCCGATGACGACGCCCAAGAACAACTGCGCCAGCTGCGCAAAAACTGCGACGCCAGACGGCAAGGCAGCTTTGATGCGTTGCTGTCGCCTTGAGTCGGACGCCGCAGACGGCGAAGACGTGGCCGCTGGTAGAAGATTAGGGCAGATATACATACACGAATCCCGCTATCGCGTATGTAAATCGACTGTTGCAAACTACCGCTGTTCTGCTCCCTCCCCCGCGAAGCGGGGCTCCCCTTGAAAAAGGCGGACGCCTTTTTCAAGGGAACCCAGGGTGGGGGTGAGCGATATTGCTTGCGAGATAAGATTTCGATTTTTCACGTTTACTGCCCCCACCCTAACTTTCTCGCTTCGCGAGCTGTTCCAGTCCCCCACGGGGGAGGGGACTAATTGGTTGAATTTCAAGCATTGGCTGCCGTTCAGCCTGTGCTTGTTGGTATGTATAGCGATACACCGAAAGTTTCAGACAAGGCGCGCTGCCAAAGACAGTACGCATTTGTACGGCGAGGCAGCGCAACACCGTATGAAGTTTTCGGTGGATGGCTATACTTCGTTGGGTTGAATTGTAAACAGCCCCTAAGAACCCGTTCAATTCCCAAAACTTCGCAAGAATCGGGTCGCTTACATCCGCCCATTTCCTTAAAGTTCGCCCGTCACTAACGACGGATAACAAAAGGAAAAACCATGCAAAACCAAATATTGAACCTGAACCACAAAGTCGCCGCCGTCATCGGCGCGTCGTCGGGCATCGGCAGGGCAACGGCCTTGCTGTTGGCAAAACAGGGCGCGGCGGTAGTGTTGTGCGCGCGGCGCGCGGACGAGTTGGCGCAGACGGCGGCATTGATACGCGAAGCAGGCGGCAGGGCGGAGATGGTAGTAGGCGATGCGCGCCAATCTGCAACCCATGCGGCAGTGGTGCGCACCGCAGAGCAGGCTTTCGGCGGGCTGGATATAGCTGTGAACAACGTCGGTGCGCTGGGTGCGTACAAGCCGCTTGCCGAGCTCTCGCCCGATGAATGGCGCGACACGCTGGACAGCAACCTCACCACCGCATTTTTGGGCGCACGCAGCCAAATCCCGGCGATGCTGGCGCGCGGCGGTGGTGCGCTGGTGTTTACTTCCAGCTTCGTCGGCAGCAGCGTCGCCCTGCCGAACCTGTCGGCTTACGGCACGGCAAAAGCGGCGTTGAGCGCGCTGGCAAAGGGCATTACCGCCGATTACGCGGCGCAGGGCATCCGTGCCAACGTCGTATTGTCCGGCGGTGCGGACACCGACATGGCAGGCAACACAGAGCAGAAAGCGTGGGCGGCGGGGCTGCACGCGGTCAAACGCATCGCGCAGCCTGAAGAAATCGCCTCGGTGATTGCCTTTCTTGCCAGTCCGGCGGCGAGTTTTGTAACCGGCGCCGCGCTGTTTGCCGACGGCGGCAATGCGTCGGTGAAATAGCAGATTCCCCTTTTAATTCAAAAGACAACACCATGCTTATCGCCCAACAAATCCAGTAGCGTAGGTCGGGCATTTATGCCCGACAAACACCGGCAACACAAAATGTCGGGCATGAATGCCCGACCTACAAACTCACACAGGAGCAAATATGAAATATTGGATAGGCACAGTTTCCCAAGAACACGTTTTACGCGGTGTCGCAGGCGGCTTTTGCCAAGTCTGCCACGGCAAAGCCGCCCCGCTCAACTGCATGAAACGCGGCGACTGGCTGCTGTATTACAGCCCAAAAATCCGTTTGGACGGCAACGAAAAGCTGCAAGCCTTTACCGCGTTCGGGCAAATTCTGGACGAGCGAGCCTATCCGTTTCAGATGAGTGAAACTTTTATCCCGTTTCGCCGCAATGTGGCGTATGCCCAAATTGTGCGCGATTGTCCGCTAGACATCGCCCGCCAGCATGGCGAATGGAAACAATACGCCAGCCTGCTGCGCTACGGGCATTTTGAAATTTCGCAAGATTTTTTTAACCGGGTTACAAGCTATATGCTCAGGCAGCCTGAAAACGCATCCGCACCCAATCCACAGCAAGCAAGTTTGTTTTAACGTTTCAGGCTGCCTGAAATACTGTCGGGCAAACTGCAAAAGCGTTTTTCCTTTATCTAAAACAAACTGGAAATACGATGACTCCCGCCGAACAAATCCAATTCGCCCGCATCGCCGCCGCGATAGAGTTTCTCTACGACCACCACCGCGAGCAGCCCGACCTGGCCGCCGTTGCCGCACACGTCCACATCAGCCCCCAGCACTTGCAGCGGCAATTTCAGCAGTGGGCGGGCATCAGCCCGAAAAAAATGCTGCAACACATCAGCATTGAAAACGCCAAACGCATCTTGCACGCGCAAGGCAGCGTGCAGGATGCCGCGCTGGCAAGCGGCCTAAGCGGCACGGGGCGGCTGCACGACATCTTTACCCGCATCGAGGGCATGACCCCCGGCGAATACAAAAACGGCGGCGCCGGCCTGCAAATAGACTGGCAGCTCGCCGCCAGCCCCTACGGCAGCGTGTTGGTCGCCAACACCGGCAAAGGCATCTGCTTCCTCAGTTTCGCCGACGACCCCGCCGCCGAACGCGCGCGCCTGCAAGCCCTTTTCCCCAATGCCGAACTGCGCAACGCCGCCAGCGAAATGCAGGCACAAGCTCTGCACGCCCTGCAACAGCCGCCGCAGCAACCGCTTGCTCTGCACATCAAAGGCACACCGTTCCAACTCAAAGTATGGCAGGCACTGCTCAACATCCCGCGCGGACAACTCGCCGACTACGGCACACTCGCCGCGCGCATCGGACATCCCAAAGCCTGCCGCGCCGTCGGCACCGCAGTCGGCAGCAACCCCGTCGCCGTGCTGATACCCTGCCACCGCGTTATCCGCCAAACCGGCATGGTCGGCGGCTACCGCTGGCATCGCGGGCGGAAAATCGCCCTGCTGGGCAAGGAATTGGAATCAACATGAGCCTGTTCAGCCGACAACCTGCCGCCCTGTGATTGGGGAAGTAGGTCGGGCATTTATGCCCGACAAAAACCGGTAAATTGAAAAAATGTCGGGCATAAATGCCCGACCTACAACACGGAGCAAACATGCAATACCGCCGCTTTTACCGACAAGGTTCGCTGTATTTTTTACGGTGGTTACCTACCAACGCCGTCCGATATTGACTAACCCGGATGTAATGGCCGTTTTAAAAACAGCATTTAAAACGGTGCGTCGAAAACATCCTTTTAAAATAGAAGCCTTGGTTATTTTGCCCGACCATCTGCATACCATTTGGCGAATGCCTGAAGACGATGCCGATTTTTCAATACGCTGGAACCAAATCAAGCGTTATGTTAGCCATCATTGCAAGCATTACGACCATATCGAAAAAACCGCAAACGAAGTCAAAAAGCGACAAAGCAGCATTTGGCAACAACGGTTTTGGGCGCACTACATACGCGATGATAAAGACTTGGCAAACTGCATGGACTACATCCATTACAACCCCATGAAGCATGGTTATGCGCAAGCGGCAAAAGATTGGCCGTTTTCCACGTTTCAAAAATATGTGCAACAGGGCATTTATCCAGAAGATTGGGGCGGAGCGACTCAAGATTTCGATTACGAGTAGGTCGGGCATTTATGCCCGACAAGCACCGGAAGCACCAGCAAATTGAAAAAACGTCGGGCATAAATGCCCGACCTACCAAACACTATGCCTTTATAACCATCCACATAGATTCAAAAAGGCGACGAATACAGGTATGCGGTTTTAGGGGCGCGCTCGGTAAGGCTTCATGGTTTTCGGCTTTTCATCTTGGGACGAAATGAGGTTTTCATATCGAAGCCCTTGTTGCGGATTTTGTCCTGGTCGGATAGCAGCGGCATGACCTCCGCCTCGCTTTTCAGTTGCGACAAATATTCGCACAGGCGTTGCCATAGCCAGTCGGCATCAATATAGACACCGAGAGTAGATAGCTGCGGATTGAAGGCGAACCGTGCGAGCCGCAAGTCTTGCGGGGCTTCCACATCCGGGTAATAAGCAAGTAAGAGCGGCACATCGTGATAGGGACGCAATGCCTCGGCTTGCCGGCCTTGTTTGACGGAAAAATCCGTATTCTGATTCTGACAGCCTGCATATTGCGCCACATCGTAGCTTTGCCCGTCGTGGAAGCGGATGAAGATGCGCGTCCGGCGGTATTTCGTCGGTGTTTTACGCTGGACGTTTTCGATGTCAAAAGCGCTATAGACGCGCGTGCCGCTGTTAAACAGCGCGACTTCCCAGTTGCCGACGTAGAGCCATGCAACGGTAACGCAGGCACCGAATTGGCGCGCCCATTCGGCAGGCGGTGGCGGCAACTGGTACAGAGGAACATGGTCATCCTTGTTGCGACGGTCGAACACCAAACGCGGGTCCATGCCGTAGGTAGCGACTTTGTGGTCGTAGAAATCTTTGAACTTGCTGATGATTTTCATAATTTCCCCTTGTCTGCGAGGTGCGTTAGGGCGATGAAACACCGTATGAGGTTTTCGGCGGATTGTCGTATTTTGCCGCTGCCAATGAAAAACGGCTTCCCGTGGGAAGCCGTTTAACTGTCAGGCGAGTTCGACCGGTCCGTGGTCGTCGCAGTGGTCGCCGTGCGGGTGGTGCAGGTGACCATTGACGAGATAGTCGATGTGGTCGCCATGCGGTACTGCTTCGTGACCGCAGCCGGGGCCGTGCACGTGTCCCGCTTCGTGGCCAGCGCAGTGATGGTCGGGCGTGCAAGCGTCCGGGTTGGTGGCGCTGACGGCGATGGTGTGTTCGTCGACGTGGTTGCCGTGCGGATGGTGCAGGTGGCCGTCGTGCAGGTAATCAACGTGGCCTTCGTGTTTGATGGCGGTGTGACCGCAATTCGGGCCGTGCTGGTGTTCGTGGTTGGCGTGGTGCGGTTCGTGGCAGCCGCAGCCGCAGTTGTGTTCGCTCATGTGTGAGTCTCCGGTTGTGTGAATGGGGCGCGCATTTTAGTGGATTTGTGAGGGGTTGGCACCGGGTTATTCACGTGCATGGCTGGCATCGTGTAGCTCAAAGAGGCTGGCGAGCAGGGCGGTGGCGTAGCTGCCGCGTGGCAGGGTGAAGGCGAGGTGCAAAACGCGCGCCTCCGGCCAGTAGTGTTGCAGTTCACGCGGACGCACGTTGAGCGCACGCCAGCCGCTGTCAGCGTATTTTTCCAAATAACGCACGGCGGCTTGTTGCGCGGCATCTGCCGTTTGCAGCCAGGCGGTAACCGCAGGCGGCAGCGGGGCTTTTTCTTTGCCAGGCAACCAGCCGCCGAGGGCGATGTCGCCGCTTTCAAGGCGGGCGAGTAGGGTGTCATCCACGGCTTCAATAGTGAAGTGGCTGTTGCTGCCGGCGAGCATGGCGCGGTCGCCGGGTTGCGGGGTGTGCAGGGTTCCAGCGGCGAGGCGGGCGGCGAGTTGGGCGTTGTAGGCGTCGGCGCGCAGGGTGGAGAGGACTTGCGCGCGTTCGTCGTGTTTTTTCGGGAGTTGGTCGCGTTCGACCCAGCGCTGTGCCTTGTCGCGGTTGCTGTGGCCAAAGCGCTGGTCGCCGAAGTAATTGGGGAAGCCGTCGCGGGCGAGGGCGGCAAGCGTGGTTTCGATGGCGGCGGGGTCGGCGTCAATGTCGCGCAGGGTGATGGCAAAGGCGTTGTAGCGGTGCGCGCCGACGCGCAGTTTGCGTTCGTTCAGTTGGCGTTCGAGGATGCGCCAGCCGTCGCCGCTGTCAGGCAGTTGCGCGCTGTATTTAGCGGGCAGCGACAGCCATTGCCGGGTGATGGCGTGGCGGTCTTTGAGGCCGCTATGCGCGATGTCTTTTTGCGCGCAACCGGTGAGACGCGCCCATTCGCGTTTGAGCCAGGCGGTGTTAAGGCCGATTTTTTCGACGTAGCACCAAAGGTGTTCACCGTGGCCAGTCAAGGGGAAATCGATTTGTTCGGCGACGCGAAAGTCGGCGGGCTGTTGTTTGAAGGTGGCGCGGGGTTTGGACATGGGTTTCTCGTTTAATAAAAAAGCCGTGAGGCTTGCGGCTCACGGCGGGTTATTAGATGGGCGCGTTAGCGCGCGGCGGTCAGGCGGTCGTAGATGGCGTCAAGCGGTACCATCTCAGTGTTTTCGCTGCGGCGCTCTTTGTATTCGACTTCGCCGTTTGCCAGCGTTTTGTCGGAAATGACGACACGCGCCGGGATGCCGATGAGATCCATGTCGGCGAACATGAAGCCGGGGCGTTTGCCGCGGTCATCGAGGACGACGTCCACGCCTGCATCCAGCAGTTTTTGGTAAAGCGCTTCGGCGGCTGCCATAACTTCCGGCGATTTGGCGGCGTTCAGCGGCAGGATGGCGACGGTAAACGGCGCGATGTTGTGCGGCCAAATGATGCCGCGCGCGTCGTGATTTTGCTCGATAGCGGCAGCTACGATGCGGGTAACGCCGATGCCGTAGCAACCCATCAGCGGGGTGGCAGAACCACCGTCTTCGAGCTGCACTTTCAGCCCCATCGCCTCACTGTATTTTTTGCCGAGTTGGAAGATGTGGCCGACTTCGATGCCGCGACGGATGGACAGCGTGCCGCTGCCGTCCGGGGCGAGGTCGCCTTCGACGATGTTGCGCAGGTCGGCGACTTTACCGAGCGGCACATCGCGTTCCCAGTTGATGTTGAAGTAGTGGTAGTCGTCTTCATTGGCACCGGCGGCAAAATCGGCGATGTTGGCGGCGGCGTAATCGACGATGACCGGCACTTTAGCGCCGACCGGGCCAAGCGAGCC
The DNA here is from genome assembly GCA_963553325.1 of uncultured Cardiobacterium sp. Taxonomy (GTDB): domain Bacteria; phylum Pseudomonadota; class Gammaproteobacteria; order Cardiobacteriales; family Cardiobacteriaceae; genus Cardiobacterium. The sequence goes on from CAUVOF010000025.1 coordinate 13,388, forward strand.
AGGACTTGCACCCAATGCAGCGCGGATTTCGGCGTCGTCTGCCATGCGCAAGGGCGCGGCGACTTCGGGCAGGTGTTCTGCCTTGATGGCGTTCAGCTCGTGGTCGCCGCGAATGATGAGGGCGACAACGCCGCCTTCGGCACCGGCAACCATCAGCGTTTTGATGGTGCGCTCAATCGGCACGCCGTGTTTCTCGACCAGCGCGGCGATGGTTTTGCATTCCGGCGTAGGGCGTTTTTCCATTGCCGCCCCCGGTGCCGGGCGCGCCGTATCTGGACGCAATGCCTCGGCTTTTTCGAGGTTTGCCGCGTAGCTGCCGCCGCTGGAGAAGACGATGGCGTCTTCGCCGGTATCTGCCAGCACGTGAAATTCGTGCGAGCCGGTGCCGCCGATGGAGCCATTGTCCGCCAGTACCGGGCGGTAATCGAGTCCCAAGCGGTCGAAGATGCGGCAGTAGGCGTCGTACATATCTTGATAAGTCGCCTGCAGGCTCGCTTCGTCCAAGTGGAAGCTGTAGGCGTCTTTCATGATGAATTCGCGCCCGCGCATCACGCCAAAGCGCGGCCGGATTTCGTCGCGGAATTTGGTCTGGATTTGGTAGAAGTTCAGCGGCAGCTGTTTGTAGCTGGCAAGATCGCGCCGCATCAGGTCGGTGATGACTTCTTCGTGCGTCGGCCCCAGGCAGTATTCGCGCTCGTGCCGGTCAAGAAAGCGCAGCAGTTCGGGGCCGTAATCCTGCCAGCGCCCCGATTCTTGCCACAGCTCGCCCGGTTGTACCCCCGGCATCAGCAGTTCCTGCGAGCCGGCGCGATCCATTTCTTCGCGGATGATGTGTTCGACTTTGCGCAAGACGCGCAGCCCCAGCGGTAGCCAAGAATAAACGCCGAGGGCGTTTTGCCGGATCATACCGGCGCGTAGCATCAGCTGGTGACTGATGACTTCTGCATCGGCTGGGGTTTCTTTTTGCGTGGTGAGCCAAAATCGGGATAGTCGCATAGTATTTTTTAACCGCGGGCTTTTTCTTTTATATTCATACCGTCCTGATCCTGCTCTATAGGTGCAGCTGGTCGCGGAGGTGGTTCGGTTGCAGGTGGAATAGGCGGTGCTGGTGCTACAGCAGGTGGCAGAGCAGGTTGTCTAGATACCGCAGGCGTGCTGCCAATCGGTTGCTGCTGACAATAACGCTCAAGGACGTCCTCAAGCTGTTTTTTGCGCTCGCTGACCTGCTCGGCGGAAAGCTGAATGATGTTACCGTTGCCGTCTTCAACCAAAATATTGGGTTTTTCCTGAATGGTTTTCAGGTCTCTGCGCGCATCTATACAGCGTTGTTCGCGGGAAACAGCAACCACACCGAGGGGCTGTTCGCCCGCTGCACCAGTTGATGTTTCGGATTCTACCGGGCGCAAGGGACGGAGTATGTTGGCGGCATCACCGCTCAGCCGTTCGCTAATCAGCATGCCTTGTCCGTTAATTTTGCGGAAATTGGTAACGCCGCGCGGCGGAAATTTGGCGTAATAGGTTTTGCCACGGGCATTCCATTTGTAGAAAACTTGTTGCGGTGGCGCGTTAGGGTTGTTGTAGGTTTCTGGCGGTCGGTCGGCAATGTCTGCGCTGTTTGTTTGCTCGTCTTGCGCCCAGGCGCTAGCACAGGCAAGAGACACAACGAAAGCCAACAAAGATGTTTTCAATTTCATGGTTGAATTCCTTATCTAAATAGACGTTCATATTCTAACATTAATTTTCAGAAAAGAAGCTACCCCTGCTATAATTATTTTCCCCAAAAATCCTCAAACATCCAGGAGATTCCTCATGAAAAACCCCGTTCGTGTCACCATCACCGGCGCTGCCGGCAACATCGGCTACGCCTTGGCGTTTCGCATCGCAGCTGGCGATATGCTTGGCGCTGACCAGCCGGTTATCCTGCAATTGTTGGAAATTACCCCGGCGCTGGACGCGCTCAAGGGCGTGGCGATGGAACTCAACGACTGCGCTTTCCCGCTGCTGCGCGGCATTGTTACTACCGATGATGCCAACGTCGCCTTCAAGGACTGCAATTATGCGCTGCTCGTCGGTGCGCGCCCGCGCGGCCCCGGCATGGAACGCAAGGATTTGCTCGCCGCGAACGGCGCTATCTTCGGCCCGCAGGGCAAGGCGCTGAACGACCACGCCGCGCGCGACGTCAAAGTGCTGGTGGTTGGCAACCCGGCGAACACCAACGCCCTTATCGCGCAAGCCGCTGCCCCCGACCTCAACCCGCGCAACTTCACGGCGATGACCCGCCTCGACCACAACCGCGCCCTGTCACAACTCGCTGAGAAAACCGGCACGCATAGCACCGACATCGCGCACATGACCATTTGGGGCAACCACTCTTCCACCCAATACCCGGACATCAGCCACGCCACCGTGCAGGGCAAGCCCGCCAAAAATTTGGTCGAAGATGGCTGGTACAAAGACACCTTCATCCCCGTCGTGCAGCAGCGCGGTGCCGCCATCATCAAGGCGCGCGGTGCATCATCCGCTGCCTCTGCCGCTTCCGCCGCGATTGACCACATGCGTAGCTGGGCGCTTGGCACCGACGGCGACGACTGGGTCAGCATGGCGGTGCCGTCCGACGGATCCTACGGCATTGCCCCCGGCATCATCTATTCCTACCCCTGCCGCTGCAAAAATGGCGACTACGAAATCGTGCAAGGCCTTGAGATTGACGCCTTCAGCCGCGAAAAAATGGAAGCGACCGAACGCGAACTGCGCGAAGAACGCACCGCCGTTGAGCACCTGCTCAAATAAACACACTACATATATAGCCCCGCCCCGCGCGGGGCTTTTTACATAAAAATGACCGCCAAACAACACAAAACCCTCACCCTCGCCTGGATAATCGCCAATATTGTCCTCGTGCCGCATATCCGCCCGGTCGAAGGCATTGCCTCGCTCTGCACCGATATTGCCCTCGGTCTTAGCGGCCTGCCGCTTTGCTGGTGGGTGTGGCGCGACCGCCGCGCAAGGCTCGCCTACCATTTCGCCTGGGAAACGCCGTCACTCACCCTCATCCTACTGTTTTTCCTGACGATACCCGCATTGCGCGATCTCATCGGCGGCACGCAAACCGTCACCCCGCATTGGCACAGCACCGACCGTGAGGCGCAAATGCCCGGCCACTACTACCTTGACCTCTACCTGCAACCACTTGCCACCGATACCGTCAAACTGCGCATCCGCCGCGCCACCTACGAACGCCTCAACGCTATCCGTGGCGAGCGCAACGAGCGACCGCCCGCCATCCGCGTCGCATACTGGCCACACAGCCGCACCCTCAAACAGCTGCACATCCCCAACGAAAACAAAGAAAACAGCCCATGAAAGAAGTCATCTATGACTGCCTGAAAAAATCGCCCATCCTTTTTGGCCTCGCTATCACCTTTGCCGCCCTGCAACTCCTTACCCCGGCAACCGGCAGCCGAGCACTCAACGCCAACATCCTAAGCGGTCTTCTTCTCATCCCGGCGGCGCTGGAACGCTGGTTTACCCGCCACAAACGCGACGAATGGCTTTCCGACATCATCATCTACATCCTGCTTGGCGTCGCCTGCTACCTCTACATCATCCCCGGCATATCCGACCTTGCCCACGGCAGCAAAACCATCATCACCGACGACTACCACGTGCGCAGAAAACACCGCTCGTACCACCGCCACAGCTACAGCAGCTTTGACTTCAGCAGCCGCTACCGTCTGGAAATCCGGGGCATCCGCGGCAAATTCCCCATCGACAGCGCAGACTACGAAGCGCTCAACCACCCCCCGCTGCCGCGCATCCGCGTAGAATACTGGCCGAAAAGCGGCATCATCCGCCGCCTGACCATCAACCCAACCGAGGAAAGCCAATGAAACTCTACACCAGCATCACCTCCCCCACCTCGCGCGCCATCATCCTGACCGCGCTGGCGCAGGGCAAAGACACGCTGCAACTCGCCTACGCCGACCCGTGGACGACCCCGCCCGAACTCACCGCGGAAAACCCCTTCTCGCAAGTACCCGTCCTCATCACCGACGACGGCGTCCACATCTACAACACCCTCTGCGTTATCGACTACCTCTTTAACCACCCGCTGCGTGATGCCGCGCAAACCGCCATCGCTGGTTACGCCACTGCCCTGCTGGAACAAATCATCAAGGCCTACTCACTGGCACGTTTCCAGCCGGAAGGCACGGCGGAACACCCGCACATCGAGCGCGCCCGCGCCGCCGTTGTTCGCGGTCTGGAACGTGCGCCACGGTTAGACCCCACGAGCAACGCCATCGAACAGCACCTGTTGGCAATGGCATTTTCCTACGCCGAACTGCGCCACCCCGCGCTCTACCCGCAACTTGACGCGGAAAACCGCCAGGCATTTGCCGCCTACCAAACGCGCGCCGACGTGCGCGCCGTCAGCCCCGAAGCCTTAGAAAAGAAACCGGCAAGCATCGCCGTAGTGCGGCAAACACTGCCGCTATAATGCGCCGCCCACCCATCAATTAAGGAACACCATGACTCTGCAACAAACCATTGAAGACGCCTTTGAGCGCCGCGCTGACATCACCCCCGCCAACGCCGAACCCGCCCTGCTTGCCGCCATCAACGAAGCGCTGGACGCCCTCGAACGCGGCACAATGCGCGTCGCCGAGCAGACTGCTAACGGCTGGCAGGTAAACGAATGGCTGAAAAAAGCCGTGCTGCTTTCCTTCCGCGTGTATGACAACGTCCCGGTAGAACACGGCTACACCCGCTACTTCGACAAAGTCGAAAGCCGCTTTGCCCAGCACGACGCCGCCCGCTTCCAGCAAGAAGGCGTGCGCGTCGTCCCGCCGGCGGTCGCGCGGCGCGGCAGCTACATTGGGCGCGGCGTGGTGCTGATGCCGTCCTACGTCAATATCGGCGCTTATGTCGATGAAGGGACGATGGTCGATACCTGGGTAACCGTCGGCTCCTGCGCGCAAATCGGCAAAAACGTCCACCTCTCCGGCGGCGTCGGCATCGGCGGCGTGCTGGAACCGCTGCAAGCCAGCCCAACCATTATTGAAGACAACTGCTTCATCGGCGCGCGCTCGGAAATCGTCGAAGGCGTCGTCGTCGAAAAAGGCTCGGTCATCTCAATGGGCGTCTTCATCGGCCAATCGACGAAAATCTACAACCGCATGACTGGCGAAATCACCTACGGCCGCATCCCGGCAGGCTCGGTGGTCGTCCCCGGCAACCTGCCCGCCGCCGACGGCAGCCACAGCCTCTACTGCGCCGTCATCATCAAACAGGTCGATGAAAAAACGCGCAGCAAAACCGGTATCAATGAGCTGTTGCGCAGCTAAGGCGTTAGCCGCTAAATAGCCCCGCCCATGCGGGGCTTTTACATTTTTACCGCCGCCACATTGCCGAAAAGACAGACAGCGCAGTAACATGACTGTCCCGTAAACCACCACAGGAATCCCCCCATGCAATTTCTCCGCTGGCTCGGCAAATCGCTCGTCCGCCAAATCCTTTTCGCCATGCTGCTCGGCATCCTCATCGGCTACACCATGCTGAAAAGCAACACGCCGCAGGCCGCCGAATACTTCCAAATCCTCGGCGAATTCTTCACCAAAGCACTGCGCGCTGTTGCCCCCATCCTCGTTTTCGTCCTCATCACCCACGCCATTTCCCGCCACCAGCAGGGGCAGGCGCGTGGCCTGAAAACCATCATCGCGCTGTACGTGGTCGGCACCTTCGCCGCCGCTGCCGTCGCCGTCGTTGCCAGTATTTACTACCCCACCACCTTGCAACTAAGCGGCAACCCCGAAGCCGTTACCGCACCGGGTAGCCTGAAAGAAGTGCTGGTAACCCTGCTCTTCAAAATTACCGACAACCCGGTGAACGCCGCCGCCAACGGCAACTACATCGGCATCCTCACCTGGTCCATCCTCGCCGGCATCGTCATGCGCCACGCCAGCGACGTCAGCAAAACCGTGCTTGACGATGCGGCGCGCGTCATCCATTACGTCGTCTCGCTGGTCATCCGCATCGCGCCTTACGGCGTTTTCGGCCTCGTTACCGCCACCGTCGCCACCACCGGTTTTGAAACCTTCCACACCTACGCCCGCCTCATCGCCGTCCTCCTCGGCAGCATGGTAGTGGTCGCGCTGGTGGTGAACCCGCTGCTGGTCTGGGCAATCCTGCGCAAAAACCCCTACCCGCTGGTCTGGCGCTGCCTGACGCAAAGCGGTATCCCTGCCTTCTTCACCCGCAGCTCGGCGGCAAACATCCCAATCAACCTCGACCTCTGCGAAGCGCTGCGGGTGCGCGAAGAAACCTACAGCATTTCTATCCCGCTCGGCGCGACCATTAACATGGCAGGCGCAGCCATCACCATCGCCGTCCTCTCGCTTGCCGCCGCGCACACCATGCACATCGACGTGCATCCGATGAACGCGCTCTTGCTCTGCTTCCTCGCCACCCTCGGCGCGGCGGGCGCTTCCGGCGTTCCCGGCGGCTCGCTGATGCTCATCCCGATGGCTTGTTCGCTGCTCGGCATCGACGGCGACACCTCGGCACAAGTCATCGCTATCGGCGTGCTGATAGGCGTCATCCAGGACAGCGCCGAAACCGCGCTTAATTCCTCTTCAGACGTCCTCTTTACCGCTGCCGCCGATTTCGCCGACCAGCGCAAAGATGCGCCTGCTGCGTAAACCGTCAATTCTCTGACATTAAAAAAGCCCCCGCTTGGGGGCTTTTTTATGGCTGCCGCTTAGGGCGTGTTTACAATTGAGCCTAACACAATGATTTTAAAGAAGAATATAACTTTAAAAGCGCTCATCTATTCCTAATAAAATCAAATTGTTACGATGAATTGTAAACAGCACCTAACCGCCAAACACCTCCTGCGCGACAAACACCGCATTCAGCACCTTGGGAAAACCGAGATACGGGATGCACTGCATAAACACCTCAATCACCTCCTCGCGTGAAAGGCCGACATTCAGTGCAGCGTGAATATGCACGCGCAACTGCTTCTCGCAGCCGCCCTGCGCGGCAAGCGCCGCAAGCGTAATCAGCTCGCGTTCGCGTAGATTGAGCGCCGGGCGGTGGTAAATCTCACCGAAGGCGAAGCCGATGATGTAGCGCGCCAAATCGGGGGCGACGTCGGCAAGCGCGGCCATCACCGCCTCGCCCTGCGTGCCATCGACTTCATTGAGCTTGGCGAGGCCGCGTTGCAGCAGTTCTTCATGGTTCAGCATGATTGCTCCTTGTTGTGAATGGAGCGGCGAGGATATGCTTTGGAGCAAACTCCAACGCAAGGACTATTTCATGTACCACATCCAGGCATTTGCCGCGCTGACCGGCCTCAGCGCCGACACACTGCGCTACTACGAAAAAGAAGGGCTGCTTGCACCCACGCGCGACAGCAACGGCTACCGCGTCTATAGCGAACGCGATGCCGCCTGGTTGGCCTTCATCCTGCGCCTGAAGGAAACGAATATGCCGCTCGCGCAAATCAAGGAATTCGCCCGCCTGCGTGCCGAGGGCGAGGCAACGCTGGCGGCGCGTTACACGCTACTGCGCACACACGAACAGGCGCTTGCCGCGCAACTGTCGCGCCTTGCCGAGCATCAGGCGCATTTGGCGGAAAAATTGCGGCATTACGAGGCGCTGCTGGCAGCGATGAGCGCCGAGGACGAAACCGTAAGCTCATGACGCTGTTAGCCAGTCTTCTACGATTAATCCGGTAATTCCCCGAAAAGCATGGTCATTGCTGACCAATATGGCATGCAAATAATGTGCATGGGCGGCAATCTGCATATCTATAGCAATCCACCGAAAGCTTCATACGGTGTTGCGTCGCCTTGCCGTACAAATGCGTACTGTCTTCGGCGACGCGCCTTGTCTGAAACTTTCGGTGTATCGCTATAAAGGGGAAAGATTACGCCCATCTGCTTCAATCATCGCGCGAAATACACCGTTTCATTGAAGGGCAATATCTCAACTCTGCTGAGAAATTCATGCGTTAATTGATGCAATCGCGTAGCTTCAGGATGTTTTGCCAAGCCATATGTCAATTCAGCATAAGTAATCGCAGAGATATATAGCCTCTCTATAGGAACGGCTATTAAACGCGCTAATACCTGCGGATGTTTTCTTACCGCATGACTAACGATATTGGTATCCAGCAAATAGCGCATCATTCCTGCCACCCTGCAAACGGATCACGGCTATGTGGCACATTGTCGGCGGCGCTGCGAGCAAAAGGATCTATTGCAGGGTCAATATCGCTATTTTCAAGTAATGCAAGAAAACTGTTCCAGTCGCTCGGTCTTTCGGACATTTTTAACGCTGCCACTTCGGCAGGCGTACCCGTCTCGGCAATTACTTCATTCATTCCATTCTGTGTTTGTATAACACCGTCAGACAAAAATTTTCGGGTGGTGTCCTAAAATGTATGCTGGTAAACGACGGGCAAACAAAAAGCAACGGAA
>CAUVOF010000026.1:0-21781 GCA_963553325.1 uncultured Cardiobacterium sp.
ATGTGTTACCTATGTCCCCGCACACCTGTTACCCATGTGTCCGGTCTGTACACTATGGTGTATGTAAATGGATAAGGAGGTTCTGTCGCGCTGCGGGTTGTTTGCTGCCCCCACCCCAGCCCTCCCCCACAGGGGGAGGGAGCTCAGTGATAAATCACTTCGCCTTGGCGACCGCATCGCGTACCTGTTCCGCCATCAACTTGGCAGAAATCAGCCCGCGTGAACGTGCCCACAAATCCGCTTCAATGCTGACATTGTGCGTGGCGTTGGCGACTTTGAGCGCGCTCCACAGCGACTCTTTCTCCCATTTGCGCACCACACTCTCATCGCGGTAGTGGGCGACAAAGAGCCAGTCCGGGTCTTGCGCGATGAACTGCTCCAGCCCGATTTCATAAAACGCCTTGCCATCGAGCGGCTCCGGCAGTTTGAAACCAAGCGCGGCGACCACGCCACCGGCGAAATAATCCTTAGAGAACAGGTCAAAGGTATTCTCGCGCGATGCACCGACGACAGCGGTCTGCCCGGCAGGAATATGCGCCTTGATGTCGGCAAATTCCTTGTTGAGCGCGTCAATCTTCGCCTTCATCTCGTCGTGCTTGCCGAGCGCGTCGCCAATCACCTGCGCCTGGCCGAGGATGTCCTCAAAACTGCCGTAGCGCGAATTGAGCAGCAGCACCGGCGCAATCTTCGACATCTCGTCATAAGCGGCGGCGTGGCGGTCTTTGTCGGCAATAATCAAATCCGGCTTGAGCGAGGCGATGGTTTCCATATTCGGCTGCGCGCGCGTACCGACGGACGTCCACGGCTGAATCAGCTCGCGTACCGGGGCGATGATGCGGTCGGCCTTGTTGTCATCAGCGACGCCAACCGGCGACACGCCAACATTTGCCAGCGCGTCAACAAAAGAAAACTCCAGCGCGACCACGCGCACCGGCGTTTTCTCAAGAGTGAGTTCGCCGTGCTCGTCTTTGACGGTTACGGCAGCGTGTGCGGCACTGGCAAAAGAAAATGCCGCCAACGCGGCGAGGAAAATACGTCTGTGCATAAGAAGCTCCAAGAAAAATCAAATGATAGGGGTTGCTATTCCCGGCGCGCGGTGTAATGGCAAGCGCGCGGCAAGGCGAGAGGGCGCGGGAAAAATAATGCGATGCTGCCGGAAGCGCGTGATAGCGGGCGGCAGGCGTTGCTCGCCCGCAACCTGCATTTGTTAAGTCGGTTTATACTGGCTCGCCTTTCCCGCTACCTTACAGGAGTTGCCATGTCGCCTCGTTCCCGTAACTTTCTGATAATTGCCACTATCGCTGCCGTCATTGCCATCGTTCTGTGGCAATTAGGTAAAGCCTTCTTTGCCGAACGCGAGCGACGCATCCTGCTCGAACATAATATGAATCCCGCGTTTTATACCCTGACACCGCCACCGGGTTACGACGACCCGCGCCAACTTGTCCGCATCCCGATTCTCGCCGTTACAGAAAATGGTCTTGATGGCGAGGCAGGCAAAACGCCCAAGCTAGAAAGTTATCATCAGGTTAGCGACGCGGACACCTGGAGCAATGCCTTGGTCGCCGAAGAGCCACCCATTGATGCTTTCCACGCCTACTATTTGACTACGGACACTCCTGGGTGGGGAAAGTCCGAGCCCTTAGCAAAATATTTTGCCAGTTTGTGGAGTCCTGGCCGTTTGATCGCCGTTGATAAGGAAGTCTTTGCCATTGATGTTCATGCCCGCAACGAATTCCAGGGCATCCCCGCGCAGGATTTTGCCGCTTGCTGGCTAGGCAAGATTGCCATCAGCGAGTCCGCTGTGTATGCAATCATCTCGGACGCAAACCAAGCAGATGTGCGTATTCTGCTCGATAGCCACATGCTTATCCGTAGCGGCCGTCCAAGAGAAATCGCCCTGGTCTATCTTGACCCCGGCATTTACACCCTTGAAGTTGAATACCGCAATCACAGCGCTGCCATCGATTTTTCCGTCAAGTTTCAACAGCAATCTTCCCCGTGAGGCAGCCATGAATAAACCACGAATTTCCGGCATTTTCCGCATCCCGCTGTATCTCGTTAGCATCGTCATCATCGGCATCCTCTCGGTCTCGATTTATAAAACGCGCCCCGGCAGCGATGTTGTTACCTTTTACCCACGCCTCGAACCTGGCGACATCCATGCCACCTTGAACGATGCGCAGCGGGTTAAGCGCACCTGGGGCAGTATCCTTAATCCTGAAAAAGCCGTTCCGGAAGAGGGTCTTACCGTCTATTACCTCACCAGCGGCGACCTTGCTGACATTGACCCGCCCTATGAAAGGCAGGTGCAGCTTGCCAAGCGCAAAAAAGAACCGGTTTCCCTCGAAGAAATGGCGAACCTGCTGACAGCGGAACCCAAACGCCTGATTGGCAAGGGGCAACGCCAATCCGTGCAGGTACACCGCGCTAGCTCTACCTATCAGAATATTCCGACGCGGGATTTTGCGGCCTATTGGGTCGGCTGGCTCAATATCGCCGAAAAAGGCGAATATGAGTTCGTCATCAGTAACCACAACGCCAACACGCGCGTTACCCTTGATGGTCGCCGGATGTATGCAGGCATTGGCGCTGGCATTCCCATCCACACCCCCATCAGGCTCGCGCCCGGTCGCTACCTGCTAGAGGTGGAAATGACCAACAACCTTTCCCTTTTCGATTTCAGCGTTGCCGTCAATCTGCTGCGGGAAGCGCCATGAATAACCTCGCCCGCACCCTTATTTTAATTGTGTTGATCATCGTCTTTTGGCTCTGCTACTGGCATTTCCGCGATATTCTCGCCGCTTAAACCAAGCATTCGCCAAATAGACTACGAATCCTTAACACATTGTAAATATGCTACAATGCGCGCCACTTCGCCTACTGCCGCCTGGCAGGTAGCCTTAGGCATGAAAAGAAACCCGTTATAAAAGGAACTTTGCACCATGACAACACCCCAATCCAAACTCAAACAAGGCGTTATCCGCCTAAACATTGATGACTTGAAAGACCTCTATCAGGCATATATGCCTTTCGTTGATGGCTGTGGCATCTTTGTCGCAACGGAAGAAAAATACGCGCTAGAGCAAGAAGTCTTCGTCTTTCTGAAACTGCCGGGCGACCTCGGCAAATTTGCCGCGTCTGGCCGTATTGTTTGGCTGAATCCGCCGAAAAAAATCTCGCGCCGCATTCCCGGTGTTGGCGTGCAATTACGCGGTAAAGAAGCACCGAAAATTCGGGAAGTCATAGAAAGCGGTCTTGGCAAAATGCTAACCAGCGGTTTGCCCTCTGCCACCATGTAATCCATTAAACATTTCTGCCCCAATAAGGGTTTATATGGCGCAGGTGATTACAAAATAATGCAGGAATCATAGAGCAGGTTGCCATACAACCTGCTTTTTCCTTTCACCTTTAGTGTTGCCAATAATGACCGCAGAAATGCCTATAGCAATCCACCGAAAGCTTCATACGGTGTTGCGCTGCCTCGCCGTACAAATGCGTACTGTCTTCGGCAGCGCGCCTTGTCTGAAACTTTCGGTGTATCGCTATATATAAAAAACTGTCCAAACCGCATTCTTAATAAATAAGCACAAATGAAATACACGCATCACATTCTCACACTATGTATCCTCGCCCTCTTCCCGGTACAAGCCGCCGAATACCGCTGGCTACACGATGGCGAACACGCCATCCGCGCCGAGGTGGTGCGCCGCGACGCAGACCGCATTCGTGGGCTGATGTATCGTCCCTGGCTGGCGCCGGTTAGTGGCATGCTGTTTGTCTTCACGCCACCCCAACCGGTCAGTTTTTGGATGAAGAACACCCTCATTCCCCTGGAAATACGTTTTTATGACGCCACCGGCAAGCTCGTTACCCGCCACAGCGCCATTCCTTGCACGCATAGCCCCTGCGTCCACTATCCCGCCCGTGGCAATGTCAGCTACGTGCTTGAAACCCGCGCCCGCTATCAATTCATCCCGCCTCGTCATTCCTTAACGATTCGCCCCTACTAATTACGACTTTTCGGCATAGGCTTTATGACCGAGATTCCTCATCTAAGCTATTTTGGTAACCGATGCTTATCGCCAAAAAGCAAGGAAAGCGAATCCGGTAGAACAATACACATCCCGGCGTGTTTTGCAGTCCAGCATGCTAATTGCCGACAATTTCAAACTGCCGCCGATGTGCTACCATACCGCCCGTTTTTTCACCTCACACAACCTTCACGGAGTATCCATGACCACGCAAATGACCCTTTCCATCATCAAGCCCGACGCGGTTGCGAACCACCATACTGGTGCCATCCTCGCGCGCCTGGAAGCCAACGGGCTGGAAATCGTCGCTGCGAAAATGCTGCGTCTTTCCCGCGAAGACGCCGCCCGTTTCTATGACGTTCACCGCGAACGTCCTTTTTTTGCCGAACTCGTCGAATTCATGAGCTCCGGCGCGGTGATGGTACAAGTACTGCGTGGCGACAACGCCGTCGCCCGTTACCGTGAGTTGATGGGCGCGACCGACCCGCAAGAGGCTGCCGCTGGCACCCTGCGCGCTGATTTTGCCGAAAGCAAAGGGCGTAACGCCGTGCACGGTTCCGACAGCTTGGAAAACGCCGCGCAGGAAATCGCCTTCTTCTTCGCCGCGCGTGAGCTGTGCCGCTGATGGCAGAGAAAATCAACCTGTTCGATTTTGACCGCGAGGCGATGACCGCGTGGTTCATCGACAACGGCGAAAAACCCTTCCGCGCCAAACAGCTGCTCAAATGGATTTACCACGAGCGCGTCACCGACTTTGACGCGATGACCGACCTCAGCAAACCGCTGCGCGAAAAACTGAAAAACATCGCCGAACTGCGCTTTCCCACCATCGTTACCGACAAAACCGCAAGCGACGGCACACGCAAATGGGTCTTCCGCTATGACTGCGGCAACAGCATCGAAGCCGTCTTCATCCCGGAAGACGACCGCGGCACCCTCTGCATCTCCTCACAGGCGGGCTGCGCCATGGCCTGTCCCTTCTGTTCTACCGGACACGCCGGCTTTAACCGCAACCTCACCACCGGCGAAATCATCGTCCAGGTCTGGCTTGCCAAAGAACTGCTTAACTGCGACCGCCACGGCAACAACCGTGTGGTTACTAACGTCGTCCTGATGGGCATGGGCGAGCCGCTGGTGAACTTCAACAACGTCCTGCCTGCCACCCGCCTGATGATGGATGACCACGCCTTTGGCCTCTCCAAGCGGCGGGTAACGCTCAGCACCTCCGGCATTGTTCCCGCCATTCACGCACTGCGCGAAGTCACCGACTTAAGCCTCGCCGTCTCGCTGCACGCGCCAAACGACGAACTGCGCAACCAAATCGTCCCGGTCAACGCGCGCTACGGCCTCGCCGCCCTGCTTGATGCCTGCCACAAATACGTACAACACAACGGCCAACATGGCGGCGTTACCTGGGAATACGTCATGCTGCGCGGCGTGAACGACACCCCCGAACACGCACGCCAACTGGTCGAACTGCTGCGCGGCATCCCCGGCAAAATCAACCTGATACCGTTCAACAGCTTTCCCGGCAGCCGCTTTGAATGCTCCAAACGCAGCGACATCCTCGCCTTTCAGCGTTATCTCAGCGACAACGGCTACATTGCCACCATCCGCAAAACCCGTGGAGAAGACATCGACGCTGCCTGCGGGCAGCTGGTAGGGCAGTTCAAAGACCGCCTTATCCGTGAACGCAAACAAACCAGAAACGAGGTGGAAACCGTATGAAACCCAGAAACATCCCCCTGCTTGCAGCCTGCGCAGCCGCCTTACTGCTCAGTGGCTGCGAAACCTTCGGCTTTGGCAAAAAAAACAGCGATGACGACATCATCCCCACCGTCGTCAAGAAAAAAGCCGACTACGGCCAGGCGTACAAGGACTACGTCGAACTGGGCGCACAATACCTGCAAATGGGGCGCTACGATTTGGCCGAACCCAAACTGAAACGGGCGATAGAAATCGACTCACATCCGCCGGAAGCCTGGAACATCCTCGCCATCCTCTACGAAGAAAAACGCGACATCGCCTCCGGCAACCAAATCTACCAAAAACTCATCCACAGCCACCCCGAATACCTACTCGGCTACACCAACTACGCCACTTTCCTCTGCAAATTTGACCGCGACAGCGAAATGCAAGCCCTGCTCGGACAAATGCGTGGTCGCAACGCTGAATTCAAAGCCGCGGCTGGCATCGCCGAAGGTAACTGCATGCAGCGTCGCGGCCAAAGTGGCTCGGCAGAAAACGCCTACAAACAGGCAATCGCCGCTAACCCACAATCTGAAGGCGCACTCCTGCCGCTGGCGCAAATCGCCCTGGAAAAAGGCGACTACGCCGGCGCCATGCGCTACCTGCGTGTCGTGCATACCTACGTCGGCTACAGCCCGGAAAGCGTCAAAATTGGTATCGAAGCGGCGCGTAAAAGCGGCGATACCCGTATGGAAGAAGAGCTGGTGCGTGTAATGCGCGGCAACTACAAAAGCACACCTGAGGCAAAATCGCTGGGAATCTGACCATGAGCGAAAATACCAATAACACGGGCGCACCGGATATCGGCGCCATTCTCTCCGCCACGAGGATGAAGCGGGAACTCTCCATCGCCACTGCGGCGATGCAGTCCAACCTTAGCCAGGAAATCATCGAAAAACTCGAACAAAACCGCTTCTCCGAAATCGGCGCGCCGGTCTTTACCCGTGGCTACCTCGGCCTCTATGCCCGCTTCCTCGGCTTGAACGAAGCTGCAGTCAGCCAGGCGTTTAACAAAATCAAGGGCGAAGCGGCAAAGGAAACAGAACTGCGCATCACCCCCGCCAACGTCGAAAGCCAGACACGCGCCTACCGCCGTAGCTATCTCGGCTCCTGGTTGCTGCTCATCCCGGTGGTTATCATCGGTGGCGTCTTGCTCTACCAACTCTTTGACAACAACTCCTGGCTGATGAAACAGCTCAACGGCGCCTTTAATGCCCCGCCAGAAAGCGGCGAAGTTGCGGTAAGCGCCGATAACAACGCCAGCGCCAACAACAACAGCAACAACGAAATCATCCTGGAAGTCGGCGGCACCACCCTTACCCCGGAAGGCACGCCGCTCTCGCCGGAAAGCCCGCAAAACATCCCCGGCCTGACCCCGCCCGTTTCCGATGAACCAGTGGCACTGAACAGCAACAACAGCGAAGCGCCCGCCGAACAAGCGCCACCGGAAAGCGCGCCCGCCAGCAGCAGTACGCGCGGCATCCAACTCTCCTTCGCCGCTGAGAGCTGGATAGAAATCAAAGACAGCGGTAACAAAAAAGTGCTGTCGAAACTCGTCAAAGCAGGCGAAAAAGTCGAACTGCCTGCCGATGGCGCCCCCTACAACCTCAACATTGGCCGACCCGATGGCGTTGTCATGCTGGTTAATGGTCAGGAACAACCGCTGGAAAACTATCGTCAGAAAAATTCCGGTCGCCGCCGCTATAACGTAGATGTCCCCTGATGGCTAAAACACAAATCCAGTCCCTGCGCGGCATGAATGACGTCTTCCCGCCGGAAGCTGTCCATCTGCAACAACTGCACGACCTCATCCACGCCACACTCGCCCGCTACGGCTACCGTCCGCTGCAACTGCCGCTGCTCGAACAAACCGGGCTGTTCAAGCGCGCCGTGGGCGAAGAAACCGACGTCGTCAGCAAAGAAATGTACACCTTCAACGACCGCAACGACGAAAGCATCACCCTGCGCCCGGAAGCGACCGCCGGCGTGGTACGGGCGATGATTCAGCACGGCAAACTGCAACAGCCGCAGCGCGTCTATGCCGAAGGGCCGATGTTCCGCTACGAACGCCCGCAAAAAGGGCGCAGCCGCCAATTCTCACAAGTCAGCGTCGAAGCCTTTGGCATGGCAGGCGCGGCGCTTGATGCCGAGCTGATTGCCATCTGCGCCGACCTCTTTCGCCGCCTCGGCGTGCTTGACCTCTTAACGCTGGAACTCAACACCATCGGCCTTGCCGACGAACGCCGCGCCTACCAGCAGGCACTCGTCGCCTACCTGCAAAACCACATCGACGCACTGGATGACGACAGCCGCCGCCGCCTCACCACCAACCCGCTGCGCATTCTGGACAGCAAAAACGTCGGCGTGCAGGCCGTGCTTGATGGCGCGCCAATGCTGGACGACTACCTCGGCGCCGAAAGCCACGCCCACTTTGCCAACCTTACCGCGCTGCTCGATGCGCTCGGTATCGCCTGGCGACGCAACCCGCGCCTCGTTCGTGGTCTCGACTACTACTGCCACACCGTCTTTGAATGGACGACCGGCGCACTCGGCGCGCAAGGTACCGTCACCGCCGGTGGCCGCTACGACGGCCTGGTTGAGCAACTGGGCGGCAGGCCGACCCCCGCTGCTGGCTTCGCCTTTGGTATCGAACGCATCCTGCTCTTGGCGCAAACGCGCGACACCTTCCGCGAACAGCCCGTCGCCGTCTATGCCATCGCCACCGACGACGCCCACTTTGCCACCCTGTTGCCGCTGGTGCAGCGCCTGCGCGACACGGGCATTGCCGTCATCGTTCAAACCCAAGTACAGGCGCTGAAAAACCAGCTGCGCAAAGCCGACCAAGAAGGCGCGTACTACGCGCTCATCATTGGCGACGACGAAGCCGCACAACAGCACGCCAGCCTGAAAAACCTGCGCGACGGCAGCCAACAAAGCCTGCCGCTTGCCGACATCCCCGCCTACCTGCAAGAACGCCTCAAGGAAACCCCATGACCGACAGAACCGACGAAGAAACCCTGGAACTCATCCGCGAATGGCTACAACAATACGGTCTGACCATTATCGTCGGGCTGGTGCTTGGGCTTGGCATGGTTGGTGGCTACCGCTACTGGCAGGGAAAAGAAGCAGAAAAAATCGCCAACGAATCGACCCAGCTCGACACCCTGCTGCAAGCACTGGAAAAAAACGACCTGCAAGCCGCCACCGCACCTTACGACACCCTGCGACAAGCCGGCGGCGACATCAGTGCGCTGGCCGCACTCAACATGGCGAGCGCCTACCAGCAGGCAGGCAAAAAAGAAGAAGCGCAGACCGCGCTCAACCTTGCCATTGCCAGCCAAGACCAACTCGTCGCACAAAGCGCGCGCTGGCAGCTGGCACAAAACCAGCTCGCTAATGGCGACAGCGACGCTGCCCTGCAAACCCTGGAAGCGCTCAAAGACAGCGCCTACGCCGCGCAGGCGGTCGCCTTGCAAGGCCTCATCCTCGAAAAACAGGACAAACTGCCAGAAGCGCTGCAAGCCTGGCAGCACAGCCAACAACTTGCACCCAGTAGCGGCAGCGCCGCCGCCATCAACGCCCTGCAAGCACGCCTCGCCGTAAAGGAAAACTGACATGCAACGCCGCCGTCTCATCCAGCTCGGCAGCGCCGCATTGCTGCTCTCCTCCTGCTCCTCCACCTCCGACTTCTTCCTCGGCAAAGACAACCGCCCCGCGCCCAAACCGTTGCCAGCAAGCAGCGGTCGCGTCGCCACCACCGTCCTGTGGAAACACAAGCTCGGCGATGGTGGCGAAGAGAGAGGCCTGCGCCTCAAACCCGCCTACGATGGCGGCCGCATCTATGCCATCTCCGCCAATGGTCGCCTTTACGCCTTTGAAGGCGAAAGCGGCGCGCAGCTGTGGCAAGAAAAACTCGGCAACGACATCAGCGGCGGCGTCGCCGTCGATCGCAACAACGTCTATCTCGGCACCAACAACGGCGACCTGCTTGCCATTGCCAGCGATGACGGCGAAACCAGCTGGCGCGCGCCACTCTCCGGGCTGATGCTCGCCGCGCCAGTCGCCGCCGATGGCATGGTCTATGCGCGCAGCATCGACGGCACCCTCACCGCCTTTGACGCCGGCAACGGCAGCGAACTATGGCGTTACCACAGCAACGAACCCGTGTTGAGCGTGCGCGGTAACGCCGAGCCAGTCGTTGGCGGTGGCGTAGTCATCATCACCACCGATAACGGCTACTTCATCGCGCTTGACCAAAGAAACGGCCTGCCAGTCATCGAACAGCGCGTCGCCAGCAGCAGCGGCAGCAACCCCGTTTCCCGCCTGGTCGATATGGACAGCACCCCGCTCGTCGCTAACGGCATCCTCTTCGGTGCCGCCTACCAATCAATGATTTTTGCCGTTGACCTGCAACAGGGACAACCGCTGTGGCAGCAAGAAAAAGTCTCGACACAAAAAGACATCGCCATTAACCACGACGGTCTCTACCTCGTCAGCGACATCGACCACCTCGCCGCCCTCAACCCACGCGACGGCAGCTTGCGCTGGCAGAACGACCGCCTCGAAGGTCGCCGCCTCTCGCCGCCCTTTGCCCTCTCCGATGGCCGCGTCGGCGTACTCGACTACGAAGGCTGGCTGCACTGGATAGATGGCGCAAGCGGTGAACTCATCGGCCAACAAAAAATCGCTGCCACCAGCAGCGACACCCCGGCGGTCGTGCTGCGCGACAGCATCCTCTGGCAACTGAAAGACGGCACCCTCATCAAATTCCGCCCGCAGTAAAACCGGTGGGGTAGGGCAGGGCAGACTTCCATTTATAGCGATACACCGAAAGTTTCAGTCGGGCACCCATGAAAAACGCATAGCGTTTTTCATGGGACCCGGCAAGGCGCGCTGCCGAAGACAGTACAACTAGTACGGCGCGGGTTTCCCTAGAAAATGGCTGCGCCATTTTCTAGGGTGCCTGGCGAAGCGGCGCAACACCGTATGAGGCTTTCGGTGGATGGCTATACATACACGAACCCCGCTACCCTGTATGTAAACCTCACCCCCGTAGGGAAGTGAAAAAACCGGAACAATACCGCCCACGCCCGCACCATTGCGGGCGTTTTTTTGTGCAGAAAGACAAACAAAAACAATAGATTTGCCGCGAATAACGCGATATAGCCATCCACTCAAAATTTTACACAAAGAGCAACGCTGAAGGTGATACGTGACTACACGACGAGACGGCATAGTGCGAAACTTTCGGTGGAAGGCTATATTAAACTTCCTTCCAAACTATCTTTTCTGCGGAATTTATTTATCCCTGCCCTCACCCCAACCCCTCTCCCACCGGGAGAGGGGCTTTTTCGGATTAAAGCATTGGCATCGGTTTCCTGCAAAATCGTGGTTTGGAAAGAGGTCTATTATCCGCGCGCCCGCCTGGCGGGTATTTCCCTACAAAAATTCGGAGCACACATGAAAAAACTGCTACTCGCCACCTTTTTGGCACCTGCCACCGCAGCCATTGCCCACGGCGTCTGGATTGCCCCGCACTACGGCGAACTCGGCGTCGTCTATGGTATGGGCTATGCCGACGATTCCTACAGGCCGGAAAACGTCCGCTTCGTCAATGCCTACACCGCCGACTTCAAAGAAACGAAAGCCGAAGTGAAAACGCACGACCACCACAGCAGCGTTGAAGTTGGCGATGATGCCGCAGTGCTGACCGCCTTCTTCGATAACGGCTACTGGGAAAAAGACGCGAACGGCAAATGGCAGGCGGTGGAAAAAAGCGCCATTAGCAAACCGGCCGACACCTCTACCTCGCTCAAATACAACATCAGCCTGCTCAAACCCTACCAAGGCGAGATGAAGCCCTTTGACCTGCCGGCACAAATCATCCCGGCGACTGACCCTTCCACCCTAAAACAGGGTGACAAACTGACTGTCACCGTGTACGTTGCCGGCAAACCGCAGGCGGACGTGGAAATTACCGCTGATTACATCAACGACTTCGCCAACCGCGTCAAAACCGACGCCAAAGGCCAAGCCGAACTCAGCGTGCGCAACAACGGCCACAACGTCATCGCCGCCCTCGTCAATCACCCGACCCCGGACGACGCGCACGCCCACTTACAGCGCAACGTCGCCACCCTTTCCTTCAAATCGGCGAAAAAATAACGCGCCCACAACGCAAAACGCCACGGCATGCCGTGGCGTTTTTTTGGTGGTAGCGGGCGCTAAAACACCCCAATCCCGTGCAGGAAGACGACAACAATCGCCAGCGGCGCGACAAAGCGCAGCAGCACATACCACAGCGAAAACACCCACAGCGGCAGATTGCTGCCGGTCATCGCCTCGCGTTGCACCGCCTCGCGCTGCCATGCCCAGGCGGTAAAGAGCGCAATCAGCAGCGCGCCGAGCGGCATGCTCCAGCCCGTAACCAGCAGGTCGAGCGAGTCAAAAATATCGCGCGCGCCAATTAAGCGCACATCTTTTAGCAGGCCAAAAGAGAGCGCCGAGGGAATGCCAGCGAGAAAAATCGCCAGACCAAGCAGCCACGACACCGGCGCGCGGCGTTCTGGTTTCTTGTACGCCAGCACGGCGACGATGTTTTCCAGCATCGAAAAGGCAGAGGTGAGCGTGGCAAACAGCACCAGCACCATGAAGACGACAAACAGCGGCACACCAAACGGCAACTTGGCAAAAACCGCAGGAAGAATGGCGAAAATCAGCCCCGGCCCCTGATTCGGCTCAAAACCGAGGGCGAACACCGCCGGGAAAATCACCAGCCCAGCGAGCAGCGAAATGGCGATATTCATCCAGACGATGCTGTTGGCACTGCGCAGCAAGTCGTAGTCATCGCGCAGATACGAGGCATAAGTCACCATCACCGAGACGCCGATGCTCAGGGCGAAAAACGCCTGGCCGAGGGCGGAGAGCATCGTTTCGCCGTTGAAAAACGACCAATCGGGTTTCAGTAAAAACACCACGCCCTGCCAGGCGCCGGGCAGGGTGAGCGAGCGCAGCGCCAGCAGCAGAAACATCACAAACAGCGCCGGCATCATGTATTTGTTTGCCCGCTCAATGCCCTGGCTGACCCCGGCCTGCACCACATACACCACCGCCAGCATGAACAGCCCTTGGAACAAGATGACCTCGCCGGGGTTGGCAATCATCGCATCGAAGAAGGCGCCGTAATCGCTGATTTTCGCCAAATCGCCGTTGATACCGTGCCAGATATAGGCGACCACCCAGCCGCCGACAACGCTATAAAAAGAAAGCAGGACAAAGCAGGTAACGACACCGAGCCAGCCAACCAGCGGCCAGGCGCTGCCGGGGCGGATGCGGTGAAACGCCTGAATGGCGTTGTGGCGGCTGTGGCGGCCGATGACGAACTCGGCAATCAGCACCGGCGCGCCGACCAAAAAGGTAAAAACAATGAAGAGAAGGAAAAACACCGCACCGCCGTGCGTGCCGGCGGTATAGGGGAATTTCCAGATGGCACCGAGGCCGATGGCAGAACCAGCGGCAGCGAGAATGAAGCCGAGGCGGGAAGACCAATTATCGTGATGACTCATAAACAGACAGCGTTGCAAAAAGGGGCGGCATTATGCCATTTCCGCCTGCCGCACCAGCGGCCAAATCGTCGGCAATATACATACACGAACCCCGCTACCGCGTATGTAAATCGCCTGCCGGATGGCGTGTTTACAATTTGAATCCCCCCTCCCCTGCGAAGCGGCACTACTGTCCAAGATAAATTTTTAGATGAAATTCTTTCTAAAACAGCATGATTTATACAGCACCCCCTGTAGTAACGCGCCGCATCACACCTCGAAAAGCCGCTTTTGAACGCTATTTTGGGGTATTTGACGCATTGCGCGTGGGTCTGTATGGTGATTATTTGCATGATTTATAAGAATTTTATCGACCAGGAATTATCTTGGACACTAGTGCTGCGAAGCGGGGGAGGGTCGGGTATCCCCTTGAAAAAGGCGTCCGCTTTTTTCAAGGGAACCCGGGGTGGGGTGTGAAAATCGCGTAGCGACGGCGTTCACAACGAATTGTAAACAGCCCCTAGTAGCAGTAGGTCGGGCATTTATGCCCGACATTGCGAATGGGATTTGTCGGGCATAAATGCCCGACCTACAAAGTTTCCCCAGAAAATGGCTTCGCCATTTTCCCTGTAATAAGCGAGCGCAACGTTACGCCCCGGTATTAACTACCGGCTGCGTGTTGCGTTCCGAGCAGAGGACGACCAGCAGGTTGCTGACCATCGCCGCTTTGCGTTCTTCGTCCAACTGCACCGTGCCGTTCTTTTGTAATTGTTCCAGCGCCATTTCCACCATGCCAACCGCGCCGGCGACGATGCGGCTGCGCGCGGCGATGATGGCGTTTGCCTGCTGGCGTTGCAGCATCGCTTGCGCAATTTCCGGCGCGTAGGCGAGGTGGCTGATGCGCGCGTCAAGCACGGCGACACCTGCATTGGCGAGGCGTTCGGTCAGCTCGCTTTGCAGATGCGCCGAGATTTCCGTGGCGTGGCTGCGTAGCGATAGCTGTCCTTCTTCGTGCTGGTCATAGGGGTAGCTGGTCGCCATCGCGCGCAGCGCCGCTTCGGATTGGATATGCACGAAACTTTCGTAGTCATCGACGTTATAGACCGCTTCCGAAGCGTCCGCCACCTGCCAGACGATGACCGCGGCGATTTCAATCGGTGAGCCGTCCAGCTCGTTTACCTTGAGGCGGCCGCTCTCAAAGTTGCGCACGCGCAGCGAGATTTTCTTTTTGCTGTAGAGCGGGTTGTTCCAGCGCAGGCCGTTGTCGCGCACGGTGCCGACGTATTTGCCGAAAAGGCTCAACACCGCCGCCTGGTTCGGCTCGACCATGTAACAGCCGCTGCCAACAAAGACGGCAAGCACCAGCAGCGGCGCGGCGATGACAATGCCTCTGGCAACGAGAAAACCGCCAACGATGATGACGGCGGCGAGGATGAGCAGCAGCGGGATGCCGGAGCGGGAAGCGAGGGGTCTTTCTTTCATGGGAGATTCCTGGGAGGTTGTTGATGCGCAGGCCGCTGTAGCAATGCTTTCAGCACGGTGAAGGCGGCGCTGCCGTGGTTTTCACCCTCAAGCAGGGTGAAGTGGGTATCGCTTTGCCTGGCTTGCAGCGTTGTCGCAAGGGCGCGGGCGTTTTCTACCATCGCGCGGCGGCGACGTTTTTCATCACCGGCGGCAGCCTGTTCGCCGCTGCCCGCGCTGATGCGGATGGTCAGGCTGTCGGCGGGCGCGCGCAGGCGGCCGGCAAAGGCGTGAATGCGGCCGTCTTCCCACCAGAGAGACGGGCTGGAGAGGTGATAGGTCTGCATACTGGCGCGGGTGTAGAGGTGGTAGAGGGCAAAGAGACCGCCGTAGGAATGGCCGAACAGGCTTTGTTGTTGGCGGTCAATGGCGATGCGGGTGGCGAGCAGCGGCGGCAGTTCTTCGTCGAGAAAGCGGGCGAAGGCCTCGGCGTCGCCACCCTTGCCGCCGTCTGCTGCTGCGGGCGGGGTGAAATCGCGCTCACGTTGGGCGAGGTCGAATAGTTGTCCGCCGGGGTAGCCGATGCCGACCAGGGCGAGCGCACGTTGTTCGCCGCTGCCGGGCGGATTGAGCAGGGTGCGGGCAAGCGGCAGGGCGTAGGGGAAATAGGCGTCGCCGTCGAGAAGGTAGAGCACCGGGTAGCCTGCCGGCGGCGCTTCGCCAATGGTGGCGGTTTGGATGCGGTAACTGTGGCCGGTGTGGGTGGAGGTGATGGTGGTTTCCTGTGCCTGCGGCAGTTGCGCGGCTTGCCAGTCAGCGGCGCAGGCGCTGCCGCCGAGCAGGGCAGCGAGGACGAGGTTTTTTTTCATCGTGATTCCAGGTGTGGGCTTGTGTGGATTTTATCGCTTTCTTTCTCTCGCTTTTCTGCTTATATTTTATTTGCTGCGTTGCCGATTACGCGCCGCTTTTCTTGAGACACTTAGAATACGCGCATGAATATTGCCACCTACTACCCCCGCATAATTGCTTTAAGGAATATTCTCTTTAATGCCGCTTGTCTATTTGCGCCGATTTGGATTGTCTTTGTTTTATACCATATCGCCATTCTGCCAATACCATTTTTAGCAGTGCGCATCATAGAAATTGCCTTAAAACTGCTGCTTGCTTATATCATGCTGCGTGTGATTCATGATTTATATGTCTGCGAGAATGGCTTTATTCAGGCGCTGATAGTGCTGATATCAGGTGCTGCCGCATTTTTCGCTTTTTTACTGCTCATTGCCGCTTATCTGTCTGGCGCGATTTGCTTGCTATTTGCCGCGGGAACGTTTTTTCTTGCGCTGCGTGGCGCTTGTAGGCAGTGGGCAAAAATACCGGAATTTGTCAGGGTATTTGTTTTTGCCGCTGAAGTGGCGCTGTTTTTTTATCCGGAATATCTTTTTCTTTTTATGCGTGCATTTCATGCTATTTGATGATTTAGGAGTTATTGATGAGCATCTATTCTCTCAAACCCAAATTCCAAAACCTGCTGCGGCCGCTGGTGCGCCGCCTTTATGCGCACGGTGTAACCGCCAATCAGGTAACGGTTTTCGCCTGCGCCGTTTCTATCCTCTTGGGCATTACCCTCACATTCTGCGCCGATAACGCGCCGCTTTTTATGCTGCTGCCGCTGTGGTTTTTCCTGCGCATGGCGCTGAACGCGATGGATGGCATGCTTGCGCGCGAGTTCGGGCAGAAATCGGCGCTGGGCGGCTATCTCAATGAAATCACCGATGTGGTCGCCGATGCCGCGCTCTATGTGCCGTTTGCCCGCATCGCGCCGTTTGACGCGCTTTCGGTTGGCGTCTTTATTTACCTCGCCGCCTTGAGCGAACTCTGCGGCGTCCTCGGCGCAATACACGGCAACGGCCGCCGTTACGACGGCCCGCTCGGCAAAAGCGACCGCGCTTTCGCCATGGGCTGTTTTGCTTTTTACTACGCGCTGGCGGGCAGCCTGCCCGATTTTTTAAACACAGTCCTCTGGCTGATGAATATTTCCCTCGTGCTGACCTGCATTCGGCGCGTCCGCAATGGCTTAACCAAGGAGCTACCATGAGCGAACAACAACTGACCTTCACCACCAGCGACGGCACCGAGCTGTTCTACCGCTACCGCCCGGCAAAAGACGGCAGCACGGACAAGGCCATCGTCCTCTTCCACCGCGGCCACGAACATTCCGGCCGCCTGATGTATCTCGCCGACGAACTCGGCCTTGACGACTTCGCCTTTTTCGCCTGGGACGCACGCGGCCACGGCAACAGCCCCGGCGCACGCGGCGACTCGCCCAGCATCAGCACCAGCGTTGCCGACATCCAGGACTTCATGCACCACATCGCGCACACCTACCACATCGCCCCGGAAAACACCGCGGTTATCGCGCAAAGCGTCGGCGCGGTGCTGGTCGCCACCTGGTTGCACGACTACGCGCCACGTATTCGCTGCGCCGTGCTTGCCTCGCCCGCCTTCAGCGTCAAACTCTACGTGCCGTTTGCGCGTAGCGGCCTGAAACTGCTGCAAAAACTGCACGGCAACTTCTTCGTAAACAGCTACGTCAAAGCGCACTACCTCACCCACGACACCGCGCGGCAAGAAGACTTCAAGCGCGACCCGCTCATCGTTCGCCCCATCTCGGTGCGCATCCTGCTCGGCCTCTACGACACCGCCGAACGCATCGTTGCCGACGCACAAGCCATCACCACCCCGCTTTTGCTACTCATCTCCGGCGACGACAAAGTCGTGCATCACCAGCCGCAGCACGACTTCTACAACCGCCTCGGCAGCCAGCACAAAGCGCGCCACATCCTGCCCGGCTTCTACCACGACACCCTCGGCGAAGCCGAACGCGAACGCGCCTTCGAGCCGCTGCGCGCCTTCATCCGCGACCGCTTCGCCGCGCCCTGGCAGGCGGTGGACGTAACCAACGCCCATCTCGCCAGCGCAAGCCGGGTTGAGGCCGACGAACTGGCAACACCCCTGCCGCGCCTCAGCCTGCGCGGCCTGTGGTGGGCGCTCTACCGCGCGGGCATGCGCCTCGGCGCGCGCTGGAGCGAAGGCTTGCGCATCGGCCGCGACACCGGTTACGACAGCGGCAGCACGCTGGATTACGTTTACCAAAACGAGCCGCGCGGCAGCAATTTCATCGGCAAACTCTACGACCGCCACTACCTGAATGCCATCGGCTGGCGCGGCATCCGCCAGCGCAAAGTAAACATCGGCAAAGCCATCGCCCTTGCCAGCACGCTGCTACAAAAAGCGGGCAAACCGCTGCACGTGCTGGACATCGCCTCCGGCCACGGCCGCTACATCCTCGATGCCTTGAACGAACACGTCCGCCCGGACAGCATCCGCCTGCGCGACTACAGCCCGATAAACGTCGCCGCCGGGCGCGAACTCATCGCCGCGCGCGGCCTGCAAAATCTCGCCACCTTCGACGAAGTAAACGCCTTCGACCGTGCCAACTACCAAAACCTTGAGCCACGGCCAACGCTCGGCATCGTCTCCGGCCTGCACGAACTTTTCGCCGACAACGACCTCATCCAGCACTCGCTCGACGGCTTCGGCGACGCCATCGAGACAGGCGGCTACCTCATCTACACCGGCCAGCCCTGGCACCCGCAGCTGGAAATGATTGCGCGCGCGCTCACCAGCCACAAAGCGGGCAGCCCGGATTGGGTCATGCGCCGCCGCAGTCAGCAGGAAATGGATCAATTGGTAGAAAAAGCGGGCTTTCGCAAAATCCACCAGTGGATAGACGAATACGGCATCTTCACCGTCAGCCTGGCGCGGAAAAAATAACAGCGCCGCGTTTACATACACGAACCCCGCTATCGTGTATGTAAACGCCCAACCAAGAAACAGCCCCATGACCCTCACCTTCCCGCCTCGCCATCGCCATGCCCTGCTCGCCCTCGGCACAACCGCCCTCCTCGCCTACCTCCTTTGGTGCAGCATCACCGACCCCAACAGCAAAAACGACTTCTTCTGCGCGCTGCTCCTCGCCTACAGCGGCTACACCGCCAGCCGCGAAGTGCGCTACCTCACCCGCCGCGAAACCCTTCGCCTCGACAGCCGTGGCCTGATCATCGACCACCACCGCTTCCCCGGCTGGCGCATACGACACCTGCCCTGGGCGGACGTTCTCGACCAGCACGCCGACGCTGACCACCTCACCCTCATCTGGCGCGACGGCGCACGCCTGCGCGAAACCCGCCTCAACCTGCGCCACACCCGCAACGCCGACTTCACCGCCACCCTCGCCCGCTACCTGCCGCGCCCCGTTCCCTGGCCGCCTGTCACCATTCCCCTCCAAGAACCGCATCACTGGCTCATCGGCGACCCCAGCATCCGCACCGCCCTGCACCAATACGCGCCCGAAGCCATCTACCAACCGCTCATCCTCGTTTGTCTGACCATCGCCACCCTGCTGCTTACCGGCCACTACCGCATCCTTGCTGCCTGCCTGATCCTGGCCCTTATCGCTTACGCCGCCTGGCGCAGCCATCGCCTGCCGCAGCGCTACCGCGCCGACCTGCCCCGCCCCTACATCCGCCTCGACGCCGACGGCGTGCATTACTGGCACAGCCTGCCCGCAGCAGAAACCCACATCCCGTGGGCGGCGATTGCTGCCGTCAGCAGCGAACAAAAAACGTCCCAATGGCCGTCGATCAGCCACCTGCACCTCACCTGGCGGCCATACACCAACGCCGGTTACCTGCGCCACGACGTACTGCGTATTGCCCTGCCCGGCACCGCCTACCAAGACCGCGACGGCCGCGCGCACGCCTGCTGCGACGACATCGCCGCATACATCCGGCAAAACAGCCCCGCCCTCGGCCTGCATCCAGCCCTACCAACGTTGGAACGCCGCTACGACCTCTAATCCACCCCCCATGAACAAACCCGCCACCCCCGCCACCCTGCTCAAACTCGCCGCCGTTGCCGTCATCTTCTACGCGAGCTACGGCCTCACCAACCACCTCACCGCGCAGCGCGCGCCCGTGCCGGAAATCATCTACGACTGGGAGCGCGCCATTCCCTTCCTGGCGTGGACGATAATTCCCTACTGGTCGCTCAACCTGCTCTATGCCTTGGGCTTTTTCCTGGCGCACACCACCCGCGAACAGCACCGCTACATCGCACAACTGCTCGCCGCGCAAGCCATCGCCGTCTGCGGCTTCCTTCTCTTCCCACTGCAAATCAGCTGGGCAAAACCGGACGGCGACGGCCTCTTCTTCGCACTCTTCCGCTCGCTCGCCGCCTTCGACCAAGCCTACAACGAAGCACCCTCGCTGCACATCATCCTCACCCTCATCGTCGGTCGCTACTACTGGCCGAAACTGCCGCGCGCGCTGCGCCTGCCGTGGCTGCTCTGGTGCCTGCTCATCGGCGGCTCCGTCCTCACCACCTGGCAGCACCACTTCATCGACATCCCGGCCGCGCTCGCCGCCGGCGGCCTCATCCTCTGGGCGTTGCCGTGGCAGGGGGTAAGCCCGCTGCGCGGCCGCATCACACCAACGCCGCGCAAACGCCTCGCCGCCGCGCTCTACCTGCTCGCCGCCATCCTTTGCGCCCTGCCCGCGCTGTGGGGCGGCGCCTGGCTGTGGTTGCTCTGCGCCAGCCTCGCCTGCCTGCTCGTCGCCGCAGCTTATGCCCGCCTCGGCGCAGCCGTTTGGCAGAAACAGGCAAACGGGCAAACAACCCTCGCCGCGCGTCTGCTTCTCTGGCCGCTGCACTTTGTCGCCGCGCTGAACCGTTACCTCTGGTTGCGCCACGGCCGCGACCACGACGCCATCACGCCGCGCCTCGCCCTCGGCAGCAACCGCGCCGCGCCGCAGTTTGCCGCGGTAGTCGATACCTGCGCCGAACTCGCCACGCCGCGACCGCCTGCGCACTACCGCAGCGTGCCGATGCTCGACATGGTCGCGCCGGAAGCCGCCGAACTGCGTCAAGCCGCCGCCGCGATTGACGAACTGCTGCGCGCGCAAAGCGAACCAGTGCTGGTTTGCTGCGCCCTCGGCTACGGCCGCAGCGTCGCCGCCGTCATCACCTGGCTGCTACAAAGCGGCAACTGCGCCGACATCGACAGCGCCCTCGCCCGCGTGCAACAGGCGCGACCGCTCGCCCGCCTGCCCGCGGAAACCCGCGCCGCCATCGCCCGCGCACTAACCGAGACAGCAGCATGAACCACGACACCGCCCTACTACACACCACCGCCAGCCTGCTACGCGCCAGCGGCAAACTGCTGCCGTTTCACCTGCTGCTCGTCGCGCTCGGCGCCTGGCGGGCATCCAGCGCGCTGACGCTGGGCGCATGGCTGCTCATCACTCTCGCCCTCACCTGGCTGCATTGGCGCATCGCTTTCGACGCCGCCATCTTCCGCCGCTGGCAGGACACCCCGGACAGCGCCGCTTTCGACCAGGCACTGCACACCCTCAAACTGCGCCGCCTGCCGCCATCGCCACCGACACTGGCGAGCCGCTGCCGTGGCGCAACGCGCCTCTGCACGCACCTGCTGGCGATGACGCTATTGCAGGGCGTTTTTACTGCGGTCATGTTGGTAGGGCATTGAAGCACAGGGAAATTCATCCGCCCGCCAACTACAAACAGGAGAAACCAATGCAAAACGACGACCACAAACCCGGCGAAAAACCGCTACGGCAAGCGAAAGCCAGCAGCCAGCGCAATTCGGCAGAAAATGATGGCTGGGTAGAGCGCCTCATTCGCGGCCTGGAAGCGGGGATAAGTGAAGATGTAACGATTAGTGCGGTAATTAAAACGGAAAGCGGAGAACAGAAATTAAATTACCTGCCGCGGCATAAAGAAACCTGGTTGGCTTTAATCCAGTTGCAATTTTTAGGAACAATTTCTGAAGATATCACGATACACGGAAAGTTTCAGGACCTTAGAACGTGTTCATTGTCTCAGCCTCTGCTGTAAACTATCGGCATGAACAGA
>CAUVOF010000027.1:0-21717 GCA_963553325.1 uncultured Cardiobacterium sp.
TGCGCGCGGACGTGCGCGAAGGGCGCTTCCGCGAAGACCTCTACGCGCGCATCAATATCTGGAACTACCCGCTACCCGCGCTTGCCGAGCGGCGCGAAGACATCGAGCCGAACATCGCCCACCAACTCGCTCTCGTCTCGCAGGAACTCGGCCGCACCACCCGCTTCAACAAAGAAGCACAAGCTGCCTACCTCGCCTATGCCCTCTCGCCGCAGGCAAGCTGGCGCGGCAATTTCCGCGATTTGGCGGCAAGCATCATGCGCCTCGCCACACTCGCGCCGCAGGGGCGCATCACCCGCGAGCTGGTGGACGCCGAAATCGCCCGCTTGCAGTATTTGTGGCAGGAAGCGCCGCCCGCCGCAAGCGCCCTGCCCGCCCCCGTTGATGCCGCCGCGCTTGACCTTTTCGAGCGCCTGCAACTGGAAGCGGTGATTAACATCTGCCGCCAACACAAAAGCCTCGCCGCCGCCGGGCGCGCGCTTTATAACGTCTCGCGTGAACAGCTCGCCAAAACCAACGACAGCGACCGCCTGCGCAAATACCTGCAAAAATACGGGCTGACCTGGGCGGATGTACGGGGCGAATAAAAATCCCGCGCATGGCGGGATTGGCTTCGGTGAGGACAACGCTTGTTTCTGACTACTATCGCCATACGTTGAACATAAAAGGTAACGACAATGAGCAGCTCAAATTTCAATATGCGCCTTGATGACGATTTGCGGGCAAGCGTTTATCCCATTTTGGAACAGTACGGTTTAACCCCCAGCCAAGCGGTTCGGATGTTTTTCAACCAAATTGCCAAGACGGGCAAAGTCCCGCTCACTTTTGATTGGGCAAATCCGCTGCCTAACCACGCAACATTGGCAGCCGTTGAAGAATTCAAAAATGGCGCAGGCACAAGCTATGGCAGTACGGAAGCGGCCATGCGCGCGATACGGGGAAATCGCGGGTGAAGGCCGTGAGTGAGCGGTAAAGATAACAACACAAACGGCCTCACAACTCACTCTGCTCGCTATGAAAGACAAAATGCTCGCGGATATGCGAGTGGACGAAGTAGAAGCTGTGGTCGTAGCGTTTGTGCCAGTTAATCCAGATTTCGCCGCTGGCGATGCGCGCCGCGACGGTCGCTTCAAAGGTGGCGAGGTTGATTTTGTTGCCGAGGTGGTCGTCGTCCGTGCCCTGGTCTATCCACAGCGGTAGCGGCGGCGCGTCCGGGTGGGCGGCGTACCAGTCGTTCGGGTCGAAATATTGCGGCAGGTGGATGTGCGCGAGGTTTTCGCGGTACCACGGTGTGTCGGTGAAGGCGAGCCACGGCGCCAGTGCCGACACGCTGCCGTAGCTCGCCGGGTGGCTGTGCGCATGGTAAATGGCGAGCGTGCCGCCGAAGCCGTAGCCCATGATGCCGCGTCCGGCGCTGGTAGCGAAATGCGCGCCGATGGCAGCAGGCAATTCGTCTTGCAGGTAGGCGGCGATGGCGGCGTGTTCGCGGGCATAGAGGGCGGTACGGGCGAGGTCGTCGCCCTGGTAGATGTTAAAGAGGTCAGGGATGACGAGGATGGTGTCGTAGCGGTTGGCGTAGCGCTGGTAGTCGCTTTGGCTGGCGACGAGGCGCGCGCTGGTTTGCAGCCCCGGCAGGTAGTAAAGCGCGGTGCAGGGACGCTCTTTTAATAATGATGCGACGGGCAGGTAAATGGCGATTTCCAGCGGGCGGTGCAGGCTGTCGGCGTGGTGGCGGTAAAGGCGCTGTTCACCTTTGAAACTGGTATGGGCGGCGAGCAGTTCAAGCGGGTTCATGGTGGCTCCTGTGGTTATTGCGGGAAAAGCGTTTCCAACACTTGGGCGAGGCCGTCTTCGGCATTCGTTGCGGTAACGTGGCGCACTTGCGCCTTGATGTCGTCCGGGGCGTTGCCCATCGCCACGCTGTAGCCGGCGTAGCGCAGCATGTCGAGGTCGTTGTAATTGTCGCCGAAGGCGATGACTTCGTCCGCGCTGACGCCGAGGCGGCTTTCCATGAACTGGATGGCTTTTGCCTTGGTCGCGGCGCGATTGACAATTTCCAGGTATTCGTTTTTAGAGCGGTGAATTTCCAGCTGCGGATAGGCGGGTTTCAAGCGGTTTTCCAGGGCGAGGATGTCGGCGGCGTCGCCCATGACGAGGATTTTATGCACGGCGGCGAGCGGCGCGGCGGGTTTCTTGCTGGCACGCAGGCCGGTGATGTCGCCTTCCTGCACCGTCCAGTAGTTATCGGGGTCGGGGCTGTACCAGTTTGTTCCCTGGTAGTAGTTGAGCGAGAGGCGCGGCAGGGCTTCGAGTTCGCCTTCGAGCTGGCGAAAGTCGCCGTCGTCCAACGGCACGCTGTAGAGTTCGCGCCGCGCGCCGTCCAAGATAAGTGCGCCGTTGTAGGCAATCAGCGGCTGCGCGCCGCCAATGGCGTCGCTAAACGGGGTGATGGCAAGCGGCGGCCGCGCCGAGACGAGGATGAAGGGGATGCCGCGTGCGACGGCGCGTTGTGCAGCGGCGAGGGTGCGCGCGCTCATTTGGTGTTCGCGATTGAGCAGGGTGCCGTCGATGTCGCTGAAGATGGCGCGGTAGGGCATGGATGACTCCTGTGGTTTGGGGTTAGAAAAAACGCGCCCGCAGGCGCGTTTTGCTAGGGGCTGTTTACAATTGGACAATCCCCCTCCCCCGCAGGGCGAAGCCCGCAGCGGGGGAGGGCTGGGGAGGGGGTGGGCGATGCTGCTTACGAGATGAAATTTCGATTTTTCAATCGCTTGCTGCCCTCACCCCAACCCCTCTCCCACAGGGAGAGGGGCTAGTTCGCTAAATTGTAAACACGCCCTAGTGTTATTCACTCAATAGCGACAAGTCGGCGATTTGGTCAAAGCCGCGTTGCAAGGTGGTGAGCAGGGCAAGGCGGTTTTGTTGCAGCGCCGGGTCGTCGCTCATCACCATCACGTCGGTGAAAAAAGCGTCGAGCGGCGCGCCGAGGGTCGCCAGTTGTTGCAGCGCGGCGTGGTAGTCGCTTTTTTGTAATGCAGCGTCGATGATAGGGGCGAGCGTTTGCCAGTTTTGCCACAGCGCCTGTTCGGCGGGCTCAAGCAGGCGGTCGGCGGCAACCGCCTCATCGCGTTCGCCGTTCTTTTTCAGGATGTTGCGGATGCGTTTGGCGCTCGCCAGCAGGCTGGCAGCGCTTGGGCTGCCGGCGAAGGTGTCCAGCGCGCGGATGCGGCGCTCGATATCAACGAAGTCGTCGCTGCCGAGTGCCAGTACCGCCTGGCAGGTTTCGCTGCGGATGCCCTGCTCGCGGTAGTGGCTGTCGAGGCGCTCCAAGATGTATTCGCGCACGGCGGCGACGTGTGTCGGCGCGCCCAGCGCGGCGTCGTACTGCGCGGCGCTTTTGTCGAGCCATGCGGCGAGCGGCAGCGCCAATTCGTTCTCCGTTATCAGGCGGATAAGGCTGATGGCCATGCGGCGCAGCGCGTAGGGGTCTTTGCTACCGGTCGGTTTGGCGCCGATGGCGAAGCCGCCGACGAGGGTGTCGAGTTTTTCGGCGAGTGCCAGTGTCAGTCCTGTCGGGCTTTGCGGCAGTTCGCCGCCCGCGCCGCGCGGGTAGTATTGTTCGTCGATGGCGGCAGCGATGTCGGCAGGCAGGCCTTCGGCAGCGGCGTAGTAGCGCCCCATGATGCCTTGCAGTTCGGGGAATTCCATCACCATTTCGCTGAGAAGGTCGCTTTTCGAGAGGCGGGCGGCGGTCGCCGCGTGTTCGGCGTCCGCTCCGGTTACAGCGGCGAGTTCGCGCGCCAGTGCTTCGAGGCGGCGGGTTTTGTCGGCGAGTGAGCCGAGTTTGTCCTGGTAGGTGACGGCTTCGAGGCGCGGCAGGTAGTCGGCCAGGCGGTGTTTGAGGTCTTGTTGCCAGAAGAATTCGGCGTCGGCGAAGCGCGGGCGGATGACTTTTTCGTTGCCTTTGCGCACCGCAGCTTCGTCTTTAGATTCGAGGTTGGCGACCGCGATGAAATGCGGGCGGATTTTGCCGTCCGCGCCGACCACGGCGAAGGTTTTTTGGTTGTCCTGCATGGTGGTGATGAGAACTTCTTGCGGCACGGCGAGATAGCGTTCGTCAAAGCTGCCGGCGATGGCAACCGGCCATTCGGTCAGGCTCGCCACCTCACTTAGCAGCGCGGGCGGGATGACGGCAACGCCGCCAAGCGCCGCAGCTTTTGCCTCGACTTGGGCGCGGATGCTTTCCATGCGCGCGGCGTGGCTGGCGATGATGTGCGCGCCGCGCAAGTCGGCTTCGTAGCTGGTGGCGCTGGCGATGGCGACCGCTTGCGGGTGGTGGACGCGGTGGCCGAGGGTGTCGCGTCCGGCTTTGACGCCAAAGTATTCGAGCGGCAGCACGCGCTCATCGGCAAGGGCGACCAGCGTCAGCACCGGGCGGACGAAGCTCTGTTCGTGGTCGCCCCAGCGCATCCGTTTGGCAATCGGCAGGTTGTCGCAGACGTGGCGGAAGAGGTCGGGCAAGAGCGCTTCCAGCGACTGGCCGGGCTGCTCGCCGTGGTACATCAGCCATTTGCCTTTCGGCGTGTCTTCGATGGCAAGCGCGGCAACGTCCACGCCGCAGGAAGCGGCGAAACCGAGTGCGGCTTTGCTCCAGTTGCCGTCCTGGTCTTTAGCAGCGGCGAGTGCCGGGCCTTTGCGCTCGATTTTTTGTTCAGGTTGTTGGGTGGCGAGGTCGTGGATGCACCAGGCAAGGCGGCGCGGCGTGGCAAGCGCTTCGATGTCGCCGTGTGCGAGGCCGGCGTTGTCCAGCGCCTGCGCCCACAGTTCACGCCCAGCGTCGGCAAGATGGGTAACAGCTTTGGTCGGCAGTTCTTCGACGCCGATTTCGATGAGAAGGGTGGTGGTGGCGCTCATGCGGTTTCTCCTTTGTGACAGAGCGGGAAGCCCAGCGCTTCGCGGCTTTGGTACCAGGCGACGGCGGCGGCTTTGGAGATGGCGCGCACGCGCAGGATGTAGCGCTGGCGCTCGGTAACAGAGATGGCGCGGCGGGCGTCCAGCAGGTTGAAGGTGTGCGAGGCTTTTAGCGCCTGCTCGTAGGCGGGCAGCGGCAGCCCGGCTTCTGCCAGTTGCAGCGCCATTTTTTCTGCCGCTTCAAATTGGGCGAAAAGGCTGTCCACGTCGGCATGCTCGAAGTTGTAGGCGGATTGCTCGCGCTCGTTTTGCTGGTGCACGTCGCCGTAGCGGATGACGCCCTGCGGCGTGGTCGTCCAGACGAGGTCATAGACGCTATCGACGTCTTGCAGGTACATGGCGATGCGCTCCAGACCGTAGGTCAGCTCGCCCATGACGGGTTTGCATTCCAGCCCGCCCGCCTGCTGGAAGTAGGTGAATTGCGAGATTTCCATGCCGTTCACCCACACTTCCCAGCCCAGCCCCCAGGCGCCGAGGGTCGGCGATTCCCAGTTGTCCTCGACAAAGCGCATATCGTGTACCGCAGGATCGATGCCGATGGCGCGCATCGATTCCAAGTACAAATCCTGAAAACGCGGCGGCGAGGGTTTCATCACCACTTGGAACTGGTAGTAGCGTTGCAGGCGGTTGGGGTTGTCGCCGTATCTGCCGTCGGTGGGGCGGCGCGACGGCTGCACGTAGGCGGCATTCCACGGCTCGGGGCCGACCGCCTGAAGGAAAGTCGCGGTATGAAACGTCCCCGCGCCCACTTCCATATCATAGGGTTGCAAAACGACACAGCCCTGCTGCGCCCAAAAGCGTTGCAGGGTAAAAATCATGTCCTGGAAATTCAGTGCTTCAGCCATAAGGGTGTCCGGTTTGAGAAAGGGCGGCATTGTAGCGCCGCGCCGGGGCGCGTGCCAGGCGAACGCACGCCGCGCATAACGAAAAAAGCTGCCCGCAGGCAGCCTTTTCTTATGGGCGAATGTCTATTAACCATTGCCGCACTTGCGCCAAAGTTTCCGCTGCCTTGTCGCCCTGCATCACGAACAAAATACCGTCGCGTTCTTTACCGCCTTCAATAGAAAGCGCTTTCCCGATTTGGCAATCGCGACAATAGCGCTGTAAATCGGCAAGACTATTGCCCAAACCATAACCGGCATGCGTATTGAACGGCAAAATTTCCTTGCCCGCAAAATCCTGCGCATTCAGAAAACTTTTTACCGGCGGCGGCAATTGCATGCCCCAAGTAGGAAAGCCGATAAAAATGCGCTCATATTGCGCCACATCGTCAATGCGCGTTTTTAGCGGGGGTAAATAGCCACTTTCATTCTCGCGCTGTACTTGTTCGACGGTGGCACGATAATTTTCAGGATATGGCTGCACCAATTCCAGCGCGACCAAATCGCCGCCCGTTTCCGCCTGAATAAACTTCCTTCCAAACTATCTTTTCTGCGGAATTTATTTATCCCTGCCCTCACCCCAACCCCTCTCCCACCGGGAGAGGGGCTTTTTCGGATTCAAGCATTGGCATCGCTTTCCTGCAAAATCGTGGTTTGGAAAGAGGTCTAATCATTTTTGCCATTGCTTCGGTATTATGGCTGCGGCTTAAATAAACAATCAAATCTTTGGCAAATGTTTGTGGCATGGCCATAAATAACCCCAATGCGATAAATAAAGCCTTTTTCATTTTTTCCTCATTACTGTGGCGGTGCTGATAAAAAGGCCGCGTATGGCGGCCTTGATGACAGACAGCGCGTTTACAAATTCTTGCCAAAAAATCCGGTCAATTTATCTACTGCCTGCTTGACGTATTCCGGCTTCCAATACGTTTCAATATGGGTTGCGCCGGGAATCTTGAATAATTCCTTATTGTCCGTACCGGTCGCGTTGGCAAAGACTTCTTCAGTCATATAAAGCGAATCGGCCTTGTCGCCGGCAATCATTAACAGCGGTTGGTTAATCAAATCGACATTGGTATTGACGTCAAATTCCATCAAATCCAGCAGGCTGCTCACTGTGCTATTAGTCTTGGAATTGGGATGGAAATGGGTTTGTGCGTAGTATTCATAGCCTTGACGATATAAATCCACTGGAATGACGGCGACTTGTTCCGGCGTCATGCCTGCACCGAATTCCGGCGTGTATTGCACCTCACCCATTTGTGCTTCTTTAGCTTTCGCGGCAGCGGCATCGGCGAGGCGTTTTTGAATCGTGTCTTTTTGGCTGCGCATATAACCATTGCGGCGGGCATCGCCGGTATTGAACATGCTGACGGTAGCGACGGATTTGAAACGCTTGTCCGTTTGTGCCGCCTTAATTGAATAACCGCCGCCACAAATGCCAAGCAAGCCCAAATGCTCGCTGTCTGCGCCCTGATAGGCAGCATCAAAAGCAATGGTGATATAGCCTTGTTCTGCCAATTTTTACGCATAAAATCCAGCGACTTGTTCTTTAACGCCGCCATTTGGGTGAGCGACCACAATTGCTGGATATTTCTTGGCCGGGTCATAATTGGCGGGCGTATAAACATTGGCGGCAATTTCAATGCCGGTTTGCTTTTGTGTATATTTCACCGGATGAATATGGATTTTGCCATCTTCATTTTTGCTGATAGCGTCTGCATAAGTTAGGGTAAAGGGGTTGTTTTTATAATCGTTGACCATTGTATAATCTCCCAAAGTTAATGCCATGGCGGCGGTAATCATCAAAGTTTTGATTTGCATCGTTACTCCATAAAATCTCGCGAAATGCGAGGCGCGCATTATACACAGGCAAATTAGCATGATTACGCAGAATTATTGCATACGCCTGTGAAGTAAATTCAGCAATGAGGTAGAGATGAACAGAAATTTCAACGACCTATACATTTTTCTGGTGGTCGCCCGGCAAAAGAATTTCACCCAGGCAGCGAAGCAGTTGGACGTCTCGCCTTCGGCGGTAAGCCACGCAATGAATGCACTGGAAGAGCGACTCGGCGTCAAATTGTTTAACCGCACCACGCGCAGCGTTTCCACAACCGATGCCGGGCAACAATTCTACGAACGGATTGCGCCACTCTTTACGGCAATTCGTGAAGAGGTGCAGGAAATGGGGCGCTTTCGTAATACTACCGTGGGCAAAGTCCGCATCAATGTTTCGGAAAATGTCGCAGTGAATATCATCTATCCCAAATTGCGCGATTTCTTGCCGCAATATCCTGAATTGCAGGTCGAGCTTTATATCAATAACGGCAATATAGATATTGTGGCAGAGCGTTTTGATATGGGCGTGCGCATGGGCTCGGAAGTAGCGCAAGATATGGTCGCAATTCGTATCGCCCCAGATTTCAAAATGCTTACCGTTGCAAGCGCAGATTATTTACAGAAAAAAGGCACGCCGCAAACCCCGCAAGCATTGGCAACGCATCAATGTATTGGTCTTTCTATCAATACCTATGAGCATTTAATGGCATGGCATTATTGGCAGAATAATACAGAAACCAAAGCGGATATTTTTTATTCGCCCGTTTTTAACAGCAATCAATTGCTGCGCATGGCAGTGTTGGATGGTATTGGCATTGCCTAGATGCCGGAATAAATGGTGCATGAAGATATTGCCAGCGGCCGCCTGATAGAAATTCTTGGCGATTACCGCATGACCTATCCCGGCGCGCATTTGTATTTCCCGAAAAACCGGCACAAGCCCAATGGATTGCAGGCGCTGATTGATGCCTTGCGTTGGGAATAACGACTAAATCATAAGCCGCCTACAGGCGGCTTTTTTATTTCGTTTATTCTTCATCCGCTTCTATTGCGCGCTCGCCAATCAAGCTGCGTTGTTGCTCGATTATCCGGTTCAGCA
This sequence comes from uncultured Cardiobacterium sp., assembly GCA_963553325.1. GTDB lineage: Bacteria > Pseudomonadota > Gammaproteobacteria > Cardiobacteriales > Cardiobacteriaceae > Cardiobacterium. The sequence continues at coordinate 8,794 of CAUVOF010000027.1, forward strand.
TTTCCAGAAATTGTCCGCGTTCGTGTGCGTCCAGCACTGCAAGCACGCTGTCATTGACTGCGCGATGTCAATTCAAGCGTAACACCAGAAGGCAGCGTTTTGCGCAAGCGCTAGCCCCAGCGGTTTCAGGTGCTCGGCGAGCAAGGCGGCAAATTGGCGGGCTGCGTGGTTTACCAAATAACCGGCGAAACGTGGCGGGGAAGGAACATGGGTTTTTCGCTAAATGTGTTGGCAAATCATAAGGCTGTGGATTTTAGTAAAAAGATAGCTTGCTGTTTTATCGCTTAGCTTGCTATTCTTCTTGCACCTTGAATAGCGAGCTATTCAAGACGCAAAACATACAAGATTTCAAGGAGTCATCATCATGCAAACCGATACCACCACGCGCTACGGCACGATTTCCCGCTATCTTCATTGGGCAATGGCTGCCTGCTATTTCGTTATGTTCGCCACCTCGCTCGCCTGGAACGTGAACGAAAATCTCAGATATCTCATCAAGGTACACAAGGCGGTCGGCATCTTGCTGCTCTTTTTCGCGCTGCTTCGCTTTCTTTGGGCGCTTAGCCATTTTCGTCGGCGTCCGGCGGCGGGCGCGCTGGTCAAGGTTGGGCATTTGGCGCTGTATGCGCTGATGTTCGCCGTGCCCGCTTCCGGTATGGCGCGGCAAGCGCAGGCCGCATTTGGCAATGCCCACGGCGCACTCGCTTTTCTCTTTTTCATCCTCATCGCCGGTCATATCGCGATAGCTTTCATCCACCAATTTAGAGGAGAGAAGATGCTGCAACGTATTGTCTGAACGTATTTCTACCACGCATTCACCCACATCAAGGAACTACCATCATGAACCTGAAAAAAACCACCCTTGTTTCTCTTTCCGTCCTTGCCGTTGCCCTGATTGGCGGCCGCATCGCCTTTGCCGACAAGGCAAAGCATTTTCCCGGCTGCGATAGCGTCGTGCTGATAAATGTCTTTGAAGTGCCGCCCGGCAAGGTCGCGGAGACCATTCAATCTTGGGAGAAATCGCGCGATTTTCTCGCCGAGCAACCCGGCTATTTGCACACCCGCCTGCATCAAAACCGCGACAGCAACGGCCGTTTCCAGCTGGTTAACATCGCTCGCTGGCGTTCTGCCGCCGATTTTGAGGCGGCGACGGCAAAGATGCGCGAGACGCTGCCGAATGCGCTGCCGGAAGGCACGGTTGCCACGCCCGCACTCTATGACGTGGTGCGCAGCGACGGCAAGATGCCGCCTTTCCTTAAGGGGAAGTGCGAGAAGCAGCGTTAAATAGCAAAACCGCCCCGAAGGGCGGTTTTTTCTGCGGTAAAGCGGCTATCGACAGTACACTTCGCTACGAAGGTGGTTTTTGCCGTTTACATACAGGGTAGCGGGGTTCGTGTATGTATATTTTTCAGGTTAGCGGCAGCTCTGTGGCAGGTAGCGTTTGGCAATGTCGGTTTGGCATTGCCATTGTTTGCTCGCGCGGTCGTAGTGCAGAGTGATGGTTTTGCCGTCGAAGCGGTTGGCGTTTTGCAGGGTGACCTGGATGTCGCCGTTTGCTTCTACGCGCAGGTTTTTGTCGGCCGTTTTGTATTTTTTCGCATCGATTTTTTTGCCCGCTGCGAGTGCGGCGGCGAGGTCGTGTTGCAGAGCGCTCGCCGGGAGGAGGTTCTGCGCGATGCGGCTGCGGATGGTGTAGTCCTGGTAGGCCGGCAGGGCGATGGCGGAGAGGATACCGAAGGTGGCAATGGTGGTGCTGCTGCCCACCATGCTCAGGAGGTCGTCCGCGCCGTTTTGCAGGTCGAGCGTCAGTGTCGGGTTTTTGCCGTCGCCGTGTAGGTGCAGGGCAACGGCACCGCTTGCCGGCAGTTGGCTGGCATCTGGCAGCGCCATGATGTCGAGCGGGCTTTGCGCGAGGTCGGCGTAGGCTTGCAGGCGCTTCAGGCTGTTGTAGTAGCTGTCGCGGCTGAGGTGGCGCTGGTTTTGGATGTAGGCGTAGTTGCTGTGCTGGATGTCGAGGTGTTCTTTGGCGAGCCAGTCGGCAATGGTCGGCGCGTCGGCGGCGAGGTTTTTGCGCGCAAGCAGCGGCTGCGGCAGGTCGCTGATGAGGAGGTAGTCGCCTTCTGCGCGCAGGTAGTAGTGGTTTTGTAGTTGGCTCATCAGGGTGTTGAAGGCGGTATCTGCGGGCTTTTTGAAGACGTTATCTTGTTCGCTGAGTTTGGCACCTTGCGCGGCAAGGCTGGTGAAGGCGAGGTGCTCGATGCCGTCTTGCAGGGTTTCGCGTTTGTTGAGGATGCTGCGGTCTTGTAGTTTGGTGAGCAGGGCTTCGAGCGCGGGTTTGGCGCTTTGTGGCAGGACGAGGTAGCTGCCGTTGTCGTCGGCGAGGTAGTGGATGGTGCCGAGGGCGGCGAGGTCGTCGGCGCTGATGCCAAGGGCTTGTTGTAGGGTTTGTTTGATTTTGCCGCTGCTGTCGGCGAGGCCGTCGATTTGTGCGTCGTTTGGCAGGGTAAGGGCGGCAAGGGCGCTGATGTCGCCCTGGTAGGGCAGTTTGAGCGCGTCGGTGGTCGCTTGTGGCAGGTTGAGCGGCGCGTTATCCGGCTGGACGAGGCTGATTTGCAGGCGCGGGCGTTCGTTTTGTACGCTCCAGGCGAGAGCGAGTTGTTCGGCGTGGTCGATGCCGAGTTTTTCGAGTAGCGGTTTGTATTCGCGGAGTTTTTGTTGGAGGAGCGGGTTTTGTGGGTCTAGCCAGAGGTAGAAGCCGTCAGCTTCGGGGTCGAGGCGGGTTTGCAGGGCGCTAAAGGGGGCGTCGCCGCCGTCTTCGTTGAGGTATTTGAGGCTGTCCGCCGGGTTTTTGACGAGGCCGGTGCTGAAGAGCAGGCGTTGTGCGCTGCTGTCGTAGCGGTAGGCGATGGGCGGCGCGCCACGTTGTTCGATGCTGCCGGCGCTGATCTTCCACGGCGCGGGGAAGGTTTGCGCCAAAGTTTGTTGTAGGGTTTGTTCGTCAGGGAATGCGGCGCTGGCGGCTATCAGCAGGTTGAGTTCGTTTTTGTCCTGGATGAGGGCGATTTCCAGCGGTGCGTCGAGGTGTTGTTGCAGGTTTTGCAGGGGCGCGCGGGCTTCTTCGGGCAGCAGGGTAATCAGACGCTGGATAAGGGCGCTGCGCACGGCGCTGGTTTGCGCGCGGTAGGCGTCGTTTTGGTAGGCGGCGCTCGCAGCGAGTTTGTGGTTTTCGAGGAACCAGAGGTTGGGCAGGCGCAGGTAGGCGGTGGTTTGTGGCGGCAGGTTTTGTTGTAGCCAGCTGGTGGGCGCGGCGTGGGCGCTGCTGATGGCGAGGGTGAGAGCGGCGGCGATGTGGCGCAATTTCATGAGATGTCCTTTTGGTTAGGGAAAAAATGGGCGACCGCTTTGGTCGCCCGGATGAGACGGGGTTAGCAGGTCAAAACAGCTCCGGCGCGGAGACGATGTTGAGCTTGTCGTCAAGGTCGAAGATGAGCGGTGTGCCGGTCGGCAGGTTCAGTTCCAGGATTTTTTCGTCGCTGATGTTGAGTAGGTATTTGATAAGCGCGCGCAAGCTGTTGCCGTGGGCGGCGATGAGGACGTTTTTGCCCTGGCGCAGTTCGGGGGCGATGTTGCTGTCCCAGTAGGGCAGGACGCGCGCTATGGTGTCTTTCAGGCTTTCACCGACCGGCATTTCTTCTGCGGGGACTTCGCGGTAGCGGCGGTCGTTTGCCGGGTAGTGTTCGCTTGCCTTGTCGATGGCAGGCGGCGGCACGTCAAAGCTGCGACGCCAGATGTGGACTTGTTCATCGCCGTATTTTTTGGCGGTTTCGGCTTTGTTCAGCCCTTGCAGGCCGCCATAGTGGCGCTCGTTCAGGCGCCAGCTTTTGTATTCGGGTATCCACAGCTGGTCGCAGTGTTCGAGCAGGAGGTGCAGCGTCTTGATGGCGCGTTTTTGGTAGGAGGTGAAGGCAACGTCAAAGAGGATGCCTTTGTCTTTCAGCAGTTTGCCGCCGGCGATGGCTTCTTCGACGCCTTGCGCGGTCAAATCAACATCAACCCAGCCGGTGAAGCGGTTGGAGAGGTTCCATTCGCTTTGGCCGTGGCGGGAAAGGACGAGTTTCATGGTGTGCTCCTTTGGAGGTGAAGGGAAGGTAACGATTCGTTAGCATTGTATTCCATAGCGCCGGCGCGCGCTATAAGATGGCTTTTTTCTCTGGAGGTTTCGGATGAAAGGCGATTTTTTGTTTTTGGATATTGACGGCTGTCTGTCTCGCGGCAAGTACGCGCCATTTGACGCGCAAGCCTTGCAGGCTCTCGCCGCGATGGCGCGCGATGCGGAAACAGAGGTGGTGCTATGCACCGGGCGATCGCTGTCGTATGTGGAGGCGATTGCGCAGTTCGCGCCTTTTGGCCGTTATGCGGTGACTGACCAGGGCGCGCTGCTTTTTGATTATTTGGAAGATGAGGTGGTGTACGCGCCGCAGCTAACGCCACAGGTGCGCGAACGCAGCGCCGAGTTGGCGCGTTATCTGGCGGCACACGGCGACAGTTTTGCGGTGCGCTGGAAGATGAGCCACGGCAAGGAAGCTTGTGTCTCGCTGGTTGCCGAAAAAGGCAAACAGGCGGAAGACGTGCGTGCGGTGCTTGAGGCGCATTTGCAAACGGATGGTTTTGACCTGCACTGCTCCGGGCGGGCACTCGATATTATTCCGCATGGCGTTAGCAAATGGACGGGCGCGCAGTTTTTCTTCGCGCATTACGGCAAAAAAGCAACACGCATTGCCGCTATTGGCGATTCTGCTGGCGATTTGCCGATTTTGACGCAGGCGGATTTTGCCGCTTGTCCCGCCAACGCTGCGGATTCGGTAAAGGCGGTTTGCGATTATGTCAGCGATGCCGATGAGGTTTACGGCGTGACCGATATTTTTCGTCGCTTTTTCTTGTAGTAGTTTGACGAAGACGATAAAGCCGGGTGAATGCCCGGCTTTGTGGTTGAAGGGGTTTTTAGAATGTGCCCGTTAAGTTGCTGGCAGATGGGTTGCCAGAAATTTCGAACATGGTAACGACGCCTTTTACTCCAGAAACACGGCTGGCAACGCTTGCTGCCGCTTCCGCTTCTTCCTGACTAACGATACCGAGCAGATAGGTATAACCATGTTCCGTCACGATTTTTACCCGTGTTGGGTCAAATCCGGGCAGTTTAATATCCAGTAGTGCTGCTTTGACTTTAGCGGTTTGTTTGGAATCGTAGGTACGTTCCATGAAAGTGCTACGGCGACCAACAACAAGCTGATTTTCCACCCGTTTAACGCCATGTACGGATTTCGCAGCGGCAGTAATTTGCTGGCGGATATTGTCGTCATAGGCTTCACCAGTGAGCAATATTGTGCCGTTGTAGCCAGTAACGCTAACGTTGCTGTTATCGGCCAATAATTTGTTATCTGCGATAGTGGCGTGCACTTTGACTTCCAAGGTGTTGTCGTCAATGATAGTCCCTGTTGAGCGTCGATCGTGTGCAACAGTGGCGGTGGTTGCTGCACCACCCAACAACAGCGGAGCGCAAGCGGAAAGAAACGGGCTAATAACGAGCAAGAGAAGGATTTTTTTCATAATCAAGCGGGTATTTGTCATGGGTTCAGGAAGGCAGAATTATATAGCGATACACGCGAGATGCTGTACAAGGGACACGCTAAAGGCATTACCTTTTCGTTTTGAACGGTAACACCATACGAGGTTTTGTGTGGATTCCTATAAATATAGCGATACACCGAGAGTTTCAGACAAGGCGCACTGCCGAAGACGCTACGCGGTTGTACGGCACGGGTTTCCCTAGAAAATGGCGAAGCCTTTTCTAGGGTGTCCGGTTAGGCAGTGCAATACCGTATGAAGCTTTCGGTGGATGGCTATACAAGTACGCCACGAAAAAAGCGAGCCGTAAGGCTCGCTTTAAACGGACAATACCGCTTAGAAGTCGTGGCGAACACCAACAACAACTTTGTAGTTTTCGTCTTTACCTTTAGCACGCGGATCGTAGTAAGAACCTTCAACCCAGGTGTAGGTGCGCTTGCTCAGGTTATATTGGTAACCGAGAGCATATTCGAACCAGTCGTTGTTCTTGCCTCTGTCGTCTTTGTAGCCAAAGCCAGCGCGGAAGGTGTTATCACCGAGGTAATATTCACCAGCCAGGTTGTAGTAGCTGTCAGCTTTGTCTTGTTTTTCGTAACCAAAGCCAACTTTGAAGGTGTCGTTCTTGTAACCAACTGAGCCACCGTAGTATTTGTCGGTTTTACGACCAGCATCACGAGACTGGTAAGCACCACCAGCAAAGATGCCGTTAGCATCGTAGAATGCTGCGGCTTCCCATGCATCAATGCCTCTGGAGTCAGAAGTGGTGACAACGCTGTTATCGCCATCCAGAACCATTGAAGCGCCGAGCTTGAAGCCAGACATATCCGGGCTGACGTAGCTGATAACTTTGCTCACACGGTTCGGACCGTGGTGGAATTCACCAAAGTAAACGTCTTGGAAGTTATCGTTGAAGCTGGTAGCTTGTTTGAACAGGGTGTCTTGACGACCCAGAGTCAGGGTACCGAAGTCACCGCGCAGACCGAGGTAAGCATAACGGGTACCTTCTTTGCCGCTCAGACCATTGTCATAAGCGTTGAATTCAAAGCGGTAGAATGCTTGCAGACCGCTGCTCAGGTCTTCATTGCCACGGATACCGAAACGGGCAACGCTACGGTCCAGATCCCAATTGTTTTTCTTGTCGCCATTAAATTTTTTGGCAACAACAACGGAATGTGCCATTGAACCATACAGGGTTGTTTCATTTGCTTGCGTCACGCCAACTACACCGGCCAGTACGCTTAAAGCAATCAGTGATTTTTTCATGGTTAAATCTCCAGAAAAGAATTAAAGTTAAGGAACTTTGAAAATTCCGCCTAATCCGGGGTGAATAATACTGGCTTTTTTGCAGACGTGCAACCGTTTTTGTTGCAAGAAACCAACAACGTTTTTTTTGTGGTTATTTTACAACTTCCTACCTTTTGCTTTCTCTGTTACGCATCTCAAAAATTACTAAAAACTTCTTGTTTTTAGCGAAGATAGAGAAGGTTCTCGTTTCAATTTTGTGCGCGTTCGCACCAAACGAAAGCCACCGCATAATCGCGTTCGTCGCTCAAGCTGAGATGGATTTTTGCGACGCCACGCGCGCTTTGCATCGTTTTTACAACTTTTGTTAATGCAAAACCGGGTGCGCCGTGTTCGTTCTTCTGCACACAGATGGCTGGCATCACTAGTGGCGCGCACAGGCCGGTGCCGAAGGCTTTACTCAGCGCTTCTTTGGCTGCCCAGCGCAGGGCAAGGTAGCGCACCGGGTCTTTTTGTGCAGGCAGTTGTGCCAGTTCGTCGGGATGCAGGATTTTTTCTGCAAGGCGTTGCGCGTGTTTTTGATACAACGCAGCGATACGGCGTTTGTCGATGATGTCAGTACCAATCATTTTTGTGATTCAGGTGTGAAAAAAGCGGGACTTGCCCGCTTTTTGGTGTTGGTAACGCCGTTAGGCTTTTTCTAGCCCGAATGCTTCGTGCAGGGCGCGCACAGCGAGTTCGAGGTATTTTTCGTCAATACCGACAGATATTTTGATTTCCGAGGTGCTGATGATGTGGATGTTAATGCCTTCTTTGGCGAGCGCCTGGAACATGGTGCTGGCAACGGCGGTGTGCGAACGCATGCCAACGCCGACGATGGATACTTTGGCGATGTTTGAGCCGTGGACAACCACGCCAGTTGCTGGCGGGAAGGTTTTTTGCAGGATTTCTACGGTGGCTTCGTAGTCGCCGCGCGGTACGGTAAAGGTGAAGTCGTTTTTGCCGTCAATACCGATGTTCTGAATAATCATATCGACGTTGATGTTGGCCGCACCGACCGGGGCAAGGATTTGGTAGGCAATGCCCGGTTCGTCCGGAACGTCCACGACATTGACTTGGGCTTCGTCGCGGCTGAATGCGATGCCGGTGATGATGGCTGATTCCACGGGTTTCTCCTCTTCGAGACTAATCAGGGTGCCTTCGCCGTCTTCAAAGCTGGAGAGGACGCGAAGCGGGACTTTGTATTTGCCGGCGAATTCGACCGAGCGGATTTGCAGCACTTTTGAGCCGAGGCTGGCCATTTCCAGCATTTCTTCAAAGGTGATGCGGTCAAGTTTGCGCGCTTTGGGTTCGACGCGCGGGTCGGTGGTGTAAACACCATCGACGTCGGTGTAGATTTGGCATTCGTCGGCGTGCAAGGCAGCGGCAAGGGCGACAGCGGTGGTGTCTGAGCCACCACGACCGAGGGTGGTGATGTTGCCGTGTTCGTCCATGCCTTGGAAGCCGGCGACGATAACGATTTTGCCGGCGTTCAAATCGCGGCGGATGTTTTCGCTGTCGATGCCTTTGATGCGCGCTTTCATGTGGACGCTGTCGGTCAGGATTTTCACTTGGCCGCCGGTGTAAGACACCGCCGGTACGCCGCGTTTTTCGATGGCGATGGCGAGCAGGGCGATGCTCACTTGTTCGCCGGTGGACATCAGAACGTCCATTTCGCGCGGGCTGGGGCGTTTATCGATGTCGTGCGCGAGCGCGATGAGGCGGTTGGTTTCGCCGCTCATCGCCGAGACGGTAACGACGACGTCGTTACCCGCTTTTTGTGCGGCGATGCATCTGGCGGCGACGTTTTCGATGCGCTCAACCGAACCCATCGAGGTGCCGCCGTATTTTTGTACGATCAATGCCATTGTCGTGTTCCTTTATGGTTTTTCGGGCAGGACTTGTGCCAGTGCGGCAAGTGCCGCCGGCAATCCTGCGGGATTTTTGCCGCCTGCCTGGGCGAAATCGGGGCGACCACCGCCCTTGCCGCCGATGTGTGTTGCCAGCTCGCGGATGATGTTGCCCGCGTGCAGTCCGCTCGCCGCTTTGCTGACGCTGACGATGAGGCGGGCGGTGTCGTCATCAACACTACCGATGACGACGACGTCGGCGCCGTGGCGGTCGCGTAGCTGGTCGGCGGTGTCGCGCAGGGTGGCGTTATCAATGCCATCGCGTTGCAGCGCCAGCGTTTTCCAGCCGTTGATGGTTTGGATTTCGGCGCTGCCGCTATCGCCACCTTGGGCGAGCTGGCGTTTCAGCGTCTGCACGTCTTTTTCTAACGTTTTCAGCTGTTGTTGCAGAGCGCTGATGCGTTCTGGCAGGTGCTCGCCGTCGGTTTTCAGCAAGGCTGCACTTTCGGCGAGCAACGCTTCGCTGTGCGCCAGGTATTCCAGCGCTGCCAGTCCGCAGACGACTTCAATGCGGCGCACACCGGCGGAAACGGCGCCTTGTGAGACGACTTTGGCGAGACCGATTTCGCCGAGACGGCCGACGTGCGTACCGCCACACAGTTCGATAGAGAAGCCATCATCGCCCATGCTGACCACGCGCACCACGTCGCCGTATTTTTCGCCAAAGAGCGCCATTGCGCCTTTTTTCTGCGCGTCATCGCGCGACATTTGTTCGATGACGACTGGAGCGTTGCCGAGGATTTGCGCGTTCATCATCGCTTCTACTTGCGCGATTTCGGCGGCGTTGAGCGCTTTGTCGTGCGAGAAGTCGAAGCGGGTGCGGCGCTCGTCAACGAGTGAGCCTTTTTGCTGGACGTGCGTGCCAAGGGTGCTGCGCAGCGCTTTGTGCAGCAGGTGGGTGGCGGAATGGTGACGCTTGATGGCGGCACGGCGGGCGTGGTCGATTTCTGCTTGTGCGCTTTCGCCAACGCTGATTTCGCCGCTTTCGACACGACCAATGTGCAGGAAGGCATCGCCCTGTTTTTGTGTGTCTTCAACGCGGAAGACGCCGCTGGCTGTGCGGATGGTGCCGCTGTCGCCGACTTGACCGCCGGATTCGCCGTAAAACGGGGTGCGGTCAAGAATAACCACACCGCTTGCGCCTTCGGTGAGATGTGTAACCGCAGCGCCATCGGCGAAGAGTTGCATGATTTGCGCGCTGCCGCTTTCGTGTTCGTAACCGTCAAAGGCGGTTTTGCCGCTGATGTTCAATTTCTGTGCGGCATCGAATTTGCCCGCTGCCTTGGCGCGTTCGCGCTGCGTTTCCATCGCCGCGTCGTAGCCGTCCATGTCCAGCGTCAGGCCGCGTTCGCGGGCGATGTCGGCGGTAAGATCAACCGGGAAGCCGTAGGTGTCGTAGAGTTTGAAGACGGTTTCGCCGGGGATTTCCGTGCCTTGCATCTCGCTCAGCGCTTTTTCCAGCACTTCCAGCCCCGCTTCCAACGTTTGCGCGAAGCGCTCTTCTTCGCGCTGGATGGCTTGGGTGATACGTGCTTCGGCTTCGACGATTTCCGGGTAAGCCTCGCCCATTTCGGCGACGAGCGGCGCGACCAGTTTTGAGAAAAACGGCTGGTTTTGGCCGAGTTTGTAACCGTGGCGGATGGCGCGGCGCATGATGCGGCGCAGGACGTAGCCGCGGCCTTCGTTGCCGGGCAGGACACCATCAACCATGAGGAAGACGGTGGCGCGGATGTGGTCGGCGATGACTTTGAGCGAGGTTTGTTCGAGGTCATCGCAACCGGTCGCTTCTGCCGCAGCGGCAATCAGTTTGCGGAAGATGTCGATTTCGTAGTTGGAATGCACGCCCTGCAAGACAGCAGCGATGCGTTCTAGCCCCATGCCGGTGTCGATGGACGGGCGCGGCAGCGGTTTCATCGTACCGCTGGCGTCGCGCTCAAATTGCATGAAGACGATGTTCCAGATTTCGATGAAGCGGTCGCCGTCTTCTTCCGGTGAACCGGGTGGCCCGCCCCACACTTCCGGACCGTGGTCGTAGAAGATTTCCGAGCAGGGGCCGCAGGGGCCGGTGTCGCCCATCGCCCAAAAGTTGTCGGATTCGTACTTGGCTTTGCCCGGTTTGTCGCCGATGCGGATGATTTTTTCCTCTGGCAGACCGACTTTGTCGCGCCAGATGGCATAGGCTTCGTCGTCTTCGTGGTAAACGGTGACGCAGAGTTTTTCCGGTGGCAGGCCAAAGACTTGGGTCAGCAGGTTCCAGGCGAAGGGGATGGCTTCTTCTTTGAAGTAGTCGCCGAAGCTGAAGTTGCCGAGCATTTCAAAGAAGGTGTGATGGCGTGCGGTGTAGCCGACGTTTTCCAGGTCGTTATGCTTGCCGCCGGCGCGGACGCAGCGTTGCGAGGTGGTGGCGCGTTTGTAATCGCGTGTTTCGCTGCCGGTGAAGGTGTCCTTGAATTGCACCATGCCCGCGTTGGTAAAGAGCAGGGTTGGGTCGTTGCCCGGCACGAGCGAGGAAGAGTGAACGATTTTGTGGCCGTGTTCGGCGAAGTAGTCAAGGAAGGCGCGCCGGATTTCGGCGGTGGTTTGGGGTTTATGTTTCATCTTGGGTTGCTGTCATTGCTTGCTGGATTTCTTCGTAACTGAAGCCGCGCTGCGCCATGAAACGCTGCCGCTTCGCCCGCTCCTGCGGCGTGCTGGCCGGGGTGCTGTATTTTTTTTGGTAAACGGCGCGGGCGGCGGCGAACCAGTCAGCGCTGTCGAGGGTCTCGCGCAAAAGCTCGCCACGGATGCCGCGCATTTCCAGTTCATGGCGCATTTTCAGGCGACCGTAACCGCTGTGGCCGCGCAGGTAGCTTTCGGCAAAGCGGGCGTCGCTTTGCCAGCCACGCGCGGCGAGGTCGTCGAGGACGGCGGTGATGTCGGCGGCTTCAAAGTCGCCCAGTTTGGCGACAAGTTCGGCGCGGCTGTGTTCGCGCCGCGCCAAGGCGGCAAGGCAGCGCGCCTCAATGGCGCGCCGGGCGTCATCAGAAGAGCTCATCACCGTCGGCGGCTTCGTCGCCTGCGTCTTCCTTGGCGTTATCGCTGCTTACCGGCAGTTCGGCGTCGGCGTTGCCGATGTAGTGCTCGCGGATTTTTGCCTCGATTTCGGCGGCAAGCTCCGGTTTTTCGGTGAGGTAGGCGCGGACTTTTTCTTTGCCCTGGCCGATTTTGTCGCTGCCGTAGCTGTACCAGGCGCCGGATTTTTGGATGACGTCAATAGCGACGCCGAGGTCGATGATTTCGCCAATGCGCGAGATGCCCTGACCGTAGAGGACGTCAAATTCTGCCTGTTTGAACGGCGGCGATACTTTGTTTTTCACCACTTTGACGCGGGTTTGGTTGCCCAGCACTTCATCGCCTTCTTTAACGGAACCGGTGCGACGGATGTCGAGGCGCACAGAAGCGTAGAACTTGAGCGCGTTACCGCCGGTGGTGGTTTCCGGCGAGCCAAACATCACGCCGATTTTCATGCGGATTTGGTTGATGAAGATGACCAGCGTGTTGGCGCGCTTGATGTTGGCGGTGAGTTTGCGTAGCGCCTGGCTCATCAGCCGCGCTTGCAGGCCGACGTGCGAGTCGCCCATTTCGCCTTCGATTTCTGCTTTCGGGGTGAGTGCGGCGACGGAATCGATGACGATGACGCTGAACGCGCCGGAACGCACCAGTGCATCGGCGATTTCCAGCGCCTGTTCGCCGGTGTCGGGCTGGGTGATGTAGAGGTCGTCGGTATTGACGCCGAGTTTGCGCGCGTAAATCGGGTCGAGGGCGTGCTCGGCATCAATAAAGGCGGCCGTGCCGCCTGCTTTCTGCGCTTCGGCAATGACGTGCAAGGTGAGCGTCGTCTTGCCAGAGGATTCCGGGCCGTAGATTTCGACGATGCGTCCGCGTGGCAGACCGCCGATGCCAAGAGCGATGTCCAGGCCGAGCGAGCCGGTGGAAATCGCCTGGATGTCGTGTTCGGTGGTTTGGTCGCCAAGACGCATCACCGTGCCTTTGCCGAATTGTTTGTCCAGTTGCGCCAGCACCGCTTTCAGCGCTTTTTCCTGTTCTTCCGAGATTTGTTTGCTCATAA
>CAUVOF010000028.1:0-21417 GCA_963553325.1 uncultured Cardiobacterium sp.
TTTTCATTGACACGGGTTTCTTGTTGCTTAGCTATTGCTAAATCTCCTGTGCTTTTGTGCTGATAAGTTGCAGCGAATGCGCAATGAAATCATCCACGCTCATGACGCCGAGGTCTTTGCCGTCGCGCTTGCGCACGGAGACAGAAGATGCCGCTTTTTCGCGGTCGCCAGCGACCAGCATGAAGGGTACGCGCTGCAAGGTGTGTTCGCGGATTTTATAGTTAATTTTTTCATTCCGCAAATCTTTTTCCACGCGCAGACCGGCCGCAGCGAGTTTTTCCGCGACCTCGTTCACGTAGTCTGCCTGGGCATCTGTAATCGGCATAACGACCGCCTGCACCGGCGACAACCACAGCGGCATTTGCCCGGCATATTGCTCAATCAGGATGCCGATAAAGCGCTCTAGCGAGCCGAGGATGGCGCGGTGAATCATTACCGGCGTTTGTCGCACGTCGTTTTCATCGATGTAATGCGCGCCGAGACGTTCCGGCATAGAGAAATCAAGCTGTACCGTGCCGCATTGCCAACGGCGACCGAGGCTGTCTTTCAGTGTGAATTCGATTTTCGGTCCGTAGAACGCCCCTTCGCCCGGTTGCAGGCGGAACGGTTTGCCCTGTGCTTCTAACGCTGCTTGCAGGTCAGCTTCGGCTTCATCCCAAATTTCGTCAGAGCCAACCCGCTTTTCTGGGCGGGTAGAGAGCGCGAGTTCGACCTCATCGAAACCAAAGTCGCGGTAAACCTCATACACCATTTCGCAGGCGCGCTCGATTTCGCTGCGGATTTGTCCGCGCGTGCAGAAGATATGGCCGTCGTCCTGGACGAAGCGACGCACCCGCATCAGACCATGCAGCGTGCCGGACGGTTCGTTGCGGTGGCAGATGCCGAATTCGGCGTAACGCACCGGCAGTTCGCGGTAGCTGCGCAGCCCTTGGTTGAAGATTTGCACGTGTCCAGGGCAGTTCATCGGCTTGACGGCGTAGTCGTGTTCGTCGATGGTGCAGGTGAACATATTGCCGCCGAACTTGTCCCAGTGGCCGGATTTTTCCCAGAGGGCGCGGTCAAGAATTTGCGGCCCCTGCACTTCCTCGTAGCCATATTTGCGCAGTTTGCCGCGCATATAGTTCTCGATTTCGCGGTAGATGACCCAGCCCTTCGCGTGCCAGAAAACCATACCCGGCGCTTCTTCTTGCAGGTGGAAAAAATCGAGCTGTTTGCCGATGCGGCGGTGGTCGCGTTTTTCCGCTTCTGCCTGTTGTTGCAGATAGGCGTCCAGCGTTTTCTGGTCGGCAAAGGCAACGCCGTAGATGCGTTGCAGCGGTTCGCCGCTCGCATCGCCGCGCCAATATGAGCCGGAAAGTTTGGTCAATTTGAACGCCTTGACGTGCCCCATATGCGGCACGTGCGGCCCGCGACACATATCAAGGTATTCTTGGTGATGGTAGAGACCAACTTCTTTGACGCTGTCGTCGAAATCGTCGATGAGGCGAATTTTGAAGTCTTCGTGGCGCTCGTTGAACGCCTTGCGTGCATCCGCCACCGGCGTCCATTTTTTTTCAACCGCATAACCGGTCGCCGCCAGTTCTTTCATGCGCGTTTCCAGCTTTTCCAGGTCTTCCGGGGTGAAGCGGTGTTCGCTGTCGATGTCGTAGTAAAAGCCGTTTTCTATCACCGGCCCGATGACCATTTTCGCGTCCGGCCACAGTTGTTTCAGCGCGTGGCCAAGCAAGTGCGCGGTGGAATGGCGGATGATGTCCACCCCCGCCTCTTCCTTGGCGGTAATGATGGATACGGCGGCGTCAGCGGTTATCGGGTCGCTCAAGTCGCGCTCAACGCCATCGACGCGCACGGCAATCGCCGCTTTGGCGAGGCCGCTGCCGATGCTGGCGGCGATGTCGCGGCCGCTGGTCGGGTTTTCATATTGACGGACGCTGCCGTCGGGCAAAGTGATGTTTAGCATAGTCAATTCCTTGTTACGGCGAATACCACACGCCGTTCAATATCAAAAAAATGGGCGGGCATTGTACGCCAATGCCCGCCGCGATTCAGCGCCCTCACACCGTCTGCGTTACTTTCTGCAAATACGGCGGTTCGTCCGGGTTCAGCCCGCGCGCTTGCGAAAGCTGCGCGGCAGCGACGTACCAGGAAAGAATCGCGGTCAGCCCTTGCAACGCTTCATGCCCAGCATCAATCAGCGGCAAATGCACCGTACCGGCAATTTTTTCGTTACTAGCAAGCAGCACCTGCGCGCCGCGCGCCGCGAACTGTTCTGCCAGTTGCAGCGCGTCCGCCTGGTAGCGGTCGTTTGGCGCGAACAGCAGCACCGGCAAGCCATCATGCACGATTACCATCGGCCCATGTCGCACTTCGGCGGCGGAAAACGCTTCACCCTGCAACTGGCAGGTTTCTTTGCATTTCAACGCCGCTTCTTGCGCGACCGGCAAACCAGTACCGCGGCCGACGACGAACAACCGTTCGCGCGGCTTGAGCACTTCGATTGCCGCCGACCAGTCAGCATGCGCCGCTTGTTCCAGTTTATCTGGCAACGCTTTCAGCGCTTCCTGCAAGCGGCGGTCGTCGTTCCAATGCGCGAGCAAATGCAATCCTAAAACGACCATCGCAACAAAACTTTTGGTCGCGGCAACGCTTTTTTCTTCGCCCGCCTGCACCGGCAGCAGATGCTGACAGGCATTGGCGAGTGGTGACGGCACCACGTTCACCAAGGCCGCCGTTTGCGCTCCGCCCGCTTGCAACGCTTGCAGCATGGCAATGACATCCGGCGGGCTGCCCGACTGCGACGCTGCCAGCGCCAAATACCCCTGAACCTGCCACGGCGTTTGCAGCACGCTACTTAAGGACGGCGGCAGCGAGGCGACCGGCATGCCGCGCGTGTGCATCAGCCAGTAGCCGAGGTAGCCGAGCGCGTGGTCGGACGTGCCACGCGCCACCGTTACCACCCCACGCGGCAGCTGGCTTTTCAGCGCTTCGGCGAGAGCGAGCGCACTGCTCACGTCTTGCCTGGCGACAATCGCTGCGGTTTCGCGCGCTTCTTTCAACATGAAGGACATAAAAATCTCCCGTTTTTGTAGAATAACCATCATACAAAAGCCGCCCTGGCGGCGCATTGATGGCGCACCCTACACAGGACAGGAAAACAGCATTACCCTGAAAAGAAAAAGAATAATAACGTATACTGTTGCCACGCGCCAACAAAACCACAAATATCAACACGATATAGCGGCGAAAATCCGCAAAAATCCACAAAAATCATTGACACATCACAGCCGCCGCCGTAACATTTTTCGTGAACCCACAGATCGCAGAGAATGAAAAATGTCTTCAATGTCCATGAAGTCTGACACTACTGTTGACCGGCGCGCGCAAATCCAAACCCTTTTGAGCGAACAAGGCGTCGTCAATTCCCAAGAGCTGGCAGAACGTTTTGAAGTGTCGCTGATGACCATCTATCGCGACCTGGATTACCTGCAAGAACAGGGCGTTGCCAAACGGCAGCACGGCGGCGCTGTCTCTGCCGACCGATTCATTTCACCGCTGAAACGCAGCCTGCGCGAATCGCAGAACATCGAAGCAAAGCGCCTGATTGGCCGCTGGGCGGCGCAGCACCTCGTCAATCAAATCGACGACTCGCTTATCGTCGATTCCGGCACGACCACGCTCGAATTCGTGCGCGCCCTGCCGGACGTGCCGATAAACGTGATGGTGAACAGCCTCGATGCGCTTTCCATCCTCGCTGTCCACAAAAACACCAACGTTTACGCGCTTGGCGGCGAGCTGCGCAAGGACGTAATGGCATTTGAAGGGGCGATTACCACCGACAACCTGCGCCAATGCCATTTTTCCAAAGCCTTCATCAGCGCCGATGGCATTGACCTCGAAGCGGGGCTAACGACGACCAACGAACAGCGCGCCCGCCTGACCCGCCTCATGGCAGAGCACGCGCAGGAAGTCTATCTGCTTGCCGACTGTTCCAAATATGGCAAGCGCTCCTTCCGCACCTTCTTCCACTTTGACCGCATCACCGCCGTCATCTCGGAAGCGGGCGTGCCGGAACTCTACAAACAGCACTTCCGCCAGCACGATATCCGCCTGATTGAGGTCAGCGACGAAATGCTCAGCAAGTAAGAGCGGCGAAATCGGCCGCAAAGCGCGCCCCTGCAAACTGCGTGTTGCAGGGGCGTTTTGTTGTCAGTGCAGATTAGTGCAAAAGCAGCATGGTTTTGCCATTGACGCGGACTTCGTTGCCGTTGACGTCAATTTGCAGGGTGTAATTGCCGTCTTCGTCAGCGGGCAGGCGTTCCCGACCAAGGGCAAGTAGCAGCAGTGGCAAGAGGCCGCTGTCGCGTGCGAATTTGCCGTAGAGGCGGAATTCGCCGCGTGTGCCGTTGAGTTGTTCGATGTTGTACGGCGGCGGGAAGAGCAGCGGGAAAAGCAGACTGCCGCTTAGGTGCGTGGTTTGGTCGAGGTTGCTGGTGATGATGAGGCGGTTGCCGTCGGATTCTTGCTGCAGTGAGAGGTAGAGGCGGTCGCCGTTAAATGCTTTGGCGGCGGGCAATTCAAAGGTCGGGCTGGTTTGTGCTTCGAGGTTGCGCAGGCTACCGTTATCACGCAGGAAGGCGGTGATGACGCTGTGTTGCAAGCGCTGGGTAACGGGCTTGCCGCTGTTGTCGCGGTTTTTGATGCTGATGTCTTCGATGCTGTAGCGCTGTTCGGCACGGGTGAGGATGCCTTGCAGGTTGTACAGGGTAATGCTTTGTTCTTGGTTGGTGCTGATGTCGCGGCGACTTAGGTTGATTTGCGCGGCGCTGAGGCGGATGGTTTCGCCATCGCTGCGGTAGGTGCCGCTGCTGCGGCTGATGTCGAGGCGGCGGCGGCCTTCTAGCCATTGTTGTTTGCCCAGTAACCATTCGCCGTTGCCGCGTTCGGGCGCGCGGATATGGGTGTGCCAGCTCAGGCTGATGCCATCGCTTTCGAGATTCGGGGTGCGGTTCGGCGCGATGCGGATGATTTGGTGTATTTGCCCAAGAATGGCGAAGCGGGTTTGCAGGTGCAGGTGATCTTCCGGTAACCAAGCGGCGAGACGACCATCGCTTTTGCCGTTGCGGATGTTGGCGCTAAAGAGGTTGATGCCGCTGTTGAGCAGTGGCGCGTGGTTGATGCGCGCGTGCAAGGTGGTGCTGTACCAGGTCGGCTGTCCGCTGTAAGGACGGATGCTGACGCGGATGTCTGCCTGGCTGCTGAAGTAACCGCGCCGGTAGTCTGCAAGCTCAAGTTCGATGCCGCGCGCTTGTAGCTGCCGTGCCGCCGAGCCTTCGAGGAAGGCGTGAAGGCGCTCGTCTATTTGTGGTGCGAGAAAGGACGGGGCGAGGATGGCGATGATGAGCCATACGACGGCGATAGAGGCAAGAATGCGTTTAATCATGGGCGGCAACGGCAGTGTGACTATGGAGCCGCTAGTGTAGGGATGGGCAGGAGGCTTGGCAAATGGTTTGTGACGGTTTGTTTAGGATACGCCTTGCCGGGAAGCATTCGCTGTTGTTAAGGGGAATGGCATCAGGAGAAAAGGCTGCGCACTTCGTCGAGGTCGAAGGATTTTTTTTCGTCATCAACGCTGATGATGCTCTCCGCGATGTGGCGTTTTTTCTCTTGTAGCGCCAGGATTTTTTCTTCGATGCTGTCTTTGCAGATGATGCGGTATGCCATGACGTGTTTGTTCTGCCCGATGCGGTGGCTGCGGTCAATCGCCTGGTTTTCCACCGCCGGGTTCCACCACGGGTCTACGATGAAGACGTAGTCGGCTTCGGTGAGGTTCAGCCCGGTGCCGCCCGCTTTGGTGCTGATGAGGAAGACGCGCACGGCGTCGTTTTTTTGGAAGTTTTCGACTTTGTCTTTGCGGTTGCGTGTCCGGCCGTCGAGGTATTCGTAGGGGATGCCTTCTGCTTCTAGCCGTGCCTGGATAAGGGCAAGCATTTTGGTGAAGCTGGAGAAGACGAGGATTTTGTGCGCGCCGGTTTTTTCTTTGATGTTTTCGGTGAGCAGGTCGAGTTTGACCGAGTCGTTGCCGTAGTCTTCTTTGTCTGAGAGCAATGCCGGGCTGTTGCAGATTTGCCGCAGTTTGAGCAGGCCGTCCAGGATGTGCAGTTGGCTTTTTTCGATACCGTCGCTGGCGATTTGCTGCAGGAGTTGTTCGCGGTAGCGTTTTTTGGTCGCTTCATAGAGTTTGCGCTGTGCCGTGCCCATGTCGCAGTAGAGGATGCTTTCGGTTTTGGGCGGCAGTTCGGTCGCGACTTGTTCTTTTGTGCGGCGCAGGATGAAGGGGTGGATGAGTTTGGCAAGAAGCGCGGCGCTGTCGTGGTCTTTGTGTTTGTCGATGGCGTCGGCAAAGGTGCTTTTGAAGTGGCTGTTGTTGCCGAGTAGTCCTGGGTTCAGGAAATTCATTTGTGCGTAGAGGTCGAAGGTGTTGTTTTCTATCGGCGTGCCGGAGAGGCAGAGGCGGTTTTCTGCTTTGAGCAGGCGCACGGCTTTGTAGCGCTGTGATTGCGGGTTTTTGATGGCCTGGCTTTCGTCGAGGATGGCGTAGTTGAAGGGGATGTGTTGTAGGGTTTCGATGTCGCGGGTGAGGGTGCCGTAGGTGGTGAGGATGATGTCGTATGCGGCGAGGTGCGCGGCGTCGGTGTTGCGCTCGGCGCCGGTCAGGGCATAGACGCGCAGTTCGGGGGTGAATTTTTCGGCCTCCATTTGCCAGTTGTAGATGAGCGAGGTCGGGGCGACGATGAGGCTGGGGCGCGCGCTTTCGCCCTGGTCTTTGAGGTGCTGGAGGAAGGCCAGTGTTTGTAGGGTTTTACCGAGGCCCATGTCGTCGGCAAGGCAGCCGCCGAGGCGGTTTTGGTGGAGGAAGGCGAGCCAGTTGAGGCCGTGTTGTTGGTAGGGGCGCAGGGTAGCGCGCAGCGCTGGCGAGGGGGTAACGGGCGGTTGTTCGTGCAGGTTTTGCAGGCGGTGGTAGCGCGCTTGCAGTTCGAGGAGGTAGTCGGGGCGCTCTTCGAGGTTTTGCAGGAGGTCGTCGATGATGCCGAGTTGGTAGGGCGAGAAGCGGATGTGGTCTTTTTTGACGTCGCCGCTTTTCAGCCACGGGGTGATTTTGTCCAGCCATTCTTGCGGCAGGATGCCGATGCTGCCGTCGCCGAGGGTGATGTAGTTTTGTTTTTTCAGGACGGCTTTTTGTAGGTCTTTGAGGCTGACGTGTTGGTCGCCAAAGCTGATGGCAAGCTCCAGGTCGAACCAGTCGATGCCGCTCGTTGTGCTGCTTTTGATGGTTGGGCGATTGAGGTTGTAGGGGTATTTGATGTTTTTCAGGCCGAGCAGTTCGATGTCTGCTGCGTGCAGGGTGTCGGCGGCGTTCAGCAGCCATTGGTCTTTGATGAGTTCGAGCGCGTCGAGTTGGTAGGGGGCGCCGTTGGCGAATGCCGGGTGCAGTGCGCGTACGGTGTCGGTGAGGCGGGCTTCGAGGGCTTCGTCGCGCGGGCGTTGTAGGTAGTCGCCGTCGGCGGTGGGTTGCAAACGCAGCTCTTGGCTGGTCGGGTCGATGAGGCGCTCCGGGTACTGCACGAGCGGGCGGAAGCTGATGATGCCGTCTTGTTCGTCGAGGTAGAGTTGGGCGCGCGGCGCGGCTTCGTCGTCGCTTTTCGGCGCGGTTTTGATGTGTTTGCTTTTGATGGGGTAGCGCTGGCTGAGCGAGGCAAGCGCCAGTTCTTGGAATTCGGCAGCGTCTTGCGCGGCGATTTTGGTTTGTGGGTGGGTGCTAAACCAGGCGATGTCGTTGGTGATTTGCGGGTCGGCGACGGGGTAGAGGGTGTCCTGGTGGTAGATGAAGAGCGGGGTGATGCGCAGTTGTTTGTTGGTCAGCGCGTAGTCTTTGTCGCCAAGGCGCAGGCGGGCGTTGATTTGGTAGAGGTTGCCGTCGCGGGCGAGTTCAAGGTCGAGGCTGACCCGGTCGCGGGTATTGAGGGTGACAGGGGTGAGGTTGCCGCGCGCGTAGCCGTCGCCGGCGTTGTGGGCGTAAATGGGGCAGGTGAGTTGGCGACAGATGTCGGCAAATTCGCGCACGATGGGGATGATGGTTCCCGGCTCGGATTGTAGTTTGCGGTAGTTATCGGCGATGCGTTCGATGCTGTAGCAGAGGGTAAGGGCTCCGAGGCTGTGGCGGCCGCTTAGGACGTGTTTTTCGATGTCGTAGATGTCTAGGGGTTTGATGCGGGTGGCAAGGTCTGTGCGGGTTTTGTTGTATTTGCCTTCGATGACGTTGATGCCGACAAATTGTCCGCCGCGCAGTTCAACGCTTAGCGCGTGGCCGTAATCGCTCACCGCGATAGGTACGTCATCGGGCAGGCGGATGCGCTCAAAGATGTCGTACGGGGCGAGTGCCGGGTCGCGCGGGACAACGCGCAGCCCTTGGTCGGTGATATCGGCAGCGAAGTGTTTGCGGTCGTCGGGGTTATCCGGGTCAAAGCCGTATTCGCGCATGGTTTGCGCAAGATGGCGCGCCGGGTAGTCGTCGCTGAAGTAGTCGATGCCAAAGTTGTCAAGGAGGTGATACAACGCGGACAGCACGTGATGGCAGTATTCGCCCCGCGCCTGAATGCGGCAGTTGCAACTTAGGCTTAAGGTGTTATCGCTGCGGCGGTAGGTGAGGGTTTGCTCGCTGTGGGTACCCCAGTCGTCAAAGGCGGTAATGACGGTATCGCGGCTGCGTTTGATGACGCGGACTTCATCGCCTTTGGCATAGTGTGTATGGACGTTACGCTGTTCAAGGTCGCGCAGGATGGCAGAGGGGTTGATGCTGCGGTCGGGGTTTAGGGTGTAGCGCAGCGGTTGCCGGGTGGTGGTTTGTGCGCCGCTTTGCTGGTTACGGATGTGTTTGGCGAGTGCTTCGAGAGCGGCGACGCTGTGTTTGCAGATGCCGCCGAAACTATAGGGGCAGGTGCATTTGACGTCGAGCTTTTTGCTGTAATTGATGGTGATGCGGTATATCGCCCCCTGGCTGCCGTAGCAAAAGTAGCTGGCTTTTTTGTCGGTGATTTCTTCTTCGTTCGCTTCATAACGCATGCCGCGGGCGATGCTGGTCGGGGAGGCGTGCGTGGCGATGTATTGGGCGATAGCTTCTGGTGTGGGATACATAATTAAAGAATCGTTGTTACGGAGAGTGGGCGGTTTTTTAGCGGGCGCGGTAAGCGGCAATAACGTCCGCGGCTGGCGGATTGGCGCATGCTTTGTTGCCAACAAAGACGATGGGGCCAGGCTGGCGTGTCAGGGCGTAGAAGCGGCGGCGGTCCTCGGCGTCGTCGCTGTGGTAGCGCGAATCGCGCACGCTGGGGATGTTTTCTTGTTGTAACGCCTGTTGCAGGGCATCGGCACGCTGGTTGAGTTCGGCAGCGGCATGCGGCGGGGTAAGGATGAGGACGCTGGCGGCGTCATGTTTGCCCGGCAGCGTGAGGGCGATGAAGCCGTGGGCATCGCGGGCAACGTCGGCAAGCGGGTCGCGGCTCCAGTAGTAGATGCCACCAATGAAGGCGAGGACGGGGATGAGTATGGCGAGGAAGCGCATGGCTGTTTTCGGGTTAAGGCGGTGGGGGCGATTTACATACGCAGTAGCGGGTTTCGTGTATGTAAATTTACAGGCTGTTTTGCAGGTCGAGCAGGGCGTTGGCTTCTTGTTCTTGTTGCAGCGGGGTGATGACGCTGTCGAGGTCGCCTTCGAGGATGTCGGCGAGGTTGTAGAGGGTGAGGTTGATGCGGTGGTCGGTGACGCGGCTTTGCGGGTAGTTGTAGGTACGGATGCGTTCGCTTCTATCACCGCTGCCGACCAGGCTTTTGCGCTCGGCCGCCTGTTCGTTTTGCGCTTTGGTGCGCTCTACGTCCAAGAGGCGCGCGGCAAGCAGGCGCATCGCTTTGGCGCGGTTTTTGTGCTGTGAGCGCTCTTCTTGGCATTCGACGACGATGCCGCTCGGTAGGTGGGTGATGCGGATGGCGCTGTCGGTTTTGTTGACGTGCTGCCCGCCGGCGCCGGAGGCGCGGTAGGTATCGACTTTGAGGTCGGCGGGGTTGATTTCTATCGGCTGGATGTCGTCGCCAACGGGCAGGATGGCAACGGTGGCGGCGGAGGTGTGGATGCGGCCGCCGGATTCGGTTTCGGGGACGCGCTGTACGCGGTGCGCGCCGGACTCAAATTTGAGGGTGGAATAGACGTTGTTGCCGCTGATTTGGCTGATGATTTCTTTGTAGCCGCCGTGTTCGCCGGGGTTTTCGCTGAGGATTTCGATTTTCCAGTTTTTTTGTTCGGCGTATTTGCCGTACATGCGGAAGAGGTCGCCGGCGAAGATGGCGGCTTCGTCGCCCCCCGTGCCGGCGCGGATTTCGAGGTAGATGTCGGCGCCGTCGAGCGGGTCTTTGGGTATCATCTGCCGCGCCAGTTGGTGTTCGTTGGCGGCGATTTGTGCTTCCAGCGTCGGGCGTTCGGCGGCGGCGAGTTCGGCCATTTCCGGGTCGCCTTCGAGTTCGGCAAGGTCTGCCAGTTGGCGCTCTAGCGCTTCGGTGTCGTCGAGGATGGCGATTATCGGCGCGAGTTGGGCGTGCTCTTGCGCGTAGCGCCGCAGTTGTTCGGGGTTGGCTGCGGTTTCGGGCAGGGCGAGCAGGCCGTTGAGTTCGTCGTGGCGTTCGCGCAGGCTGGCGAGTTTTTCGCGGATGGCGGGGTGCATGTGTCAGTGGGTCTCGGTTTTGAAGGTGTCGGCGATGATGGCGAGCCAATCTTTGTGGTCGGGCGGGATGGCGTGGATGAGTTCGCTCGGGTTGTGCAGCAGTTTGTTGGTGAGTTTGCGGCTGAGTTGTTCGAGCAGGTGCGCCGGGTCTTCGCCGTGGGCCAGGCGGCGGTAGCTTTCTTGCAGGAGTTGTTCGCGGATGGTGTTGGCGTTTTCCCGCATTTTGCGCACGATTTGTTGTTGCGGCTTGGAACGTAGCCAGCCGATGAAGTCATCGCCGTAGAGGTTGATGATGGCTTCTGCCTGGCGCGCCGCGCTTTGCCGCGCTTTGAGGTTGTCGTCGATGATTTGTTCGAGGTCATCGACGCTGTAGAGGAAGGCCTGGTTTAGGGTGTCGATGGCGGGGTCGAAGTTGCGCGGGATGGCGAGGTCGATGAGCACTTGCAGCGCGTTACGCCGCCGTTTGAGAGATTCTTTGAGGTGTTCGCGCGTGATGAGCATGTGGTCGCTGCGCGCTGCGCCGATGATGATGTCGGCTTCGTGCAGTTGCGCCGGCAGTTGTTCGAGGCTGATGGCGAAACCGCCGTGCGCTTCGGCCAGGCTTTGCGCGTGCGCGAGGGTGCGGTTGGCGATGATGAGGCGCTTGATGTCGTTGTCTTTCAGGTATTTGGCGACGAGTTGTGCGGTCTCACCGGCGCCAACGATGAGCGCGGTGCGGCGGTTGTGGTCGTCGTAGAAGCGGTGGGTGAGTTTGACGCCGGCAGCGGCAACGGAGACGTTGTTGGCGCCGATTTGCGTGCTGTGGCGGATTTGTTTGGCAACCGAAAAGCTTTGCTGAAAGAGGCGCTCTAGTACGCCGCCGATGGTGCCGGCTTTTTTGCCGAGGTGGTAGGCTTGTTTGAGTTGGCCAAGGATTTGCGGCTCGCCGAGGATGAGCGAATCCAGCCCGCTGGCGACGCGGTAGATGTGGCGGATGGCGTCGCGGTCGCGGTAGTGAAAGGTGAGGGTTTCGAGCGCGTCCGGCGTGGTGTGTTTGTGCGCGGCAAGCCAGCGCGCCAGTTGTCCGGCATCGCCACCGACGGCGTAGATTTCGCTACGGTTGCAGGTAGAAAGCAGGGCGATTTCGCTCGCGCCGGTAGCAACGCGGCAGTCAGCAAGCGCTGCCAGGGTTTCTTCCGGGCTGAAGGCGTATTTTTCGCGCAGGGCGGCGTCAGCGGTGTGGTGGTTGAGGCCGTAGGCGGTAATGTTTTTGCCGGCTTGGTCGTTGGGGTTCAACATATGGTCATTAAAAGTTTCATGTAGGTATTTTAAGCTATCGCGCTTTCTCTTTCAGCCGATGGTGTCTAAATTGCCACGTCGTAACCGTTTGTCTTTGGCTCTTTTCTGCGCCCTGCCCGTTTTCACCGGGCAGGTGTTGGCCGTGCCCGCGCAAAAGCGTTCGCAGCAGCAGTGGTCGCAGTCTTCGCAGTGGCTCTATGGCGCGATGACTGCGCGCTTTGAGGATCATGCGGGCAAGTTCGGCGACGCGCTCGATACGATTGCTGATGTCGCGGTGCAAAGCGGCGAGTATGACGCGCTGGAGTATGGTTACGGCCTCGCCTGGGATACGCGCAATTTCCCCCGTGCCGAGAAGATTGCCCGCGTCTGGCTCGATGCCTTTCCCCAGGACAATGAGGCGCGGCTGGCGCTGTTGCGCGTCTTGCTCGCCGACGGTCGCGCGGATGAGGCGCTCACGCAGATGTCGGCGTTGCTGGAAGGCGACGGCGGCCCGCAGAATGTGGCGCAGATTTTCCGCGTGTTGGCGGAATACCCGGACAGTAGCACCCGTCTCGCGCTGTTGCAGAAATTGAGCGCGCAATTCCCGCAGAACCCCTATCTTCTTTATTATTTGGGACTGATGGCGAAGGAGCAGGGCAAGGTAACGACCGCCGTGCAGGCCTTTGCCGACGCCAGCGCCCTAGACGGCAACTGGCGCGAGTTGGAGCTGATGCAGGCGCAGGTGCTGGCGAGCATCGGCAAGCTGCAGGAAGCACGCAAGATTATGGACCGCATCACCACCCGCCACCCGCAGGATATCAACCTGCTTTCTGCCTACGTCGATATGCTGGTCGCGCATTATCAGTGGCAGGATGCGATTACCCTCGCTCTACGCTGGAAAGAGCTGCGCCCGCAGGACGCGACGGTGCGGCAGCTCGTCGCGCAGCTCTACGCCTCGGCGGGCAATTATCCGGCGGCGTTGCAGGCGTTTCGCGAGTTGCTTGATACGCAGCGCATCGACATGAACAGTTACCTCTTTTTCGTCGCCAATGCCGCCGAACGCAGCGGGCAGAAGGACGAGGCGGCGAAACTGCTCGGCGAAATCAGCGAAGATTCGCCGCGCTATATGCAGGCACAGGAACGCTTGGCGTTGCTTTCCTTCGCCCGTGGCGACTACGACAAGGCACAGGCGCGTTTTGCCAGCTTGCGCACGGCATTTCCCGATGACGCGCAGGTGCTTGATACCTACCTGATAGAGGCAGCGCAGTTGCAGCAGGCGCAGCAATGGCGGCGTCTGGAAAAACTGCTGAAAGAAGCGCTGGCGCGTTACCCCGACCAAGCGGATTTGCTCTACGTCCTCGCCGAACTGCATGCGGCACGCGGCGACATCAAAGACGCCGAAGCGCAGTTCAACAAAATCCTCGCCATTGACCCTGCCAATATCGACGCGCTCAACGCCTACGGTTACATGCTGCTTACCCAGGGCAACAACGACGAAAAAGCGGCGGAGTTGATAGAAGCTGCCATCAAACTCTACCCCGATTCGCCCGCCATTCAGGACAGCTACGGCTGGCTGCTCTACCGCCAGGGCAAAACCGAAGACGCTCTCAACTGGCTGCGTCGTGCCTACGCCGCCTACCGCAACAACGAAATTTCCGCGCACTACATCGAAGTACTCGACGCTTCCGGCGACAAAGCGCTCGCCGCCGAAGTCTATCGCTACGAAAAACAGGGGCAGCCGGATAACGTCGCCCTCAAATCCATTGGCAAAAAACTGGGACTGGACCATGACAAGAAAAAATAAACTGACGGCATTTGCCCTCGTCTTACTGCTCGCCGGCTGTGCGCAAACCCCGCCCGCAGACGAAAACATCGGTTACACCGCGACGCTCAACCCGCAGCATTGGCGCGCCGAAGGCAAAATCGCCCTGCGTTACCCCGAATGCCACCATAATCGCGGCTGCGAAGACAAAGGCGTCAATGCCAACATGGCGTGGACGCATAACAAACAAGACGAACTGCTGGTCATCACCGACCCGTTCGGGCAGGAGCGGATGCGCATTGATTACCGCGGCGGCGTGATAAACGTACGCGAAGGCGCGCGCGAAGAAGTAATGAGCAAAGAAGAGCTGGCCAAAGAAATCGGCATGCCGCTACCGCTCGAATCCATCGCACAATGGCTGATTAACCAGCGCAGCGACGAAAGCTTCAAGGCAGATGGTTGGCAAGTCGATGTGCGCGACTGGCAGGGCGCCTATTACCGCAGCATCCGCTTGAAACAAAAAGACTACCAAATGAAGCTTGTCGTGCAAAAAATGATGACAATATAAATAGATGAACAAAAAAACGGCCACCCGGCTTGCGTGCGCATGACAAATCGCTATAATGCGCGCCTTCTCGCCGCAAGGCAGAGGACGGGCGGATAGTCCGTTATCAACCTTTGGGGTGTCGCCAAGTGGTTAAGGCACCGGGTTTTGATCCCGGCATTCGTAGGTTCGAATCCTTCCACCCCAGCCATCTTTTTCTACCCAAAACCAAGGTGAAACGTGTCCAGAGGCAGTATGACCGTGTTCACGGGTAATGCGAATCCGCAACTTGCCCGTCAGATTGTCCAGCATCTCGGCTTGCCGCTTGGCAACGCTATCGTGGATAAATTTTCTGATGGCGAGATACGGGTAGAACTACAAGAAAACGTCCGTGGTAAGGATGTTTTTGTTATTCAGCCGACCAGTCATCCTACCAACGACAGCATCATGGAATTGCTGATATTGAGTGATGCCCTGCGTCGTGCTTCTGCCAACCGCATCACCGCTGTTATCCCCTACTTTGGCTACTCTCGTCAGGATCGTCGTCCGCGCTCTGCCCGCGTACCGATTTCCGCCAAAGTGGTTGCCAACATGATTGCTGGTGTCGGTATTGACCGCGTTTTGACGCTGGACTTGCACGCCGACCAAATACAGGGATTTTTCGATTTCCCGGTGGACAACATTTACGCCACGCCAATCATCCTGAATGACTTGCTGGCACAAGATTTCAAAAACCCGGTAGTGGTATCGCCGGACGTTGGTGGAGTATTGCGCGCCCGCGCCACCGCCAAACAAATAGATGCCAAACTGGCGATTATCGACAAACGTCGTCCGCGCCCGAACGAATCAGAAATCATGAACATCATCGGCGACAGCATCGAAGGATGCGACTGCATTATCGTCGATGACATGGTCGATACCGCGGGAACGCTAGCCAACGCGGCGACCGCACTGAAAGAGCGCAAGGCGCGCAGCGTAACCGCCTACTGCACGCACGCCATCCTGTCCGGCAACGCGATTGAGAACATCGAAAAATCCGGCATGGATCAGCTGATTGTGACCGACTCGGTCGCCCTGCGTGAAGCGGCGAAAGCCTGCAAAAAAATCCGCGTGCTTTCCATTGCTGGTCTCGTTGCCGAAAGCATCCGCCGCATCCACGTGGAAGAATCCATATCCTCGCTATTCGTCAACTAACGACGAACCGCGAACAACCCCAAAGAGCGCTGGTCGCAAGCGCTCTTTTTTATCTTTACGGAGAAACCTATGAGTGAATATGCATACACCCTGAGCGCTACCGTTCGCCAGGACAGCGGGAAAGGTGCGAGCCGCCGCCTGCGTCGTCAAGGCCTGGTACCAGCCATCGTTTACGGTGGCGATAGCGCCCCGCTGGCCATCGCCGTCAAACAGGACGACCTGGTCAAATTCGGCCGCTTTAACAGCTTCTACTCGCAAATCATCTGCCTGCAAGTCGAAGGACAAAGCGACGTGGAAGTCATTGTCCGCGACGTACAGCGCCACCTCTACAAACCGCTCTACCAACACATGGACTTCCAGCGCGTTGTTCGTGGGCAAGAGCTGCAAGCAACCGTCAGCCTGCACTTCATCAACGAAGACACCAGCGTTGGCGGCAAAGCCGGCGGTCTGATTGAGCACCATCTTAACAGCGTGGAAATTGTCTGCCGTCCGCGCCACCTGCCGGAGAGCATCGAAGTCGATATGGCAGAAGTTGCCATTGGCGACGTTATCCACCTGCGCGATCTGAAACTGCCGGAAGGCGTACGCCTGCTGCACGACGACGAACGCGCCGATGCGGTTGTCGCGCAAATCACCCACCCGCGTGGTGCTGCTGAAGAAGCTGCAGAGAGCGAAGGCGACGACAGCGCCAAGTAAGCGTGGATGATTAAACTGATTGTTGGCCTCGGCAACCCCGGCGCCCGCTACCAAAAAACCCGCCACAACGCGGGTTTTTGGCTATTGGATCAACTGGCTGCCAGCGAGGGCGGACGCCTCGTCGAAGAAAAAAAATTTCAGGGCGAATACGGCAAAATCGCCCTCGCCCACCAGCCGCTACACCTGCTCAAACCGCTCACCTTTATGAACGCCAGCGGTCGCGCGGTGAGCGCAGTCGCGCGCTTCTACGACCTCGCGCCGGAAGAAATCCTCGTCGTCCACGACGAACTCGACCTACCGGAAGGTAGCGCCAAACTAAAACTTTCCGGCGGCCACGGCGGTCACAACGGCCTGCGCGACATCATTGCCGCCCTCGATAGCAAAGACTTCTACCGTCTGCGCCTCGGCATCAACCATCCGGGCGAGCGCAACCAGGTCGTCGATTACGTCCTTCATCCGCCCGGCAAAGCCGAGCAAGAAAAAATCGACGACGCCATCGCACGCAGCCTCGCCGTGCTACCAATCCTGTTGCGCGAGGGCGCGGAAAAAGCGATGCACCGCCTGCATGGCAGCGGCTGAAACACACCGTTTCATGCGAAACCAAAGAGAAACATACTATGGGATTTAACTGTGGCATCGTCGGCCTGCCGAACGTCGGCAAATCGACACTTTTCAATGCCTTGACCAACGCCGGGATAGACGCGAAAAACTTTCCCTTCTGCACCATCGAACCCAACACCGGCATCGTTTACATGCCTGACCCGCGCCTGGACGCGCTCGCCGCCATCGTCAAACCGGAGCGGGTGCTACCAACGACGATGGAATTTGTCGATATCGCCGGACTCGTCGCGGGCGCATCCAAAGGCGAAGGCCTGGGCAACCAGTTCCTTGCCAACATCCGCGAAACCGACGCCATCGCCCAGGTGGTGCGCTGCTTTGATAACGACGACGTCGTCCACGTCGCGGGCAAAATTGACCCGCTCGCCGACATCCAGGTCATCGAAAGCGAGCTGATTCTCGCCGACATGGCCTCATTAGAAAAAACACAACAGCGCCTCGTGCGCGTCGCCAAAGGCGGCGACAAAGACGCCAAACTGAAACTGGACATCATCGCCCGCCTTGCGCCGCATCTGGAAGACGGCAACCTCGCCCGTACCCTGCCGATGAGCGACGAAGAGCGCAAAGCACTGCGCGAACTCTTCCTGCTGACAATGAAACCAATGATGTACGTCGCCAACGTTGACGAAGCACACATCGACGGTGACAACGCCTACGTACAGCAAGTACGCGACAAGGCGGCACAAGCCGATGCCGTCGTCGTCACCGTCTGCGCGGCAATAGAAGCCGAACTGTCGCAACTCGCCCCGGAAGAGCAGGGCGAACTGCTCGCCAGCTACGGCCTCAGCGAGCCGGGACTGAATCGCGTCATCCGTGCCGGTTACCAACTACTCGGCCTCGGCACCTACTTCACCGCCGGCGTTAAAGAAGTGCGCGCCTGGACGATGCCGGAAAACGCTACTGCGCCGCAGGCCGCCGGCGTCATCCACACCGATTTCGAACGCGGCTTCATCCGCGCCGAAGTCATCGCCTACGACGATTTCATCCGCTATCATGGCGAAGCGGGCGCGAAAGAAGCGGGCAAATGGCGCCTCGAAGGCAAGGACTACCGCGTTCAGGAAGGCGACGTCATCCATTTCCGCTTCAACGTCTAACCCCCACCCCATTACCATTTCACATAGGAGCAACCCATGGCGAACTACTCAACCAACGAATTCAAGGCCGGCCTGAAAATCATGCTGGACGGCGACCCCTACAACATCGTCGAAAACGAATTCGTCAAACCCGGCAAAGGACAAGCCTTCAACCGCGTCAAAGTGCGCAACCTGAAAACCGGCCGCGTTATCGAGCGTACCTTCAAATCCGGCGACAGCGTCGAAGCCGCCGACGTGCACGAAACCGAAATGCAGTACCTCTACAAAGACGAAAACAGCTGGCACTTCATGCACCCGGAAACCTTCGAACAACTGCAAGCGGACAAAGCCGCCGTCGCCGACGCCGACAAATGGATGCTGGAACAGGCACT
Organism: uncultured Cardiobacterium sp.; assembly: GCA_963553325.1. Taxonomy (GTDB): domain Bacteria; phylum Pseudomonadota; class Gammaproteobacteria; order Cardiobacteriales; family Cardiobacteriaceae; genus Cardiobacterium. Next base: position 18,303 of record CAUVOF010000028.1, read on the forward strand.
ATGCACCGTCGTCCTCTGGAACGGCAACATCATCAGCGTCACCGCGCCGAACTTCGTCGAACTCAAAGTCGTCGATACCGACCCCGGCCTGCGCGGCGATACCTCCGGCGGTGGCGGCAAACCGGCAACACTGGAAACCGGCGCGGTCGTGCGTGTGCCGCTCTTCATGAACATCGGCGACGTCATCCGCGTTGATACCCGCAGCGGCGAATACCTCGGACGCGCCAAAGAATAACCCGCTACCGGGAGAGAACCATGTACAAACGTAGCCTCGCCCTGCTCGCCCCCGCTGCCATCGTTTCCTGCGTTACCGTCAACATCTACTTCCCGGCGGCCGCCGTGGAAAAAGCGGCGGACCAAATCATCCTCGACGTCTGGCACAAACAAAACGACGACGGCAAAACTGATAGCGCCGCGCCGCTGCCATCAAGCAGCAAGGCGAAAAAAGACGAACAGAGCGCGCTTGACCCGCGCCGCTTGGTCGTCGCAGCCCTCAGTGCTATCAGTGGCGAGGCGCACGCACAAAACGTGGACTTCAACGCCTCTTCCCCGCAAATCGAACAAATCAAGGCGCGCATGGCGAGCCGCTTTAGCGAGCTGCGCCCCTTCCTTGACAGCGGCGCCGTCGGTCTTACCGCCGACGGCCTCGTCGCCGTGCATGACGCCAATGCGGCGAGCCTTGCCGACCGTGCGCGCATGAACCAACTGGTCAGCGCCGAAAACAAAGACCGCAAAGCGCTCTACCAAGCCATCGCGGACGCCAACAACCAACCCGGCTGGGCAGGACAAATCCAGAAAACCTTTGCCGAACGCTGGATTAGCCAGGCACAAAGCGGCTGGTGGTACCAAAGCGGCGGCGCTTGGAAGAAAAAATAACCGCCTCACCGCGTAGGTTGAGTTAGCGTGCAGCGCGTAACCCAACAACCTTCCCACGACATCCATTCGCCCTAAAAAAGGAACACCATGAAACAAAAAAAACTCGCCCTCCTCCTCGCCGCGCCCGTTACCGCCCTTGCGCTGGACGGCATCGACTTCGAACACGGCGACTGGCAAATCGTCTGCGACAACAGCGGCACCTGCCGCGCCGCCGGCTACCAAAGCGACGAAGGCGACGACCCGCCCGTTTCCGTCCAATTTACCCGCAAAGCAGGCGAAAACGAAGCCGTACAAGGCGCCATCAGCCTCCTCGACGCCAGCGCCGAAAGCGCCCCAGCACAAGTAGAAATGCACATAGACGGCAAAAAAATCGCCAACATCACCCTGCAAGACGATGGCAGCGCCAACCTCGACCCGGCACAAACCGAGGCGCTGCTCGCCGCCGTACAGAAAAAAGACAGCAGCATCACCTTCCGCGAAAACGCGAAAAAACCAGAGTGGCGGCTCTCCACCGTTGGCGCCAACGCCGTCCTGCTGAAAATGGACGACTTCCAGGAGCGCGTGGATACCGCCTCCGCCCTCATCAAACGCGGCAACAACGAAAACGCCGTACTCGCCCCCGCCGCGCTGCCCGTTATCAAAGCCGTCACCCCACCGCAAGATGCCCCGCGCGAACTGAAAAAAAACGATGCCGACTTTGCAACCATGAAAAAACTGCTCGCCGCGCACTACATCAGCGAAGACGAATACTTCAACCTCAGCGAAAAAGACGACCACCACGACCGTTGCCCGCGCGATGCAGAGCGCGGCATCGACAGCGAATACGCCGTCATCACCCTCTACCCGCTGGACGAAGCGCACTACCTGAGCGAAAGCCCCTGCTGGTTTTCCGCCTACAACGTCGTAGGCAACCTCTACACCCTCGTCAGCCGCGACCTGAAAACCATCGAAAAAACCTACGACAACCGCCTAAACAGCTATGACGAAAAAACCGGCATCCTACAAAAATCCCGTGGAATTGGCGACTGCTGGAGTATCATGACCTACCAATGGGACGGCAAAGACTTCGTCAAAAGCTATTTCGAACCCGACAGCCTGTGCAAAGGCTTCGCCGGCGGCGCCTGGGAACTGCCGCAATACCTCACCACCATCGAAAGCGAAAAAGGCACAATACGCAGCGATGCGCTCCTGAAAACAGGCGGGAGCGAATAACCCTCCGGGTGTGTTTACAAATCGCCCACCCTCCCCTGCGAAGCGGGGGAGTCGGGGAGAGTTGGGGTAACATTCACGCATGGACGCCTGCTTTCTCCACCGTTAATACCTTCACGCCAGTAGCGTACAGAGCCGGATTGCAGGCGTAGCAAACCATGACTGAAACACGCCCGTCCGCATCCGCCACCTCCATTTACATACACGAACCCCGCTACCCTGTATGTAAATCGCCCCGCATAACAAACCCAAAACCACCACCATGATTCATAACGTTCTCATCTTCGACATCGAAACCGTCGCCGACGTCGCCGCCTACCGCCTGCTCAACCACCCGGCGCAAGAACTGGACGACGCCACCCTCTACCGTATGATGTGCAGCGAGCGCCTTGCCGAAACGGGCAGCACCTTCATGCGTCACCACCTGCACAAAATCGTCGCCATTTCGGTCGCCATGAAAACCGCGCAGGGGCTGAAAATCTGGTCGCTCGGCGATGAGACGAGCAGCGAATATGAAATCGTGCAGCGCTTCTTCCAGGGCATCGACAAATACGCGCCGACCTTGGTCAGCTGGAACGGCAGCGGTTTCGACTTGCCGGTGTTGCACTACCGCGCCCTCTTCCACGGCATCAACGCGCAGCGCTACTTTGAAGTGGATGACAAAGACTACAAATACAACAACTACCAAAACCGCTACCACTGGCGGCACATTGACCTGATGGACGTCCTCTCCGGCTACCAGGCGCGCACCGTGGCGAGCCTGGATGACGTCGCCAAACTCTGCGGCTTCCCCGGCAAACTGGCGATGGACGGCAGCGCCGTACAAGAGCGCTACGCAAACGGCGACCTCAAAGGCATCCGCGATTACTGCGAAACCGACGTGCTGAACACCTACCTCGTTTACCTGCGTTTCGAGCTGATGCGCGGCAACCTCAACCCGGCGAGCTACCAGCAGTGCATTGATGAAGCGATGAACTTCCTGCAAGACCAGGAAAGCGAACACTGGCAGGAATTCCTGCAAGCCTGGGCG